>CAZNBA010000064.1:0-11654 GCA_964571395.1 uncultured Muribaculaceae bacterium
CGGTGCTGTATTTCAGGCTGAAGGCCTGTTTACTGAGTGAAGCGCCTATTGAACACTGCCGTTTACGGCATGCTCCTCGGGCCGAGAGGTCCGTTAAATAAGTGCAACGCCTGTTGCACGGAAGCTCCTGCTGAACAATTGGCTGAGCAACTCAGTCTGTGTAATTTGTATTAACGAGGTGTTATTCTCGCGAGGTAATTTATTACCGGTTTTGGTGAGGGAGCGTCCTTCATGAGAACCCTTTTCTCATTGTTAAGTAAATAGAAACTCGGTATGGCCCTTATGCCGTATATGCTATTATCTCTGAGGATATATTTATGGTCATAGGCATAAATCCAGTCGGCAGGATATTTTATATGATTATTACGCCATAAATTTAGCTGTTTGTCTACATAGATGGCTAGAATTTTTAGTTTTCCACTTTGTACCATATTGGTAATCATATCGCTCTGTTTCAGTGATTGTAGCATCTCGGCGCAGGCCGGGCAATCCGGATTATTGAAAAATAATAGGGTATAATCTGCCTTGAGGGAGTATAGCGAGCCTTTTTTTTCACCTGTCGGGGTACTGAATGTAAAGGCAAAATCGGCTGCCTTGTTTCCTGTTCTGTTTTTTTGAGCCAGCTCCAGTTGGTAATTGTACTGCATTTTTTCTATCTCCGGTAGAGATTTCAGATTGAGTATGGCCTCAAGTGCCGGGATATATAACTCCTCGTTGAGCATTGGAGAGTTGGGATTATAGAGATATTTTTCGCTGAATTTGAGTAAGCTGAGCAGCAGAGTTTTGTCACCTGCTAGATAGAGTGAGTCGGCTCTTTCGAAAAGCCTTTTCTGGATCTTGTCGCAAGCGTGAAGATTGCCTGTAATATTTTGCAAGACAATCATCTCGTTTGCATAATTTGCGTATGCATCCTCCATTTTTAAGGAATCTATGGCACTCCTATTAGGACTCTTGATATATTTGTCCCAGAAAAGAGTCACATAGTACCTCGATGCCTCAGCGTGGTCGCTCATCATTTGCGGAATTGCCGGGTAAGGGAACTCCTTTGCAGCCTCATTGTTCTCTAATGATTTGCCGATGGGCTCTGTCTCCGTTTTTTTATTTGAATTGTTATTACCGCATCCGAGAAAAAGTAGTGAAAAGAGTAGGAGGCAGAGGCTGCATATAATTATAAATAGCTTATTCATTGTAATATCTAAAATGTTTAAAAGTTTTGCCTTAAAAATGGCTTAAATAAATGTTTTTCGCCTCAAAAATAGGAAAAAAAGCAGTTGAATGGCTAATGTTATCATCACAATTTTTACAATGCTCGGAATCAATAATGATCCGTTGGCAGAGATAGAAGCAATGGCATTCATTGCAAAACACATATTCAATATGGCAAAAATGTTTGGTATAAAGAACAGTACAGCCATCTGAACTGTCGACGATTTCTTTGTCTCAGCATGGGATAACCCCACCTTTGCGTAGCCGAGATATTTTTTTCTCTCCTCTTGCGTGCTGTAATAAAATTTGAAAAACAGCATACTTCCGGCACACAGATAGAATATAAGGACAAAGTAAAAACTCAACAGTAGATAAAATCTTCTATAGAAGAAGTATAGTTGATTCATCATGTCGGCGTTCCTGATCATAAAAAAGCCATTTTCCTCGCCGTCATGCAATTTATAAATCTCCACAAGTTGTTTTCCTATATTTTTGGATGTTTTATAATTGTAATAGACAATTGTCTCTTGGCTTAACTCCTTCTTGTACTTTACTATGGCAGAATCCTCAATTACAAACAACCGTCCAAGTTCGTATGGTACGAAAAAATTATCGGGATTTACTGTCATGTGTGCCGTATCTCCGTTGAATTTTAGCTTTGATATTTCTGAATCGGATAGAATAAGAGGCAGCTCTGATTTTTTTAGGAAGTAAACTCCTTTTGTTTTTCTCCCGTGTATTTTTCCCTCTTCCGATTTTGCCCACAGCAGATGCATGCTCTTTTCTGTGTATGATATCTCATTGGTATGAAGTAGATTGCGTATATTTTTTGTAACATTTTCTCTGTTGGTGTTGCCATGAGGAAACGTAGCTATCAGAGGATACTTTTTAGAGCAGAACTCAACATTGGTATTCATCTCCACTGAGGCAACGCTTACTGAGGCCGTAAATCCCGTAAGGCCCACAGACATGAGCAGCGATATTATGAAAAGCATTGAGGCATAGTTACGTATTCTGTATTTTAGATCTGATATCCACAATAGATTAGTTCCGCGATAATAAAACTTTTTGTTTTTGCTTAGCAGATTGAGCGCAAATGGAAGTAACTGTCTGTAAAACAGAAACATTGCAATAATTACAGTTATTGTTACAGGTAACACGCGCTTTACTATAGTCTCCTGATTGACTGTCGATGCGAGCCAGTAGGATACTGCGAGCATGATGCAGCAGAGCAGTGCAAGCCAGATATTCGGCTGCTTCAACTTTTGCGCTTCTCGTCCAAAAAGTAGAACTTTCTTTATATCGAGTCTCCAAAGGATTAGACCAGATACAAGTTGTATCAGGAGAAATGCTGCACCAAAAAGTAGCAGGATCATACCTATTGCAAAAGTTGGAAAATACATTTCCAGCGGGGCAAGACCCAGTAATTTTGCGAAAAGTAGAAAGATGAGTTTTGCAAAGAGAAGCGATAGGCCGATACCGCTTATTGTTCCTCCAAAAAAGACCGCAAAGGATTCCCAGAAATGCAATGAATTTAGTTGAAAACTCTTCATTCCCAATATTTTGAAAAGGGCGTAATCGCGGCTCCTGTGTCTTATGAAATTACATTCGGAGTAGATAAGAAAAATGAATAGAAAAACTCCGATAATGACATTGATTGCCACTGCTGATTTGATAAAAGAGGTGGAAAAAGAATTTATAGGAATGTCGGGGTGCTTTATTATGAACAGCGACATTGAAAGGACTGTTGACGAGAGCATTGTGGCAAGGAAATACTCCTTGTAGGCATGCATGTTCCCTTTTATGTTGTCAAGTATTATTTTGCTGAAAGTCATATTTTGCAATTGTTTGGTGAGGCGGATCACCGCCCATATTTTAATTTGAACCTTTTAGTTTGAGGTTGCTGTGCAAATCGTCGGAGGGTTTATTTAACCCCTTTAGGAGATTGCTTGGCATTTATTGTGAATGTCAGTTGTTGTGACGATCACGTTTTACTTATTGTGGGTGTCGCTTGTCACGGGTTGCGGGTATTATTTTGTACTCATAAAGGAGAGAAGATGGAGTATCTGTTCAAAGAACTGTTCTCGGCTCTCTCCACGCTCAATTGTGTTATACAGCTTTCCGTCCCTAATAAAAATGATTCTTTTACAATAGCTTGCAGCCTCGGGGTTGTGCGTTACCATTATTGTTGTGACACCAATATGCTCATTGATTGAGGTGAATAGTTTCATTACCGCGCCTGCATTTTTGCTGTCGAGATTTCCTGTCGGCTCATCTGCAAGCAGAAGTTGAGGAGAGTTGAAGATTGCGCGTCCGATGGCAGTTCTCTGTGCTTCGCCACCAGATATTTCATACGGCTTTTTATCAAGAATATTGGAGATGTTGAGGAGACTGGCAATTTCCGTTACTCTTTTTTCTAACTCCTCTCTGCCTTTACGCTCAAGAATCATGGGGAGCATGAGATTTTCTCTAATAGTAAGGGAGTCTATTAAATTGAAATCCTGAAAAACAATTCCGAGTTCACGTCTTCGGAACGATGCGAGACTATCAGATGTAAGAGAGGAGACCACTGTCCCGTTGATTGAAATGGAACCGGATGTGGGCTTGTCTATTGTGGAAATCAGGTTCAATAGAGTGGTCTTGCCGCTCCCTGACGGACCCATTATTCCAACAAAATCTCCGTGATCCACTGAGAGATTTATTCCGTCCAAGGCCTTGACAACATTGTTGCTGCCGAAATACTTTGTAAGATTGTTTATTTCCAAAAGCATAATATAAATTTTTTACAAAAGTAAGGTTGTTGCAACTCCATAAATCATACGTTTTGCTTACACTTCTCTTACAAAGTTGTAAGAAATTGCTTTAATCTTCTCCAACTGCCTGTCTCTATGGAGAAATTCACCGTTTAGAACAAGTGTTAAGGCTTACTGAAAAGATAGAACCTTTGCCTATATCGCTCTGTACTGTGAGCGTGTAGTCGAGTTTTTCGCATATTATCATAACCAGATAGAGCCCGATACCGGTAGATTCGCCCTGCTTTCTGCCGTTTTCGCCTGTGAAAAAGATATCAAAAACTCTGTTGAGATCGCATTTTGGTATCCCGACACCTGAATCTTCAACTCTTAGTTTTGTTGAATTATCCTCTGAAACGGAGGAGATTCTAACTTTTCCGCCGCTGAAAGAATATTTGATCGCATTTGTAAGAAGTTGAAAGAGTATGAAACTCATCCATTTCTTATCTGTCATCAAGACCAGATTATCCGGAATGCTGATTTCGGGGAAGACATTCTGTCTTATGAAAGAGCGTTTTAGACTGTTTACAACAGATACCGACAGATCATGAATATTCACTGGTTCTACAACAAAATCATTTGCAAAATTGGTAGCTCTGGCATAATTCAGTGCAGTATTTACGCCATCGAGAATTTTATCCGCTTCTGTCTGAATCTGTGCAAACCTCTCTTCATTTGTCTCTTCATTCATCTCATCATTCTTAATCTCTAATATCTCATCTTGCGTAGTCTGGCTCTGAATATTTAGAAACTCTCTTTGCGGCGTACCGGCAGGTAATGAATCAGCCTCTCTCTCTTGTGGCCTGTTTGCTGGTGCAGGAGTGCTGTCGATTTCCTGAATGATGGAGCGTATTACCGCCAACGGAGTCTTAATATAGTGCACCCAGCGGTCGATAAAGATAAGATGCTCGTTATAACGCTTTTCATAATCGGCAACTTTTTTTTTCTCTTCGCTTATGGCATTATCCAAAGTAAAAACAATACTCTCCTCTATTGAACCTCTATCTATCAGTCGCCCGTACATTGTCTTTCGCCTATGATACATGAGTATGAGATAGAGAAGCAGAAAAAATAGAGATAGTAAAATAAAATATAAAATACCGTAAAACGTGGATAATCCGTCTGTTAAATATAGCAATAATACGAGTACGACAAAGTTGAATAAATAGAGGATAAGCAATCCTCCGAACTCTTTATATAAAAATCTCAAAACCTTCATGGCAAATAATTTATTGGAGTTTGTAGCCTATTCCGCGAACCGTCTGCAACGCCTCTCCAAGCCCCATCTCTTTTAATTTTGTTCTTAATCTTGCAATATTTACGCTCAGGGTATTTTCATCCACAAAAGATTTATCGTCCCAAACCTTTTCGGTAAGTAGATCTCTCTTAACTACTCCGGGTGATTTTTCCAGTAATGACCACATTATATTCATCTCCTTTGGGGAGAGAAAAGTTGTACTGTCGAGGTACTTCATGGTCATTTTGGAAAGATCCAGCTCAAGCCCGTTTTTACTGAGGATAGAATTATTTCTTTCTGCATAATATTCTCCGAATGTACGTCTTATCTGGCTGCGTATTTTTGCCATAACTACATCGTTATCAAATGGTTTACAGATATAATCATCTGCTCCGTTTTCAAGAGCAAGTACCTGATCTGAAACAGCATCTCTGGCGGAGATCATAATAATTGGTGAAATAGTATAGCTGCGGATTTTTCTGCACCAATAGAATCCGTTATAGAAGGGCAAATTTATATCAAGAAGAATAATGTGAGGTGAAAACGATACAATCTCATTGATCGGATCCTGCAGATTGTCTGCAATACCTCCCTCCATTCCGTATCTTTCAACAAGAGATTTTAGCCCGCAGGCTATCTGTTCCTCATCCTCTATGATGAATACCTTATATTGCATAGTGGCAATTTTAATGATTTATGAATAAAGGTTTAATGTTCAAATAGAGAGAATAGATCATCTATTTTAACCTAAAACCAGAATAAGTATTAAAGATAGTGCAAAATTGGGGAAATAAAAAAGATGGCGCCTTAAGCAGCCATCTTTTTGTTGAGATACCAGGATTCGAACCTGGACAGACAGAACCAAAATCTGTAGTGCTACCATTACACCATATCTCAAAATTTGAGGTGCAAATGTATGAAGAATTTTTTAATTGTAAAAATTAAACGAACCATGAATCAATCATGGTTACTACATCGTTGCCGTAAATTATAAAAAGAATTACCCATAAAGCAAAGCGGACAGCCTTGCCAAATAGCATGAAAACAGCTGATTTTATGAACTTTACTCGATAGAATCCTAATCCAAGGGCAAATATGTCTCCAACAAATGGCGCCCAACTCATAAATGCAATCATTGCTCCATACCTTTCAATCTTATGTTTTTGTCGCTCCAGTTTCTCTTTGGAGACTCTCAACCACTTCTCAATCCATTCCCATTTGCCGGCATAACCAAGCCAGTAGGAGGTAAGCCCTCCGAGCCAGTTCCCAATAGTAGCTACAAAAAATGAGGCCACAGGATTTGCTCCGGCCAAAAGTATCCCGATAATTAAAAACTCGGAACTGAACGGTATTATTGTTGCCGCCAGAAAAGTGCCAATGAACAGGCCTATATATCCCCACTCACCAAGAATTTCCATTATTTTTCTCTCTCTTTAATGGTTTTCACTTTATTTTCCATTCATTATAACGGTATCTCCTTGAATGACATACCATACTTTTCTGAAAGCCCAATGGTCTTGCCGTTTAAACGGATGATGCTGCACTCCACTCTTTTCATTATCGTTTTTTTCTAAAGAAATCTGTAACAATATTGGAACATTCCTCTTTCAGGATTCCCGATATGACCTCGGTTTTTGGGTGCAGTAATGAGGGTGAAAACAGGGAGTAGCCACGTTTGGGGTCGGATGCTCCGTAAACGAGCCGTTTTAATTGTGCCCAGCCTAATGCAGCAGCACACATTGGACACGGTTCTATTGTGACATATAGTGTACACATATCTAAGTACTTGCCTCCCAAGTAGTCTGAGGCCATGGTTATAGCCTGCATCTCTGCATGGGCTGTGGGATCTCGTAAAGTTTCTGTAAGATTATGGGCGCGTGCTATTATCCGGTTCTCTACGGTAACGATTGCGCCTATCGGGACCTCGCGGGCTTCAAGTGCGATCAGGGCCTCGTGTAAAGCCTCTCTCATGAATCGTTCATGATCTTGTTGAATTAATTGTAGTTCCCTCATTTATATGATATAACTATATGATTTATGCTCCTTGGAAGTTTCTTGAAGCGAAACAAAAGTAGAGAAATAATCTCTGAACTCAATGTTTTTTTATTTGTTTCGCTATTTTATTACTCTTATTCTTGTCTCTATAAGAAAATGTTTAACTCTTAAAAACGGAGAATATTAGTGAATAGAATGATTCTGCCTATAAAGTGTCATTTTGTCATATTTTTTACCTCAAAATCATTTGGCATCTATTTTGTCTGAATTTTTAACGCTGCTCTCTTTGGCATAGGAGTATAGTTGGCAAGGGGAAGTGATAGAGAGATAATATGTCAGGCTGAAAGATAAGCTATCGGAAAGTTGATAAATAATATATAAATAATTTTAAATTTAAAAATATCATGAACGTTAAACCATTAGCAGACAGAGTTCTTATTGAACCTAAAGAGGCTGAAACAAAAACAGCAAGCGGATTGTTTATTCCGGATACAGCAAAAGAGAAACCACAAGAGGGAAAAGTACTTGCAGCAGGATCAGGTAAAAAAGATGAACCTATGGAATTAAAGGCAGGAGATAAGGTCCTGTACGGGAAATATGCGGGGACTGAGATTACGGTAGATGGCAAAAGCTATATGATAATGCGTCAAAGCGATGTTCTCGCAGTAATAAAATAATGTCGAGGTACTAAATAATAGCAGTTTTCAATTAATATGCAGTGGGAATCTCCAAAACAATAGCAGTTATCAATTAACAGGTTTGGGAATCCCGACAAGAATAACAAGAATTAATAAAAATAATAAATATCATGGCAAAAGAGATTAAATTTAATACCGAGGCCCGCAATCTTATTAAAGAGGGTGCGGATGCTCTTGCAAATGCAGTTAAGGTTACATTAGGGCCAAAAGGTCGTAATGTTGTGTTGGATAAGAAATTTGGTGCTCCGCAAATTACAAAGGACGGTGTCACTGTAGCAAAAGAGATTGAGTTGGAGGATAGATTTCAGAATATGGGAGCTCAGATGGTTAAAGAGGTAGCCTCAAAGACCAATGATCAGGCCGGCGATGGTACTACTACAGCTACCGTGCTTGCACAATCTATAATTAATGTGGGTCTTAAAAATGTTACCGCAGGTGCCAATCCTATGGATTTGAAACGCGGTATAGATAAGGCTGTAGAGATAGTTGTAAAATCACTTAAAGAGCAGAGCAAATCTGTTGGCAACGACTATTCAAAGATAGAGCAGGTTGGTACAATTTCTGCCAATAACGATGCCGTTATAGGAAAACTTATTGCAGATGCAATGAGCAAGGTAAAGAAAGAGGGGGTAATTACTGTTGAGGAGGCAAAAGGTACCGATACCGAGGTTAAGGTGGTTGAGGGAATGCAGTTCGACAGAGGTTATATCTCTCCCTATTTTATGACCAATCCGGATAAAATGGAGGCTGTTCTGGATCAACCTAAGATTTTGATTACAGATAAAAAAATCTCTTCAATGAAGGATCTTCTTCCTATTCTTGAGCCTATTGCAAGAGATGGAAAATCATTGTTGATTATTGCCGAAGATGTAGATGGTGAAGCTCTTACAACATTGGTTGTAAATCGTTTGCGTGGAACTATAAAGGTAGCTGCCGTAAAGGCTCCTGGGTTTGGTGACCGCAGGAAAGAGATGTTGCAGGATATAGCAACCCTTACAGGAGGTGTTGTGATTTCTGAGGAGAGAGGTTTTACTTTGGAGAATACAACTCCTGAGATGCTTGGCAGTGCAGATAAAGTAACTATCGACAAAGAGAATACAACAGTTGTTAACGGTGCAGGAGATAAAAAAGCAATTGAAGAGAGAGTTGCTCAGATAAAGAAGCAGATAGAGACTACTACAAGTGATTATGATCGCGAGAAACTCCAGGAGCGCCTTGCAAAATTATCTGGCGGTGTTGCAGTAATTTATGTTGGTGCTGCTTCAGAGGTTGAATTGAAAGAGAAGAAAGATAGAGTAGAAGATGCTTTGAGTGCTACCCGTGCAGCTGTCGAAGAGGGTATCGTACCTGGTGGCGGTGTTGCATATATTCGTGCTGAAGTTGCTTTAAAGAAAGTTAAAGCAGATAATGATGATGAGCAGACAGGTATTAATATCATCAATCGTGCAATTGAGGAGCCTCTCAGAATTATCTGTGAAAATGCAGGCGTTGAGGGTAGTGTTGTTATACAAAAGATTAAAGATGGTAAGGGTGATTTTGGCTATAATGCTCGTACAGATAAATACGAGAATCTATTTGCCGCAGGTGTTATAGATCCTACCAAAGTTACGAGAATCGCTTTGCAAAATGCGGCTTCTGTTGCTGGAATGTTGCTTACTACTGAGTGTGTAATTGCAGATAAGAAAGAGGAGAATCCTGCTCCTGCTGCTATGCCTCCTATGGGCGGTGGAATGATGTAATATTTTTTGAGATTAAAATATTCTATGAGAGGGTGATTGTTCATGCGACAATCACCCTTTTTGCATAAAATTATTTTACTGGTGCGCAAAAAATTCTTAATTGAATTCATAGTGTTATATTTGCACTCTTATACCGAACATGAAATTTGTTAATTGTATGAAAAAAGTGCCAAATACTTATATTATTATCTTTGCTATTGTTGCAATTTGTGCCTTGGCAACTTGGATTGTTCCTGGTGGAGAATATGTTGCCGAACCTGCTTTACAAGAAGAGATATCATCATCGGTTACAGAAGTTGCAAATAACTCTGGCGGAGGAGAGGCTGCGTCTGAGATACAATTTCATACGGTGCCGGCAGAGAGACAAAGTTGGCAGATATTAAGTGCGTTCTACAATGGTTTTGTGAAGCAGGCAGGTATAATTTGCTTTATACTTGTTATAGGAGCCTCGTTTTGGGTTGTCAACAAGAGCAGGGCTGTTGATGCGGGAATTTTTTCATTTCTTGGCACTTTGTCTAAATTGGAACGTAATAGATTTCTTGCGAAAATTGGGGTCAATAATATTGTTATCACTTTGGTTATGATTATGTTCAGCCTGTTTGGGGCTGTCTTTGGAATGAGTGAGGAGACAATCGCCTTTGTAGTGATTGTAATTCCATTGGCTATCTCTATGGGATATGATTCGATAGTTGGGGTCTGTATGGTCTATGTTGCTGCTCATGTGGGGTTTGCTGGTGCAATTTTAAATCCCTTTACAATCGGTATCGCGCAGAATATAGCCGGAATTCCAATGTTTTCCGGGATTGAATACAGGTTTTTTTGCTGGATTGTTTTAACAGTCATTACAATAGCCTTTGTCCTGATATATGCTTCTCGTGTAAAGAAAAATCCCAAAAAATCTCTTGTGTATGACGTTGACGCATATTGGCGTGAGCATGTGGAAAAGGAGGGTGGCGCCATGGAGTATTATACCAATCGTTCTTCAAAGATCTCTTTTGTAATTGCTTTTGTGGTGATTCTTGCCTTTACCATTATATATAGCGGTGATTGTCTCCTTTCTGTAGGTGGAGGAAAATTTGCAGCTCCTTATCTTTTGCCGGTTGTAGCGCTCCTATTTCTCTTTTCATCATGGGTATCACTCAGAAAATCGGTACACTTTTATATTCTTTCTCTGCTTGGTTTTACTATTATATATCTGATTGTCGGGGTACTTGCTTTCGGTTGGTATATCGGGGAGATTTCAGCTTTGTTTTTAGGGCTTGCTCTGTTGTCTGGAATCGCCATGGGGCTTTCAGGTGATCAGATAGTTAAGGAGTTGCTTAATGGTGCAAAGGATATTTTGAGTGCGGCTCTCGTTGTGGGGCTCGCTGCTGGGATTGTATTCGTGCTCCAAGAGGGCAGGATAATAGATACGATTCTTCACTCCATGTCGAGTGGCCTTAAGGATGCTGGAGAGACAGCTTCGCTGGGAATTATGTATGCGATACAGACCTTTATAAATATTTTTATTCCTTCCGCAAGCGCAAAGGCTGCTATAACGATGCCTATTATGGCTCCCTTTGCTGATATGATTGGAGTATCCCGACAAGCCACCGTTTTGGCCTTTCAGTTCGGTGACGGCTTTACCAATATGATTACTCCTACATCCGGAGTACTTATTGCCGTGCTCGGAATAGCAAGGATACCTTACGGTAAATGGTTCAAATGGGTACTTCCTTTTGTGCTGATGCTTATTATTGTTGGGGCACTTCTGCTTTTGCCTACTGTATTTTTTAAGTTTCCCGGTTTTTGATTTGTTGTATATATACTTAGGCAGGCCAATAACCTATTAATAGTTGATTCATACATCGTTGTTTGGAATGCTGTCACAGTAGCTCTCCGTTGCCTGAGATGCTATTTCGTCAATTCAGCAAACAGGTTGTGCTTAACCTTGTTGGTTGGAATGCTATCACAGATAACATAATGCGGATCTCGTTTAGCTTCGGAA
>CAZNBA010000065.1:0-11079 GCA_964571395.1 uncultured Muribaculaceae bacterium
CGTTCGGCTTGCACAAAAGTTCCGCTGTCGGCACTCTTGTCTGTACTCTTATCTAAAGAACTTTCCCTTAATTGGGACTGCAAAGATAGGTAAAAAAAAATTCCTTGCAAATTTTTGTGCTGTCGCAGTGCTAATTTTTAGGAATTATATAGCTTATACGACGCTTTCGAATTCTCTGAGGAATCTGACATCGTTTTCAAAGTAGTGTCTTAAATCTTTAACCTGCCATTTGAGCATTGCGATTCTCTCTACTCCCATACCGAATGCAAATCCGGAATAAACTTTACTGTCTATGCCTGAGGCTTGGAGAACATTTGGATCTACCATTCCGCATCCGAGAATCTCAAGCCAGCCTGTGCCTTTACAGATGTTGCACCCCTTGCCTTTGCAAATATTGCAACTTACATCCACCTCTGCGCTTGGTTCTGTGAAGGGAAAGTAGGAGGGTCTCATTCTGATTTTGGTCTCCTCTCCGAACATCTCTTTTGCAAAGAGCAGAATAGCCTGCTTGAGGTCTGCAAAGGAGACATTTTTATCTATATATAAACCCTCAACCTGATGAAAGATGCAATGCGCTCTTGCCGATATGGCCTCATTTCTGAATACTCTACCGGGGCAGATTACTCTTATCGGAAGTTTTGCCTTTTCCATTGTGCGTACTTGAACGGAACTTGTGTGTGTACGCAGTAGAATTGGGTTGTCTCCTTGAGAAATAAAGAATGTATCTTGCATATCGCGGGCCGGATGCTCCGGCGGGAAGTTCAACGCTCCAAAGACGTGCCAGTCATCTTCAATTTCTGGTCCCTCTGCAATTGAGTATCCGAATTTGTTGAATATTGCGATAATCTCCTCTCTGGTGATTGAGATTGGATGTCTGGTTCCCAACTCAAACTTATCACCAGGTTTTGTATAATCAAGTCCACCGGTCTCATTTTCCGAGTTGTCATTAAGGACCTCTCTAAGCTCTTCAATCTTCTCTGCAGCTTTGGTTTTAAGGAGATTAAGTTTTTGCCCGAACTCCTTTTTCTGTTCAGGTAACACTTGCCTGAATTCATCGAACAGTTTTGTTACCGAACCCTTCTTGCCAAGAAACTTTACTCTCATCTCCTCAACTTCCTGGAAAGTCTTGGCTGTCATCTGGTCTATCTCTTTTAAGATATCCTCTATCTTTTCATTCATCATAACAGTTGAAATTTGTCTGCAAAATTACTCATTTTTTCGCTAAGGCGTATAAAAACAACAATAAAGCTGTTTTTTTAACGGTATATTACATACTTTTATCTGTATCGTCCGCATAGTAGAAGTTAAACGTAATATGCTTTGCCATGGCGGTTTACAGAAAAACGGAAGAGTTTTTATATGCTTTTGCGCCTTACCGGCATGGTCATGCAACGTGCACCGCCGCCTCCACGAGGAAGTTCGCTGCCGTCTATTGTTATAACGCAATGTTTATGCTTTGCAATCTCTTTTTTACCCTCAATTATATCCCATGCAGGAATAATCTCAAATCCGTTTTTGTTGAGTTCCTCCAGTGTGTGTACGTTTCTCGCATAAGAGAGCACCTTGCCAGGCTCAAGAGCAAAGAAGTTTGCTCCACTGTGCCATTGCTCTCTCTCCTGATTCCATTCGTCTGCCTCACCTCCGCAGGTAATCGGTTCAAGATCCATTCCTAATTTTTTCAGTACAGAAGGTATATTCTGAACAGTCTTAATTTTTGATACTTTACCGTTATCAATGGTAATGTGGACTGTCTGATACTGGTTATCTCCAAGAATCAGAGGCTCAAATACCATACATTTGTCGCGGTCCAAAAGAGTAAATACCATATCCAGATGGATAAATGATTCAGGCGAGTGAGGTAATTGTTGTACGATAATATGTTGCTTCTTTTCTCTCTTCTGTTTGCAGAGGAAAGAGATGAGGCTGTCAATTCCCTGTGTACTGGTTCTTAATCCATTACCTACGAGAATAATATCCTCCGCAGCAACAAGAACATCGCCGCCCTCCATAAAGACTCCGGAATTTCCGGGGTTCATCTCCGGAATGTTTATCAATCCGCAGTCAAAGGCTCCCGAGTTCTTAAAGATGGCCTCCATTATCAGCGATTCTCTTACGCGCACTTTATTGGCCATTTTGCAGATAATCACATTGTTCCCTAAAGAAACCGAGGCGTCTCTCGTAAAATAGAAATTATAAAGAGGATAGAGAGCATAATATTCATCCTTTAAATAGGCTGTCAATGAGTTGATTTTTGCCGGGACACCCTCTATAAGACACTTTGCCAAAGATTTGGAGTTCATCTCCATAAGATCTTCGTAATAGTCTGTTGCGCCCTCATTGATGCAAATTTTGCTAATAAGCGACTCTCTGCATTGAGGCTCCTCCAATACTTTTCTCAAGAGTTCCTCAATCTGATATGTTTTGGTGTATTTTTCCAGTACCCCCGACAACTGAGTATACTCGTGTTGGGCGATTGAAAGATTTAGAATATCGCTGTACAGTGCTCGTTGAGCTGTCCCGGGAGTCATATTTTCTACCTCTGCGCCCGGAGTACGCAAAATGACTGCTTCTAATTTCCCTATCTCGCTTTGTACATTAATTTTCAAAGATTCTGACATAAATATTTTGTTTTTTATTGATAATCTGATTTATCATTAACCATAAGGTCTGTAATTACATTTTTGAAGGCCTTCTCATCCTTGGGACAGATCATAAGCACATCGTCGGTATCCACTACCATAAAGTTTTCGAGCCCGCTTACAACTATCAATTTACCCTCTTTCTTTGATACAATCATGTTCCCTTTCACATTTTCGAGCATAACCTTTTTTGCCTGCACCATATTTCCATCCGAATCCTTGTCGAGATAGGAGTACAGCGAGTGCCATGTACCCAGATCGCTCCACCCGAATGAGGATTCAAAGACCCAAGATTTATCGGTCTTTTCCATCACACCGTAATCAATTGAGATTCCGTTGCATCCTTCGTAGATACCTTTAATAAAACTTCTTTCGTTATCGGTAAAGTACTGCGACATTCCATCTTTAAAGGAATTGGCTATTTCAGGCAGAAATTTTTCCAGCTCATTAATAATTGTTTTGAGATTCCATACAAAAATTCCGGAATTCCACAAAAATTCACCGCTATCCATAAAGACTTTGGCAAGTTCTTTATCAGGTTTCTCTGTAAAAGTCTTAACACTATAGGCCGGTCTGCCGTTTATTTGACAGCATTTGGAACTGTTTTTTTGAATATACCCGTATCCTGTCTCAGGTCTTGTGGGCATGATTCCTAAGGTAAACAGGTTGTCGTGGTCCTTAGCATATTCCATAGCCCCCTTTATTGTATCTAAAAAAACCTCTTCGTTTGAGATGACGTGGTCAGACGGTGTTACGACAATTGTTGCGTCAGGGTTCTTCTTTAAGAGCTTGTATGTTGCGTATGCAATACATGGAGCTGTATTCCTTCTGAAAGGCTCAAGCAATACATTTTCGTCTAAAATCTTTGGCAACTGCTTCTTGACAAGCGTTTCGTATCTCTCGGATGTGACCACAATTATATTTTCCGAAGGGACTATCTTGGAAAACCTGTCAAACGTCTCTTGTAAGAATGAGAGTCCTGTTCCAAGGATATCAAGAAATTGTTTCGGCATGGAGTTCCTGCTTACTGGCCAGAATCGACTCCCGATTCCCCCGGCCATAATGACGCAATAAAAATTTTTGTCCATATAAAGTATTGTTTCCGTTTTACCATATTGGAGAAAAAGCATCGGGAATATATTTAACCGAGTAGTCCGGTCCGTTGGTAATTATTGAAATGATGTCAAAAACAATCTCTTTACCAATATGATGCTCTAAAGCGAAGGCATTTGCCGCTTTAATAATCAGAAACTGTTTTTTGCGACCAACTGTTTCCCATGGAGATACGATATTGGGATATTTTCTTGTTCTTACCTCGACAATTCTTAAGCAATATTCCTCTTCCATTATGAGATCGAGCTCCTTGTGCCCGTTTCTCCAGTTTCTTGCAAGAAGTTTCATCCCTTTGCTTGTGAGGAATTTTAATGCAATATCCTCACCACTTTTCCCAAGTTTCGCCCTCTCCTCCATATCTCTGCCAATAATGTGCTAATTTACTAAAACTTTTAGATTGGGCAAAATAATCACTATATTGCATCAAATAAAACAAATCGATGGTATGAAAATAGGTAAAATTACTGATTCATTTATCAGATTGACAGTTTCTTGCGCTGTCGTACTGCTCTTTTCCTCCTCGCTCTTTGCCCAAGGTGGACACGATATGGATATCATAGAGAAGAAATTTGAGGATGTGCTCATCAATCAAGGTTTGAGCGATATTGCTTACATAACCAAAGTCAGACTTACTGGACCTGCAAAATACAGGCAGGAGAAGAACGGAAATGCATTCCATGACCAGTTCATAGGTAATCCTCTTGCCTTTTATTCTTACGTATTTATTCCGCGCAGCACTGTGCAGGCTAATAAGTATCCTCTTCTGGTCTTTCCTCACGGAGGAATACACGGTACTCTTGGGAGCTCCTACAATCAAATTATAAGAGAAATGTTGGCTCAGGGGTACATAGTTGTGGCTCCAGATTATAGAGGTAGTACAGGTTACGGAAAAGGTTTTTACGAAGCCATAGATTACGGAGGTCTTGAGAACGAGGATGTGCTTGCGGCACGTGATTATATGGTCTCTAACTACTCTATTGTAGACTCCACACGAGTGGGTCTGGTTGGTTGGAGCCATGGTGGAATGATAACTCTTATGAACATTCTTAAATATCCTGAGAAATATACATGCGGTTATGCGGGAGTGCCTGTCAGTGATGTTACTTACAGGCTTGAGTACCACGACAAATCTTACACCAATCTTTTCTCGGCTTCGTATCATGTAGGAGAGACTCCGGCAGAGAATCCTCAGGAATATGCTCGCCGTTCTCCGGTCACTTATGCCGCACAACTTTGCAGGCCTTTGATGATTACGACCACAGAAAATGATAACGATGTGAGTGTTAATGAGGTGAGGAAAATGATAGCGGCTCTCAAGGCTGCAGGTAAACAGTTTGAATATGAGATATATCCGCCTATGCCCGGTTCTCATGTCTTTGAAAGAATAGACTCAAAGGAGGCCTCTCAGATAAGATACAAAACTTATAATTTCCTCAAGAAATATCTGAATCCGCCAAAACCTTTTAAAACATACAAAGAGATGAGAAAAGCTGGTTACTTCTATTACTAATAGGTGTTTCCAATTTCGGCAACTTTTTTTTGCAGGTGATCCCTCTTTTTTAACTCTCTATTGTAGACACTATCTGTAATATAAATGCAGCCTGACAAGTTTTTACTTATCGGGCTGCATTTTGACTCTGTAATACTATACTGCAATTATTCCTTAATTGCTTTAATTCCCGGAAGCTCTTTACCCTCAAGATATTCGAGCATTGCACCGCCTCCTGTTGAGACATAACTTACTTTATCCGCATATCCCATTTGAGAGACTGCTGCAACAGAATCGCCGCCTCCTACGAGAGTATACGCTCCGTTTTGGGCTGTAGCCTTTGCCAGGAGTTCGGCTATTTTCTTTGTGCCTGCTGCAAATTTTGACATTTCAAATACCCCGACAGGACCATTCCACAGGATTGTTTTGGAGTTCATGAGTATCTCCTCCCACTCCTTAAGTGCTGCAGGTCCGGCATCCATTCCCATCCATCCGTCAGGGATATCAAAGGAGTCTACAACCTTTGAAGTTGCATCATTGGAGAAATTGTCGGCAACTACAGAATCCTTTGCAAGAAGCAATTTAACACCCTTTTCCTTGGCCTTCTTTACT
Source organism: uncultured Muribaculaceae bacterium (assembly GCA_964571395.1). Classification (GTDB taxonomy): domain Bacteria; phylum Bacteroidota; class Bacteroidia; order Bacteroidales; family UBA932; genus Egerieousia. The sequence continues at coordinate 5,854 of CAZNBA010000065.1, forward strand.
ATCTCAAGCGCGAGTCCGAGCTGATCCTCTTCACAAAGAGATTTTCCAATCTTTCCGCCTTGTGCCTTTACAAAGGTGAAGACCATTCCTCCTCCTATTATCATATTGTCAACAACATCAAACATATTCTGTATTACGCCAATCTTGGATGAGACTTTTGCTCCTCCGATAATGGCAGTAACGGGATGTTCAGCTTTGCGAAGTACTTTGTCGATAGCCTTTATTTCATTCTCCATAATATATCCGAACATCTTGTCGTTAGGGAAATAAGAGGCGATAAGCGCCGTGGAGGCATGTGCCCTGTGTGCGGTTCCAAAGGCATCGTTGATGTAGCAATCCGCATAAGAGGCAAGAACCTTTACAAAGGCCTTCTGTGACTCCTTCACTTTTGCCTTTGCAGCCTTTTTAACCTCATCGCTTGCATCTTCTGCCAAATCTCTCGGTTTTCCCTCCTCTTCTGCATAGAAGCGCAGGTTTTCCAATAGAAGAACCTCTCCGGCCTTAAGATCTTTTGCCTGTTCTCCTGCCTTTTGGCAGTCAGTAGCAAAAATAATTTTTGTGCCGAGCAACTCCTCTATTCTGTAAATTATATGTTTAAGAGAATATTTATTGTTTACTCCCTTCGGACGTCCGAGGTGAGACATTAAAATTAGTGAGCCGCCACCTGACAATACTTTTTTTAGAGTAGGAATTGCCGCTCTTATTCTGGTGTCGTCGGTAATCTTAAAAGTTTCATCAAGCGGAACATTAAAGTCAACTCTTACGATGGCTTTTTTGTTTTTAAAATTGTAAGTGTCAATATTCTGTTGCATACTCTTATGTATTTAGTTAATGCAAATGTAGCAAAAATCTCCAAATTACTTTATAACGCAAAAGTTCCGCATCTTCACGCTGCACTCATTCTCGTTTTTTATCATATCTTTGCAAGAAATAATTTGGCTTCTGCCATTAATAGCAATATTTATACTTATATGCAGTTGGAATCTCCTCAGAATTGGAAAGATTATGAACTTATCGATTCCGGTAACTTTGAAAAATTAGAGCGTTTCGGTAATTTTATTCTTGCGAGACCTGAACCCAAAGCGCTTTGGGACAAGAGCCTATCGGCCGGAGAGTGGCAATCACTTACTCATACAAAGTTTCTCCCAGGCGCCGGATTCGGCAGGGCGGGTAAGGAGGATTCTGGCAGTTGGAAAATGTTAAAGAAGATGCCTGAACAGTGGGTTATAAAGTACCCCGATACAATCTCTTCAAATAATAAATCGCCGGAAAGGGCAGGGGATAAGCGTAATCCTGAGATTAAGCTTCGTCTTGGACTTACCTCATTTAAGCATGTTGGCGTTTTTCCTGAGCAGGCTCCCAATTGGGATTTCATATATAACCAGGTAAGAAGAATTACTGCCCAATCGGAGATTGAATGTAAATCTGGCAACTCCTTATTGGAGAAGAGAGTCGGAGCTGGAGAAGAGGGAGTGGTGGGATGCAGGGATGCGAAGGGAGAAGGGAGTGTCAAGGTACTTAATTTATTCGCTTATACAGGGGCTGCCTCTCTTGCAGCAAAGGCGGCAGGAGCGGATGTTACACACTTAGACTCTGTACGCCAGGTTGTTACCTGGGCAAAAAATAATATGGAGATAAGCGGGCTTGATAATATCAGATGGGTTGTTGAGGATGCAATGAAATATGTGAGAAGGGAGGTGAAAAGGGGTAATATGTACAATGGCATTATTTTGGATCCTCCTGCGTACGGACATGGACCTAATGGTGAAACATGGAAACTCGATGAGCTTCTGTATGAATTACTTATTGGTTGTTCACAAATTCTTGAACCAGTAAACTCCTTTATGGTGTTGAATCTCTATTCAAATGGTTATTCTGCGATGCTCGCCGATACTGCGGTAAGATCGGCATTTAAATTGCTGCCTGTTTGCTGTAAAGCGAGCTCTGCACGTACAATCTCCTTTTCACAGGATAAAACAGGGACCAATTTAACTTGCGGGGAGTTGGTTTTGAAAGATGGTTTTGGGAAGATACTTCCATTAAGTGTATTCTCAAGGCTTGTGAGATAGAGTAATAACGCAGTATAATGTATAGTTGTGTATTTTATGATTTTATGAGAGACGCAAGAGATTTATATAGGAAACTTAAGAGAAATAGAAGAATAGAGTAATAATTAATTGAAAATAATTTTTTATTCATGGGAATATTAACAACATTTTTTTCCATTTCGTGGCTTGGCTATATGGCCCCTATGGCAATTAATTGGAATATTAATCCAGAGCTGTTGCATTTCGGACCTGTTCATTTGAGGTATTATGGAATGCTGTTCATAACCGGATTCATTTTAGGTTACGGCATTTTTATGTGGTTTTACAGGCGGGAGAAGTTGCCTGTGAGTTTGCTCGATCCTCTTCTCTATGTCCTTTTGGGATGTACTCTTGTTGGAGCGCGTCTCGGCCATGTTCTGTTTTATGAGCCGGAATATTATCTTGCTAATCCATGGAAGATTTTTGCAGTGTGGGAGGGCGGCTTGGCAAGTCATGGCGGAGCAATAGCAATTGTTTTTGGTATTTGGTGGTATGCAAGACATTATGGTAAGAGGTATAATTTTGATTTTCTTTGGGTTATGGATAGAGTTGGCATTACTGTAGCCTTTGCAGGAATGTTTATAAGATTGGGTAACCTCATGAATTCCGAGATTTTTGGAGGTCCCACAAATCTGCCATGGGGATTTAGATTCTTATCGTCACGTGAATGGCAGATGCTTTACGGTCCAAACCTCTTCCCTCCTGACGGGCTGGCTTGTCATCCCACCCAATTGTATGAGGCTCTTTCATATATGTTGCTGGGCGTTTTGTTGTTATTGCTGTATAGGTACGCCCTTGATAAATTGAAACGCGGATTGTTGTTCGGTCTCTTTTTAACAGGATTGTTCGGGTCACGTTTTCTGATAGAATTTGTAAAATTACCACAGGTTGCATTTGAACGCGATATGACTATGGATATGGGTCAGATTTTGAGTATTCCGTTTATCCTCTTTGGAATCTTTTTGATTGTAAGGAGTTTTTACATTTCCACTCCGGCTATGAGGAAGGAGATTGAAAAATAAATGCCTGTAATACTTGAATACTACAGTCTGTCCATCTCGCGTTTTAAGTCTTTCTCTTTGATGGATTGGCGTTTATCGTACTCTTTTTTACCTCTTGCAAGTGAAATATTGAGTTTTGCGAAGCCGTTTTCCGCAATATAGAGCCTTGTGGGAACAATTGTAAGTCCTTTCTCTTTTATGGCACGTTCTAATTTTCTTAACTCTTTTTTATTCAGCAGAAGTTTTCTGTCTCTTTTTGGGTCCTGCCTGTTGTAGCTTGTCCACCAATATTCTGAGACATGCATATTCTTTACATAGAGCTCTTTATTTACAAAGTAGCAGAACGAATCCACAAGCGATGCCTTTCCGGCACGAATCGATTTGATTTCGCTTCCTGACAAAACTATTCCGGCAGTGAAGTTTTCGAGGAATTCGTATTCGAAACCTGCACGCCTGTTTTTTATCTCTATTTTACCTTTTACTTTCGGCATATTTCGCTCCTTCTCTGTATTACTTATTGTCTTCTGTTTTCTGTATTCTGCTCAAACTCTATGTTACTGTTGTTTTCTGCCTGACTTTTCTACTCTGTTTCCTTTGGAGGAGTGCAAATATAGCAAGAATTTGTCAAACAATTTTTTATACCTTTGCATAATGCATTCATATGATACAATAGCCGTCATAGGCCCTACCGCAAGCGGCAAGACAAAATTCGCTGTGAGTCTTGCGGTTAAACTCAACACCCTTTTTCATGATGAGGCAGGCTCTAATGAAAAGAAGGCAAAACGGGGACAGGCAGACGGCACTCCAATAATTGAATATAACTCCGTTGAGATTCTTTCTGCTGATTCCAGGCAGGTTTATCGCGGAATGGATATAGGCACCGGTAAAGACTTGAGTGAATATACCTTGACAACGCAAAACAGCACTTCTGGAAAGCAGAATTTTTCCATCCCTTATCATCTGATAGATATTGTGGATGCCGGCACAAAGTATAATCTGTTTGAATATCAACGCGATTTTGCTGCTGTTTATGCCGATATGCAGTATCGCAAAGCATTTCCAATTATATGCGGCGGTACAGGTCTTTACATTCAAGCAGTTACAACAGCTTACGATTTAAAAGACGTTAGGCCCAATGAGGAATTGCGCAAAGAGCTGGAAAGCAAAAGTATGGAAGAACTTGTCGGGATACTTACAGAATTAAAGGCTCAGCGCGGAGAGAAGCCCCACAACAACACAGATTTCGATTCAAAGAAACGGGTTATCAGAGCAATAGAAATTGAAAAGGCATATATCTGTGCGGATAATAGTTTAATTAATAGTCCTTTAAAACAAGCAGAATCATCAGATAAAGATGCTCGGGTGAAAAAAGAAGAGTCAAAAAATAATAGCTGTTCTGTACGGAGCAGCTTGGAGGAGGGCAGAGTCTTGCCACATAAGGTGTTGTATTTGGGAATTGATGTTGATAGAGATGTGCGTAACGCGCGAATAGACAGAAGATTGAATGCGAGATTGCAGGAGGGTATGATTGACGAGGTGCAGAAGTTATTGGATTCTGGAATAAAACCGGAAGATCTTATTTATTATGGGCTCGAATATAAGTTTGTTACTCTATATTTGGTTGGTGAGTTGAGTTATGATGAGATGGTAGAAAAACTCTCTATTGCGATTCATCAATTTGCTAAACGTCAGATGACTTGGTTTAGAGGAATGGAGCGAAAGGGTATTAAAATATGGTGGAGTACAGACGGCAATATTTTCCGTAATAATTTAGACAACAATCAATTAACGCTAATAGAGCTATTGCAGAACAATTAAAAAAATAAATATGATCCAATTCCTTTCAAAAACAACTTATGGCAAAATTGTGACGATTGCCCTGTTTTTTGCAGCCGCATTTATTAACGGTGAACCTGCAAAAGCACAAAAATCAACAGATTTAAAGTATTACGATGTTGAAGAGAATAATTTGCCTGTTTTGGGTAAGGGTTTTCAGAATTCGGGCAGTTATTTTTCGAGATTGCCTATTGATATCAAAGGAGTTGTGAGAGAGGCTGTCTGGGATTTAGGTCAGAATTCTTCTGGCATAGCTGTTAGATTCTATTCTAATTCTCCCGTTATAGGAGTAAAATGGGAGT
>CAZNBA010000066.1:0-11004 GCA_964571395.1 uncultured Muribaculaceae bacterium
CAGAAATAACTGATAGAGTTGTGCAGTTAATTGGAGCGCAGGTGCGCTGTACTTCATTGTGAGCCGAATCAGAAAAGTTCATGAAGCACCTCCAGCGATTTAAGTTCAAGGGGAGAGCCTAAATGGAGTGAGAGGTATTTCAACATCTGCTTAGTAAAACCGTAGCGGTCGTTTCCGTTGGATTTAACGGTATGGAGTTCGGAAGGAGCAATATTCAACAGCATGTGCAGCATTGCCGATTCTTCAATAGAAAACTCATTGTCCACCATGCTCCCTCTTCCGTTGTTTATGTAACGCCGACAAGGGACAAAAGAGGCTGATTCCATATTGAAAATCGTGGAATCTTTGCAGTAGTTATCAAATGGCTCAAATCCCGATATCCTGCAAAAATGTACCATAAAGAAGGAGGGGAAATTTGCAAATCCTGCGTTGCATTGCTCAAGGGATAGAATGGAGTCGCGGAGGAAGGCATATAACCGCTCATTTGGTTCAATTTCACGCACTCCCTTTAAAATCAGTTCACAAATAAAGATGGCGACAGCACTTTTGTACAGATCGGTTCGCAAAGTATCAAGTCTGAAGGCAGGAACAATCTCCTTTATGATTGGCATTCCCTCTCCTTTAGCAAGTAACTCCACATCAAGAATATTCAATCTGTGTAGAGATGCTGCACCGCTTTTGCTCTTTGCAGCGCCTCTCATAAAGAGCGATATCCTGCCTCCATTGTTGGAGTAACATTGGACTACAAGGCCGTTGTCGCCGTACTTGATTGAATTCAGAACTATGATTTGAGATTTGATAAGCATCTTATCTGTGCCTGGAGATTAATTAATCAGATTCATTAAAGGCTTTATTCTCTCTTAGGTTTATAATTTATTGCTACTGTTTATCTTATTGTTGATTCCTCTCTCCTGCAAAAAGCGTGAGAGTGCACGCATCGATTTTCCCCTATGAGAGATTGTATTTTTCTCGTTAAGCGAAAGTTCCGCAAGAGTTTTATTGTATTCCTCAGGGATAAAAACGGGGTCGTATCCGAAACCCTCCATCCCTGATTTGGATTTGGCAATGGAACCCTTTAGCACACCCTCAAACCTATAGAGTTTACCCTCTATTATAAGAGCTATTGCAGTTCTGAATTGTGCTTTGCGATTCTCCTTTCCGGAGAGTTCGTGCAGTAATTTATTCATGTTTGCCTCCGTATCCTTTGACTCACCGGCATAACGTGCGGTATAAACGCCGGGAGCTCCTTTGAGGGCTTCAACCTCAAGACCGGTGTCATCTGCAAAGCAGGGGAGGTGAAATTTGTCCCAAATATAACGGCATTTCTCCTCGGCATTGGCCTCCAGGGTAAGCCCATTTTCGGGAATCTCCTCTTCAGCTCCAATTTCCTTTGGCATAATTAATGTTATATTGTTACCTAACACTTTTTGAGCCTCTATTACCTTATGTGTGTTGTTTGTTGCAAAAATTATTTTCATTGTAAAAAGAGTGAGTTTATCTGATTCGATTTTTGTTGCATCAAAGGTAGTAAAAGTTTAAATTTGCACGAAATAGCAGTCCGTATCGGTTGCTACACAAAATAAAATAGTGAGGAGATATGAATAAATTATTCAAAACATTGGTTACTGCACTTTCAGTTTGTGCATGTGTTGCATTTACAGGTATATATAATATTTCGAATGCTCAAAATAAAGAGTTTAATACGGGTAAGACGCTTGAGATTCAATATAATATATTAAGGGAACTTTCTCGCGGTTATGTGGATACTCTTAATCTGAGTAAAATTTTGAGGGTTGGCATTGACGCCATGCTCGACTCCATAGATCCCTATACGGAGTATATTCCGGATGAGGATAATGAGGCGATAGAGTTGATGACTACAGCCACATACGGCGGAATAGGAGCCATAATCAAAAAGATAGATTCGCTTGGAGTGCTAATCTCAGAGCCTTATATCAATACCCCTGCTGTTAAATTTGGCCTTGAGCCGGGAGATATTATTCTTAAGATAAACGGCACTGATGTAAAGCCGCTTTCAGCAACGGAGTGCAGCAATAGGATGAAGGGTGAGCCTGGTACAGATGTCACGTTCCTTGTAAAAAAGGGTAGGGGCGGTCAAATGAAGGAGATAAAAGTTACCAGAGAGAGGGTGCATATTTCGGATGTTCCGTTCAGCGGCATTCTTGCTGGAGATAAATGGATAGAGGCTTCCGATACTCTGAACAAAGGGAAGAAGATTGGTTATATAAAACTCGACGGATTCACTTTAGGAGGTTCAAAAGATGTAAGAAAAGCTCTTGTTGATCTAAAACAAAAGGGAGCGGATAAAATTATTCTTGATCTTCGTGGCAATGGTGGCGGGCTTCTTGAGGAGGCTGTAAATATTGTTTCTTTGTTTGTGCCGAGGGGTACTAAAGTAGTTTCACAAATGGGACGCGATTCCTCCACTTTGGTGATCTATAAAACCACTGAGGAGCCGGTGGATACAACTATTCCTTTGATGGTCCTGGCCAACTCAGGGTCGGCTTCATCGTCGGAAATTGTTTCCGGTGCCTTACAGGACCTCGACAGAGCAAAAATAGTGGGAACCCGTACTTATGGGAAGGGGCTTGTGCAGTCTCCTGCTCCCGTAGGATATAACGGCATAATAAAATACACAATAGCAAAATACTATACTCCGAGCGGCAGATGTGTTCAGGCTATAGATTATTCCAACAGAAACTCCGACGGCAGTATAGGAAATGTGCCAGATTCCTTGAAAAAGGCCTTTAAGACAAAAAATGGCAGAACTGTTTATGATGGCGGCGGAATTACACCAGATGTAATAATTCCCTCCATACCATATAGCAGACCGCTTATTGCTCTTGTTATGAATGACGTTGTAAATGATTATGCGATAGATTACTACAAAAAACACAACTCCATTGCCTCTCCAGCTCAGTTCAAGATGACTGAGGCGGAGTATGCGGATTTTGCAAAATTTGCTGCTTCCAAGAAATTCGATACGAGAAGTTCAGCGCAGGTTGAACTTGAGCAGATGATTAAATCGGCTAAGGCGGAGAATCTGTATGAGATTAACAAAGCAGAATTTGAGGCGCTTGAAAAGAGGTTGTCTGTAAGTAAGGAAAAACTGCTTACTCTGAAAAGAGAGGAGATTCAACCGGTTGTGGAGCAGGAGATAGTTTCTAAGTTCTATTATACTCCTGGAAGAATGGAATCCATTATCAGAACCGATGCCCAATTGCATAAGGCCATTAAAAATTTCTAAGAAATCTTCTAAAAGTACAGAAAGAATCCCTGTATGACCCTTATTAATGTATTGTAGCTGTTTATTGTTGCTTTAAGGAACGGGGTCATATCCGCTGCCTCCCCAAGGATGGCAACGCAGTATGCGTATTATTGCCAAATAGAGTCCTTTGAATGGTCCATGCTTTTTCAGTGCCTCTATGGCATATTGAGAGCAGGTAGGAGTAAATCGGCAACTTGGTGGTTTTAGAGGGGAGATAAATAATTGGTAAAATTTGAATAGCAGGAGGAATGGGAATGAGAGCATGATTTTAATGAGCCCGTAAAGTCTTTCTTTTTCAGGTACCTGTCTATTCATTCCCGGTTCTCCGTTTATTTTTTCATTTGTCCTTTGCCTGCCGGAGGTTTGTTGTTGCAGGCTGTCTTCGGTCTCATTTATGCTTTTTCTTTGTTTATGCAGGCTGCCGGTTGTGTCATTCATGCTTTCACTTTGCAGCCGCTCTTTGCCCGCATGTATATTGAGTGTTGAAAGTCTGCCCAATATCTCCCGGATTCTGATCTCTATGTCGGGGTACTCAAGAATGACTCTTGCATTATACAGAATCATAAAGGAAAGATTGATTTCATTACAGATAAGTAGTTGTTTATTAATACGATATGCCTCTCTTATCCGTCTTTTCAGCAGGTTGCGTTTTACAGCCCTTTTAAAGTACTTTTTGGGGACAGAAATCATTATTTTGGCAGATGGTTGTGAGGGAATTGCCGAGCCACTCTCCCTCTCAGTTTGATGATAGATTATCTTAAACGGAAAGAGAGAGAAAGATTTGCCATATTTTAACAGGGTATCTATCTCCTTTTTGGAACATAAACGCTCTGTCTTTTTAAACGTGCTCATTATTTTTTGTCGAGATACAACTCAAGTGCTTTGGCTATTGAAGGGGCTTCTGGTGTTGGTGCAGAAATAACGGAAGAAAGTTTTGCGGCTTTCATTGCTTTTGCTGTTGCCGGACCATATATTGCAAATAGAAGCTCCTTTTGTTTAAAATCGGGGAAATTCTCGTAAAGTGATTTAATATCTGAGGGACTATAGAATACAAGCATCTGATATTTCTGTAAATCAAGCTTTGAGAGGTCGCTATAGACAGTTTTGATAAAAACTGCGGTGTCGTGTTTGAACTTGGCCTTTACAAATTTTTTGTTCAGATCTGTTTTTACGGTATCAACACTTGCCAGGAGGAACAGTTCATCTTTATGTTTTGACCCTATTACCTCAACTATCGAATCTAAAGTCCCGTTTCCAAAAAAGATTTTTCTTTTACGATAAATAATATGTTTTTGAAGATATAGAGCAATGGATTCAGAAATACAAAAATATTTCATTGTTTCCGGGATGGTTACTCTAAGTTCTTCGCATAATTTAAAAAAGGCGTCAATGGCAGTTCTTGCTGTAAATACAATTGCCGTATAATCGTTTATATTTATCTTTTGTGTACGGAATTCCTTGGTACTAAGAGCTTCAACTCTGAAAAATGGTTGAAAATCTATACTTACCTTATGTTTTGAAATAATTTCCGCATAGGGTGAATTGTTTACGGGTGCCGGTTGAGAGATTAATATATTAGTTATCTTCATATATAAATATTACAAAAAAATGGTAGCCACAATGGCTATCGGTAATAATTCGAGTGTGCAAAGATACAAAATCCAAAAAAAATGCGAAAATCCGTTAGAAATAATTAACTGATATCCACGAATAAAAAATACAACTGTGCCTATTGCTGTGCAGCAAAGTATATAAATTAAAAGATAATTCAACTCTATTGAGGGTATGACCGCATATACTATACATCCGAATATATCTCCAACCAAAATAAAGGTTAAGAAGGTGCTGTTTATTCCGAGCAGAACTTTAAATACCAATTTCCCGTTAATCCAGGTCATTGTGCAAAAAAACAAATATTTCAAAATCAAGTATGCCGGAACAATGGCAAGTATAATCAGGAATTTCATCCATATTCCAGGCAGTCTTGATAAATAATTGAGTGTCTCACTGTGATTGGCAACTACAAAAGAGAGTAAAATAATTGAAAAAAGGAGTAATGTGTTTCTATTTGTCCGCATGTTGATCTCTTTCTCAATCTTTAACAATTTTTTATTTGTGAAAGCTGCCATAAAAATCTCCTTGGTGCCTGTAATGATTCTGCTAAAGGCAATTATAAAAAAGACAATGATGCCAGACACAATAACGATATTTGTAAGATTATCCGCTACAGATAAGTACCCCGACATATTATCCTCTATGAGTTCGTTGGTCACCTTCCGGCAACCGGGCCACGCTAACTCTATCGGAGCTAATTTCTGTTCAATTTGCAGAAAAATATTTAACACATGAAAAACCATCCTAATTTCCGCGCTTTGCTTTATATCCTTTTTCCATAAGGATAGCTACAATTTTCTCTCTTAAATCTCCCTGAATCAAGATTCTGCCCTCTTTGGCAGTGCCACCTACACCACATTTTGTCTTAAGCATCTTGGCAAGAGTCTCAAGGTCTGTAGTGTTGCCGACAAAACCATCAATACAGGTTACCTGTTTTCCGGCTCTGCCTTTGCGGTCTATCCCAACAATCAGTCTTTGCTGCCCCGGAGTAAGAGTCTCTTCCTCCTGCGCACTCTCTGTTTCATATTTGAAATCCGGGTTGGTAGAATAAACCATACCCAATCTCTCCTTCCAATTATTATCAGCCATAACTGAAAATTTGACTTTGAACAATATTTGCCGCAAAGTTAGTATTAAAAAACTAAAATAGTATATTTGCAAGTTATTAATTCTGTTGAATAATTTATTTGCAACACATATGGAGCTAAAACTTTTCAAAAGATGGAATAATATTATTGCACTTTCCGTGCTTGTAATATCATCAATCACATATCTTTTGACGATAGAATCAACTGCAAGTTTTTGGGACTGCGGAGAATTCATTGCATCGTCATATAAATTAGAGGTGGGGCATCCGCCAGGAAATCCTGTTTTTCAGCTTTTTGCAAGAATCTTTACACTATTCGGAGGTGCTGCGAGCGCTGCGGTTCTTGTCAATGCCCTTAGTGCCTTGTGCTCCTCATTTACCATCTTTTTCTTATATCTCACGATTGTACATTTTGGGAAGAAAATTATAGAAAAGGCAGGTGATGCATTAACAGTAAGCAACGCAATAATAATATTCGGAGCCGGTATAGTGGGTTCGCTTGCCTATTGCTGGTCCGATACATTCTGGTTTTCAGCAGTTGAGGGAGAGGTGTATGCAATGTCATCACTTTTTACGGCAGTGGTCTTTTGGGCAATGTTAAAATGGGAAGATCAGGCAGATCAGCCCTATGCGAACAGATGGATCATCCTGATAGCCTTCCTCATGGGGCTCTCCATTGGAGTGCATCTGCTTAATTTGCTTACAATTCCCGCCCTCGTCTTTATCTACTACTTTAAAAATTACGAAATTACCAGAAAGAGGACATGGACGGTGCTTTTAATATCGGTAGTCATACTTGCATTTATTCTTTACGGGATGATTCCATATATTCCAAAGATATCGGCATATGTGGATCTTGCCTTTGTAAACGGATTTGGACTGCCTGTAAACAGCGGTGCGCTCTTCTTTATGCTGATGCTAATTGCCTTTGGAATTTGGGGGTTCTACTATACATACAAAAAGAACAAGGTGCTTTTAAATACTATCATTTTGTGTTTTACAATGATAGTTATTGGGTACTCTACATTTGCCGTAGTGGTTATACGTTCAAGTGCTAATACACCCACAAATGAGTATCAGCCCGACAACCCCTTTACCCTGGTCAGATATCTCGGCCGTGAGCAGTATGGGTCGGCACCTTTGATTTACGGGGAGACATACGCCTCGCCGATAGCGGATCTTAAGGTTCCTAAATATTACAATGTGGTTGACGGTAAATACGAAGCTTTGGATGCTCCTGTAACTCCGGTATATGAGGCAGGCAGCAAGATGCTCTTCCCAAGAATGTACCAGGCCGGTATTGATGACCAATATGTGGACTTTTACAACCTTTACACGCATGGAGAAGGGAAGACTGTTGTAGGTTCAAATTACAAGATGCCTTCTTTTGGAGCCAATCTTGCTTATTTCTTTGATTATCAAGTTGATTACATGTATCTGCGTTATTTCATGTGGAACTTTGTGGGGCGTCAGAATGACTTACAGGGAACAGTTCCGGGAGATGTGTTCAGGGGTAATTGGGAGAGCGGAATAGGCTTTATAGATCAAGCAAGACTTGGGAACCAGAGCAAAGGACCCGATTATATAGTGAACAGTAAGGCTAAAAATCATTTTTATTTTCTTCCACTTATATTGGGCATTATCGGGCTACTGTATCAACTTAATAAAGATAGAAAAAATTGGATTGTAGTTGGTCTTTTATTCCTTTTAACGGGTATTGCAATAGTTGTTTATCTAAACCAGTCACCTGTTCAGGCCAGAGAGCGTGATTACGCGTATGCCGGCTCTTTCTATCTCTTTACAATATGGATAGGACTGGCAGTGATGTGGATTGCAGAGCTGCTCAAAAAGGCAATAAAGAACCCTGTGGCTTCGGCTTCGGTTGCGAGTGCTCTTTGTCTTATTGTGCCTCTTCAGATGGTCTCACAGACTTGGGACGATCATGACAGGAGTGGAAGAAAGACTTCAACCGCAATGGCATATAATTATCTTATGTCTGTAGATAAAGATGCGATACTGATCACACACGGTGATAACGATACCTTCCCGTTATGGTATATACAGGAGGTAGAGGGGGTAAGAACCGATGTGAGAATAATGAACACCTCCCTGCTCGGAACGGATTGGTACATAGATCAGATGAGATGGAAACAGTATGAGTCAGATCCCGTACCTTTCAGTATAGACAGAAGGCAATATTTATATGGGACTAACGATTATGTTCAGGTATATGATCGTTTCAACGGAAAACCTATACTGCTTAAGCAGGCTATCGAAATTTTCAGAAATCCAAAGATAACGGTTGCTCTTAGCGATGGACAGCAGCATAATTACATTGCTGCCCATAAACTTTTGTTGCCTGTCAATAAGGATAATGTTAGGAAATATCATATTGTGGCAGACAGCGATTCGAGCAAGGTGCTGGATACTCTCGAACTTGTTATTCCTGAGGGCAAGAGCTCTTTGAGCAAGACCGAGTTGATGATTCTCGATATGCTTGCAAACTATAAATGGGACCGACCTATTTACATATTGCAGCGCGGAGGGGATATAAATGTAGGCATCAAGCAATTTTTACAATACGACGGTTTTGTTTACAAATTTGTGCCAATAAAGAGTTCAACCGGAACTACCTCCAACAAGGTGGAGCAAATGGATGCCGATGCTTTGTATAACCGAATTATGAATGTGTATAAGTGGGCGCCCTTTGCAGATCCAAATATTTGTGTGGATTATCAAAATTTGCTTACTTTCAATTCATTGATTTCGGTCAGGGATATTATGGTACAGAACGCGAAATATCTGCTGGCGCAAGGAAAGAAAGAGAAGGCTGTTGCTGTTCTCGACAAGATGCAGAAGGTTTTCCCGGCAAAGAATTTTCCTCTTAACAACTCGATAATCTCTATGATTAATGACAGAGCTGTTATAGATGCCATTTCAGTCTATCTTGCGGCAGGCGAACATGCCAAAGCTGATAAACTTGCAAATGCAATGATCGCTGAGACTGAGAAAGGTATAACATTATTCTCCCAAATTCATAATAAATCTTTGCTTTCCGGCGATTATCTTGAGCAACAACTCTCGTACATTCTTGTAATATCAAGTGTCTACAAAGATGCAGGAGATGAGGCTACGGCAAAGAGGTATTCCGATATGGTGGATGTTTATCTAAAACCGCTTCAGGAGAGGTAATACCATGCAGAATCAGTTTACAGACTGCGATTGTTCTGCAGCAAAAGAGAGTGTTTTTTGAGAAATTGATTATTAGTATAAATAGTATAAAGAACAGTTACCCCAACAGCATATTGCAGCCGCGGAGTTCTGAGTTTTTCAGGCGTCCGTCAATTGTAAAGGTGTTGTCGGGGTACTTTCTTCCTATATCCTCAGTCTCAATAAAGGCGCAGGAGTTGATATTGGCAAGGTCTATTATATTGATTCTTCCCTGCCCGGTGGCAGTTAATCCCATCTGGCAGGTATTTGACAACTCTTTGCACAGCTTTACGCCTGTTGTTGTATTGTTGTTTGTGAAGCTTAATCGGTTAAAGGAATCATACAAATCTGAGATTTGAATTTGCATCCATGGCGGCGTGGAAAACAGGCCGTTACCATTAGAGTAGGCTTGTGATAATAATTCTGCCATGCCATACTCAGAGTGAACCCTCTCAACTCCAAATCCCTGCTTGAGAATTTTATGGAGTTCGTTGCGAGGAATCTCCTTTCCGCGCCCCTTCATGCCGCCCGTCTCCAAAATAATCAGATCAGGAAATTCCATCTGATATTTCTCCACAAAATCGAGCAGCGCAAAGGTTACCCCTATCAAGATTGTTTTTCTCCCTCTATTTTTCAGAAAACATAATTTTTCATAAAGTTTATCATGATCATAAAGATAAAAACCACCCTCAGATGCCATACTCATTAGCTTCTCCGCCATATACACAAGAGAGGAGCCTTTACGCTCAAGGTAAGAGGGTAAAAGGGATAGTATGGCATACTCCTCCGGATTACCGTAAAATAGTTTGAATCCCTCTATAAAGCTGCGCTCATATAGAGAAATATCTCGCACATAATGTTTGGATGGGATCATTCCGGTTGTGGCACTGCTTGTAAAAATGGCATCAAATTCCTCGTCTGTATCGCCGGTAGCAAACTCCCTATTTTGAATCTTATGAACTTTATGGGCAGAAGTTACAATCTGCCTGCTTTTAAAAAGTCTTATAGGCAGCATAGGAATTTCCTCAGATGTGTGTACACTCTTTGCCTCAATTCCAAGTAACCCGACATACTCTTTATAAACAGTGCAATGCTCTACCTGATATCTGAATAGCTCCATGCAGGCATCCTCGAACTCCTCTTGCGTCCTTATCTTAAAAAACTCTCTCATCTCGCAATTTTTTTGGTATAATCATACAAAAATTGAATTATGCAAAAATACGATAAAAATGCAAGCGGTAATTTTGAACCTTAAATTTTCGGTAGAATTAATATCCATTTATTAAAAGAGAGAGCATTCATAACTTTTGAAATGGGTGCGAATGTTGATGAATGCTCCTGAACTTAATATAAGATGGGTATTAGTCTCTTATAGTATCTTGTAAGTTACTCCTTCACACAACGCACAGATAGCCCGTATGCACGGCTATAGTAGGCCATCCTAGCATCATCTGATTCAACGAGCAAAAAGTACACGTTGCTATCAGTGGGCGTACTTGAGTAATACTTGCCGAAGTAATTACGAGCGGTGACAGTGCCATCAGTGTAGCGGGCGCCAGCAGCAGGAAGGAAAACTCCAGAGGTCTGGGTGGTGCCGGTGGTACCATCAAACCATCTTCCATTTTGGCCATCTTTTTGAGTCCAGTTACCTTTATAATCTGCATTGCCAATCAGTGCATATAATTCTGTATTTGTTGGTACTCTCCAGCCTGCAGGACATGGATCGTATAATGTTTTTACAGGAGCTGCTTCTGTTCCACTATTCCATAGAGCATCATTTTTCGGAGAGAGCCAATCATAAGGA
>CAZNBA010000067.1:0-10942 GCA_964571395.1 uncultured Muribaculaceae bacterium
ACCTAAGTCGATACCAATGATTTTTCCCATAATATTTATCTCCTTTTATATATTTGTTTTCTGTAGTCTATGATTATAATGGATATAATATACATAATTCACTTATAATCATTCCATTTTATTTGTCTTTTTATGAAATCATAACTGGTTTCAATTAAAAAGTCAAAGTGTGATACTTTTCCACAATTATCTCAATGGATACACAAACTCTTTAACGAAGATTATGCCATTTGGAAATACTGACACTTTGTCATAAAAATATGACTGCTCAAGTTTTATTTTTGTTGCTAAAATGGAATAAAACCTTTTTCTTTGCATATGTAAGTTATTTAACCCAATATTTATGAGCGAACAATATAGAAAATTATCTGAGGAGGAGTATCTCGACATACAATCGAGGATACTTTACGAAGATAATCACCTACTTATCTTTAATAAACGATCCGGAGAGATAGTGCAGGCAGACAAGACCGAGGATGAATGCCTCAGTGAAAAATTAAAGGTTTTTATAGCTGAACGTGATAATAAGCCCGGTGCCGTTTTTATTGGGGTGACTCATAGAATAGACAGACCTGTAAGCGGAATAGTTATGTTTGCTAAAACATCTAAATCGCTTGAAAGATTAAACAAGGCCTTTAGAGAGGGGGAAATACATAAGACATATTGGGCACTTGTTTGCGCGCGGCCGAATCCTGATTCTGCCGAATTAAAACACTATCTTACACGTAATGAGCCTAAGAACAAAAGTTTTGTGTCACCACTTCCCAAAACGGGGGCCAAGGAGGCAAGGCTTATATATAAATTGATTGAGACTACACAAAGATATTTTCTGCTTGAGGTAACTCTTCTTACGGGTCGACATCATCAAATACGTGCGCAGTTGGCCGCAATAGGATGTCATATAAAGGGAGATTTAAAATATGGTGCACCCCGCTCGAATCCCGACGGAAGCATTTCGCTTCATGCAAGGTCAGTAAAGTTTATTCATCCGGTAAAAAAGACGGAGATGGAGGTTGTTGCACCTATTAATTGGATTCAGTTAAATAAAGATAAATATGGAGAAGGTAAATAAAGATCAGGTGATTATCTTTTCTGCCCCTTCTGGAGCGGGAAAGAGTACTATTGTCAGGCATTTGCTGGAGAAATATCCTGACCTTGAATTTTCTATCTCGGCAACAAGCCGTGCGCCGCGTGGTGAGGAAAAAGATGGCAGAGAGTACTATTTTTTCTCTGTGGATCAGTTTGAGTCGAAGATTAAAAGTGGAGATTTTGTAGAGTATGAGGAGGTTTATCCCGGCTCATATTACGGAACACTGCGGTCAGAAGTAAGGCGAATCTGGAACAAGGGACATATAATACTGTTCGATATTGATGTCAAGGGGGGAGTGAACTTGAAACGCCTTTATGGCGGGAATGCTTTAGCTGTGTTCATTATGCCGCCCTCTGTTGAAGTACTTAAACAAAGACTTGTCTCACGAGGTACCGATTCGGTTGAAAATATTGAAAAGCGAGTGGCAAAGGCTGCTGAGGAGCTTACATATAGAGATAAGTTCGACAAGGTACTTGTTAATGATAATTTGGAGGTGGCTCTTGTGGAGGCAGATAAAATAGTCTCCGATTTTATATCTTAAATAATTGCTGTTATGCGTGTTGCTCTTTTCGGTGGTTCGTTTAACCCACTGCATATCGGTCATATGACAATAGCTGGCTACATCTTGAAAAACTGCGATGTAGACAGTTTAAGTTTTGTGCTCAGCCCGCATAATCCGTGGAAAACTGAGGATGAACTTGAGGATGCGGCTAAACGTCTTGCCGATTTGCGAGAGGCTGTTGAGGTGATTAATGCATATCGTCTGAAGAGGAGGTTAAGCGGGTCAAATACCAGAAACGAGGAAGAACATAGTACGCCTGAAAATAAATGTCGCGGTACTTTTAAGCCTGTAGAGGTCTGTGACGTGGAATTTATGCTTCCGCAGCCTATATATACCTATAACACTTTACAATATTTATTTGGAAAGTATCCCGACAATGAGTACATTTGGATAATAGGTGCTGATAATGCTTCGGCAATTGAAAAATGGTATCGCTGGAGAGATATTGTGAATGAATTTGAAGTGTGGGTGTATCCGCGTTTCGGTTATGATGCCAAAGCATTGTGTGAGAAGTATCGGCTTAAGTATCTCGATGCCCCAATGATCGATATCTCCTCCACAGAAATTAGAGAGAGCATCAAAAGTGGAAAAAATAAGGACTTGCGCGAAAATTTAAAGAATTTTTGTTCGGTCTTTGATTAATACAATAACCTATAAAAATATATAAAAATGGTTTCTTATAAAGATCTAGGTTTGGTCAACAGCAGAGAACTGTTCGCCAAAGCAGTGAAAGGCGGATATGCAATCCCTGCCTTCAATTTTAATAACATGGAGCAGATGCAAGCAATTATCCAGGCTTGTGTTGAGACAAAATCGCCGGTTATACTTCAGGTCTCTTCCGGGGCCAGAAAATATGCCAATCAGACAATTTTGAGATATATGGCACAAGGGGGTGTTGAGTATGCAAAGGAACTTGGATTTAATATTCCAATTGTTCTTCACCTCGACCATGGTGATACTTTTGAGCTTTGCCAGTCATGTATTGAAATGGGCTTCTCTTCAGTTATGATTGATGGTTCTCATCTTCCTTACGACGAGAATGTGGCTCTTACAAAGAGAGTTGTTGAATATGCACATAAATTTGATGTGACTGTTGAGGGTGAACTTGGAGTCCTTGCGGGTATTGAGGATGATGTCAAAGCAGAAAAACACACTTATACTCAACCTGAAGAGGTAGAGGATTTTGTAAAGAAGACAGGCGTTGATTCACTTGCCATCTCTATCGGAACCTCTCATGGTGCTTATAAATTCAAACCGGGGCAAAAACCTGAGATTCGTCTTGATATTCTACATGAAATTGAGAGAAGAATTCCAGGATTCCCTATAGTACTTCACGGCTCTTCGAGTGTTCCTCAGGATATTGTTGCCGAGATTAACCATTATGGCGGCCATTTGAAGGATTCAATCGGAATTCCTGAACCACAATTGAGAGAGGCTGCAAAATCAGCAGTATGCAAGGTAAATATCGATAGTGATGGTCGTCTTGCAATGACAGCAGCTATACGTAAAGTGTTTGTAGAGCATCCTGAGGAGTTTGACCCACGTAAATATCTGGGTCCTGCAAGAGAAAAACTTAAACAACTTTATATGCATAAGGTAAAGGATGTATTGGGATCTGACAATAAGGCGTAATAAATTTGGATGTTTGTTGAACTGCACAGATTGTTCCTTATTGTAGCTCCTGTTCAACAGACATATTATAGAGATAGAAGGTTAGTATGGTGGCCGAAATTTATTTTCGGCCACCTTTTTTGACTATTTGGATTATCTTTGCGCTCACAAATGACAAAAGCAATATTTTTTGATATAGATGGAACTCTTGTGAGCTTTAAGACACACCGTGTTTCCAAAGAGACAGTAGATGCCCTTTCACAATTAAGAAGAAAGGGAATAAAGATTTTTGTGGCAACAGGGAGAATGTTGGCAATGACTAATGTCCTTGATGGAATAGAATTCGACGGCTTTATAGCGTATAATGGATCCTGTTGTACAGATGGAGACAAGAATATTCTATACAAGCATACCATTCCGCAAAAGGAACTCAATGATTTGGTAAATCATCTCGAAAAGGACCGCTTCCCGGTCTCATTCATGTGTAAGGAGAGTATGTTTGTAAATTATCATGCTCCGGTAGTTCTCAAGGTAGCCTCTCTTGTCAATGTTGAACCACCCGTAATCAGAGATCCTCGCGAGGTTATAAAGGAGGATGTGTATCAGTTGTGTATTTATGTAGATGACAAGAAGCTGACCGAGATTATTAAGGAGGTTCTTCCCGATTGCATTCCCGGTAGATGGATACCTGAATTTGCAGATGTAAATATGAGAGGTATTTCAAAGCAGTCCGGTATAGATCAGATTATCGGCCATTACGGGATAAATCTTGAGGAGACAATGGCATTTGGTGATGGCGGTAACGATATTTCAATGCTTAAACATGCTGCAATAGGTGTTGCAATGGCAAATTCGAATGATGATGTAAAAGCGTCTGCGGATTATATTGCAGGAGATGTGGATGAGGGTGGCCTTCCGGATGCCCTTAGGCATTTTGGCCTTATATATTAAACTTTAATTTTATTAGTATAATTATCTATAAATTAGATTGCTATATGGGTAAGTAATTCGTATTAAATTATCTATTATTGAATTTATCCTGTGATACGTGCTTTTAAGCAGTTTAATGCATATTTTTTATTACCAGCCATATGCTCATGATAATTACTGCCGCTGCTACGCAAATCTTAATGAATTTTGCGCCTCCCTTGATTGAGACATAGGAGCCCAAGACTCCTCCCATGATATTTCCTATTGCATAAAAGATAGCTACCGGCCAGTTTACCTGCCCATGAATGATGAATACAAGTAGTGCTATTGGAGTATATATAAGTACTGCAAATTGTTTAATACCATTGGCATAGAGCATATCCATTCCGAGCATAAAAAAAGAACCGAATATTATCAGTAATCCAACACCGGCATGAGTAAATCCACCATACATGCCTATCAATATAAAAGCAATGTATTTCCATATTGTGAATGGTTTTTCTCCTGCGGGAGCCGAACTTGGCTTTTGAATGAAAAGAAGGATTGTTATAATAGGCAAAGCGATGCCCATGATGGTCTCTATCATGGTCGGTTTAAGCACGGCTACGAACTCTGCTCCGAACAGTGCTCCGATTGCAACAGGTATTCCGACCTTTATTCCGGTGCTCATGTTGAGGTATCCTTTTTTCTTGAAAATGATGGAAGAGACTAAAAATTGTGAAAGAACGCCTAATCTTGTGGTTCCGTTGGCAATGTTTATTGGCATTCCCATTGCCATGAAAAGGGCGTAAGTTATTGCCGTCGCAAGTCCTGCGATTGTATTGATGAACCCCACTCCAAATCCAACCAGAATAAGAATTGTTATAATACCGGGACTATAGACATCGGCTGTTTGCAGATAATTTAGTATTTCTTGCATCAGTTTTTTTTTAGAATCGGCAAAGGTACAATTATTCTGTCAAAATGTCCTGATAAATGGCGTTGGCAAACAATTTGTTTCTATCTTTGTGCCCGTAATTGGGCAACGAGTAAAAATCATATATAATTATTTGATTATGAGTCATAAACATAAAATATTTAAGATAAAACATAATAATGATATGAATGTAAATGATAATAAAGATGTTGGCAGTGGTACTGACAATGTAGTACATGATGAAAATGAGATGGGTGGGATGAAAATTGAAAGTGAGATGAAAGGTATGGAGGATGAGAAGGGAGAGAAAGGTGTGAAACCGGAGAGTAAATCTGGGAAAGATAATGAAGAAAATGCTGTAAAGGCGGAGGGGACTTGTAATGCTGCGCAATCAGAAAAGTGTGAGTCTAAGTTTGAGAAAGTTGAGGAGGGAGAGTTGGCTTTAATGCAAAAAAAATGTGGAGATATGAATGACAAGTATCTGAGGCTTGCGGCGGAGTTTGACAATTATAGAAGAAGGTCGGCAAAGGAGAGGCTCGATCTTATTGGCTCGGCGGGAGAGGAGGTTATAAAGGGCTTGTTACCTGTGTTGGACGATTGTGAAAGGGCTATCAAGGTTCTTAAGGAGTCTAATGATGTTGAGGCTGCTAAAGAGGGAACAGAATTGATTTATAATAAATTAATGGCCTTTCTTAAGGGCAGAGGACTTGCTATTATTGAGGCACGTGGAAAGACTCTCGATACCGATTTTCATGAAGCGGCTGCGCAATTCCCGGTTGAGGAAAAAGAGAAGAAAAACAAGATTATTGATGTTATACAGGAGGGATATACATTAAACGGCAAGGTTATTCGTTTTGCCAAAGTCGTAGTGGGCATTTAATTAGGTCTGCACCGGCCAGTTTAAATAAATTGCATAAAGATGGATAAGAGAGATTATTATGAAGTGCTTGGTGTTAGCAAATCGGCTACGCCTGAGGAGATTAAAAAGGCCTATAGAAAGTTGGCTATAAAATATCACCCTGATAAAAACCCGGGTGACAAAGAGGCCGAGGAGAAATTCAAAGAGGCGGCGGAGGCTTATGATGTTTTAAGTAACCCCGACAAAAAGCAGAGATATGATCAGTTCGGTCATGCAGGAATGAGTGGTGCGGCCGGTGGAGGCGGCTTTAGTTCCGGCGGATTTTCAATGGAGGATATATTCAGTCAGTTCGGCGATATTTTCGGTGGCCATTTCGGAGGTGGTTTTAGCAGTTTTGGTGGCTTTGGCGGCTTTGACGGCGGCGGAAGAGGTAGAAGAGGTGTACAGAGGGGAAGCGATATCAGAATCAGAGTAAAACTTACTTTGAATGAGATAATGCATGGTGTGGAGAAAACCATAAAGATAAACAAGATGATACTTTGTCCCGATTGCGGTGGCAGGGGAGCTGTTTCTAATGCTGATGTAAAGAGTTGTGAAACTTGCCACGGGAGCGGCGTTGTTACAAAGGTTATGCAGACCATGTTTGGTCAGATGCAGACACAAGGTGTGTGTCCTACTTGTCATGGAGAGGGGACGATTATTACGAAACCTTGTTCAAAGTGCGGTGGCGCAGGTCTTGTAAGAGGCTCTGAGGAAATTTCATTTAAAATTCCTGCAGGAGTTGCACAAGGTATGCAACTTACAGTTCAGGGTAAAGGAAATGCGGCAAAAAGCGGTGGTATAAATGGAGATCTGCTTGTTGTGATTGAGGAGGAGTCGGATAAGGAGTTACAGAGAGATGGCAATGATCTTATCTACTCTCTCTTTATCTCTATTCCGGATGCTGTTCTTGGTACTAATGCTGAAATTCCCGCCGTAGACGGAAAGTTAAGAATAAAGATTGACCCGGGTACTCAAAGCGGAAAGATATTGAGATTGAGGGGCAAGGGTATCCCTGATGTAAACGGTTATGGAAAAGGGGATCTTCTTGTATATGTACAGGTTTGGATTCCGAAGAATTTGAAAGGAGATGATAAGGCTGCAATGGAGCGTTTTAGAGAATCTCAGGATTTTGTTCCTAAACCAACCTCAGATGACAAGAATTTCTTTGACAGAATTAAAAAAATGTTCAGTTAATATAATGATCAAATTTATTTTAAAAAGTACAAAAGGCAGGAGGTTGATGAAGGTGACGTTGATCTCCTGTCTTTCTGTTTTATCATTTAGTGCAAATGCACAGCAGCAAAATTTCCGTTATCCATTGGATGTCTCTCCGAGCTTTTCGGGAAATTACGGAGAACTGCGCAATAATCATTTTCATGGAGGAATAGATTGTAGAGTAGGAGGCGTTATAGGTGCTCCTGTGTTTGCTACAGACAGCGGTTATGTTTCCGAGATTTCAATCTCAGCATCTGGATACGGTAATGCTTTGTTTATTACTCACCCAAATGGCTTTACGAGTGTTTACGGTCATTTGTCGGGGTACTCCGACAGAATAAAAAAACTTATTCTGGAGAGGCAATATGCGGCCAAACGCTCCGAAATTGATATAGAACTTCAACCGAATATACTCAGGGTTGACAGGGGTGAGATTGTTGGATATGCGGGTAATTCAGGCTCTTCTATGGGGCCTCATCTGCATTTTGAGATAAGAGATACAAAAAGTAATACTCAGTTGAATCTTTTTGAGCGCAACTTTGTAAAGGTTGAGGATAATACTCCGCCTCAACTTACGAGAGTCCTTTTTGTAGGTTATTCTGAGAAAGATGGCGTACCGGTAAGCAAGCCAGTCAGAATGGTTTCTACTGCCTCCACAGTGCGTAATGTGAAGGGGAAAAAGACAACCGTTTTGCCTCAGAGTGTTGTAATGTTGCCTCAAAGGTCGTATGTCGCTATAGATGCGATAGACAGAATGAGTGGAACCTCTGCAAAACTTGCAGTTGAGGAGTATAATGTTTATCTCGATAACAATAGAATTTTCTCTTTGAATATAGGGGAGGTACCGTTGGATAAAAATCGTTATATCAATGCCCTCATCTATTTTCCTTATAAGGCCAAGGGGGGTGCCCCGCTTATAAAGAGTCTTGTTGAGCCTGGCAATGCTTTGAAAGATCGTATAACTGCAAAACATTCAGGCCTTATTGTATTGAATGATAATAATGTGCACCAGGTGAAGGTTGAGGTACTCGATTATAAAAAGAATGTTACTTCAAGAATATTTAATGTTCAGAAAAGTACCGGAAATGTTGAATATGAGGTGATTCCGGATGAACCCGACACTGTCCCGATTCCTTTGAGAATTGGTGAAATGAATAATTCTGTGAGTAGCGAATGTGAACCGGGGAAGGAGATGTATATGGAGTGGTTCCTTGCAAATGTTTACAATACAAAGGGTTTTGAAATTTCTATTTCTCCTGCTTCTTTGTATAGTCCGATACTCTTCAAAGCTGATACTGCAGCCGCAAGAGTAAATTCCTATGCTCCTGTATGGGATATCGGAGACAAAACAGTCTCTCTTCATTTTCCTGCAATAGTCAGGGTTAAATGTAATATTCCCGATTCGCTCGCTTCAAAAGCAGTATTTGTTGCTGTTAGTGGTAGAGGAGGTCTTACCTCTGTTGGAGGAACTTGTTCAGATGGAACAATGACAGCCAAAATAAGAAATTTCGGACGATTTACGGTGGCTACCGATACAAAGGCTCCTAATATCTCCACTGCTATGAGAGATGGAGCTGCCGTTAGAGGAAAAGAGATAAAATTCAGAGTAAGCGACAATCTATCAGGAATCCGCTCGTATGAGGTGTTGATAGATGATAATTGGGTTGTTACCTCCATGGATGCAAAAACGGCTACGCTTTCGGTTCCGCTTCAGGATGCTAAGATTTCCCGTGGTAAACATAAAGTTGAGGTGAATGTAGTTGACAGTTGTGGTAATTCCGCAACATTAAATAGGACTTTTATCTATTAGTTTGGAGTGTTTATTTTGATGTCAAATATTTGATTATGAATGTAGAAATGAAAGTTATCGGCCTTATGTCAGGGACCTCGTTGGACGGACTTGATTTCTGTTATGTCTCTTTTGGATTTAATGGTTCAAAATGGAATTATAAGGTATTGGAGGCCTGTGATGAGCAGTACCCAGACGAATTGAAACATAGATTGGCCACTGCTCAGAATATGAGTGCGTATGATTATGCCTTGCTTAATGCTGAGTATGGCGTTTATCTTGGTCGGCGGGTGAAGGCCTTTATGGAGCGTACGGGAGCTATGCCTGATATTATCGCATCTCATGGTCATACTATTTTTCATCAGCCAGCGAAGGGACTTACTACTCAGATAGGCTCCGGAGCCGGTATTGCTGCCGAGAGCGGGGTGGATTGTGTCTGCGATTTCAGAACAACCGATGTTGCTTTGCATGGGCAGGGTGCTCCGCTTGTTCCGATAGGGGACAAGTGGTTGTTTTCGGATTATGATTATTGCCTCAATCTTGGAGGTTTTTCAAATATATCGTTCAACTCAGGTATTGTTAAAGATTATGTCGGGGTACCTACAAGACTTGCATTTGATATCTCTCCTGTAAATTATGTATTGAACCATTACATGCGTTCTGTGGGCAAGGAGTTTGATAAAGATGGTGAATGTGCCGCTTCGGGTGCTGTGTCAGAGGTGTTGCTTGATGCTCTCAATAGGCTCGATTTTTATAAAACCATGGGGCCTAAGTCTTTAGGTAGAGAGTGGGTTGAGCAGGAGGTGTTTCCTTTGATAGATTCATTTCATCTCTCTTTGCCTGATGTTCTATCCACATTCTGCGAGCATATCGCCATGCAGATTTCTGCTAAAATTAAGTGTGGAGAGGCTGTGTCGAGGGTACTTTTGACAGGAGGGGGCGCATTTAATAAATTTCTTGTTGCCAGAATGCAGACAAATGCTCCTCAGTGTTTGTACTGTATCCCGGATAAACAGACAATCAATTTTAAAGAGGCCTTGATTTTTGCCTTTTTAGGTGCTTTGTATCTCTCTGATGTGCCTAATTGTATGAGTTCTGTGACAGGTGCGGCATATGATTGTATAGGAGGTGCATTGTATAAGGCGGGAAGAAAAGCATGACTGAAATAAAATTATTTTGAGTATTGAAAAATAATTCATACTTTTGCAGTCCAAAATTATCAGGCAACCTCTTACAATGCTTTTGAATTGGTAACGTTGCATAAAATATTAGAAAAAATGGACTTAATTAAGATTGCTGAACAAGCATTTTCAACCGGTGAAAATAAATATCCCGATTTTAAGGCAGGTGATACAGTTACTGTAACATACAAGATTAAGGAGGGAGATAAAGAGAGACTCCAAAAATTCCGCGGTGTTGTTATTCAAAGAAAAGGTAAAGGAAACAACCAAACTTTCACAGTAAGAAAGATGTCAGGTAACGTTGGAGTAGAGAGAATTTATCCGGTAAACTCACCGTTTATTGATTCAATCGAACTTAACAAGGTAGGTAAGGTTCGCAGAGCAAAGATTTACTACTTAAGAGAACTTACAGGAAAGAAAGCTCGTATTAAGGAGAAATCATTGGCATTTGAGACTTCAACCCCTGTAGCTCCGGCAGCACCAAAGGCTGAATAAATGAAATTCCCTGCACGGATGTGTGCAGTTGAAATAGGCCTCGTAGCTCAACTGAATAGAGCATTTGACTACGGATCAAAAGGTTGCGGGTTTGAATCCCACCGAGGTCACGCTACAAAAGTATTGGCACACGAAAGTGTGCCTTTTTTATTCCGTTGCCTGTCAAAAGCTTGCTTTTGTAAGGGCATACGGTAATAAAAAAGGTTCTGCACGCGAAGCGTTGCAGGTATAATTTTGGGCTGTGTCTTAGCT
>CAZNBA010000068.1:0-10784 GCA_964571395.1 uncultured Muribaculaceae bacterium
CAGGATTCATTACTTTAAGGAATCGCGAGAGCCCCATTACAGTACCTGATGTTCCGAGTGCGCAGACCAGATAATCTACTTTGCCTCCGGTTTGCTGCCAAATTTCAATAGCAGTCTGTCTGTAATGGGCCATGTAGTTGTTCATATTTGAGAACTGGTCGGGCATGAAATATTTGTCGGGGTACTGCTGAACCATTTTACGCGCTTTTCTTATTGCGCCATCGGTTCCCTCTTCTGCCGGAGTTAGAACAACGGTAGCTCCGTAAGCTCTCAGTATTTTGCGTCTTTCCATCGAAACGGCGCTGCTCATTACAATTGTAACTTTGTAACCCTTTACTACTCCAATCATTGCAAGTCCAATTCCTGTGTTTCCGGAGGTAGCTTCAATAATTGTTTGATTTTTTTGTAGTAACCCCGACATTTCAGCCTTCTCAATCATGTGAAGCGCAATTCTGTCTTTTATGCTACCTGAAGGGTTGAAGCCCTCGAGTTTGGCATATATGTTTGCGATTGAGGCATTAGTCATGTTGTTGATTTTTACCATTGGAGTGTTGCCGATGGTTTCAAGGATATTATTTTTTATATCTGACATAATTATTAATAAATAAAAAAGCGTGATAACCTATAGATTACCACGCTATATAATAGAGTTTATTATTTCAATCTCAAATACAGATACGCGTGGCAATATCTCTACAGCAACAAGTTGCCATACAACTACAACACCACATATATGAGTACGAGTTAATTATCATAAAATTATAATTTTTTTGCTGCGCAAGCCGCAAAGTAGGTTTATCCCTAATAATGCAGTATATATGTAGATATACTATATGTGTCGCGAGCGGGACAAAGTTATATAAAATCTCAGAATAAACGAATAATTTAAAGATATGTTTCTCTTCTCTATTATTTGATTTGGCTGAAAAGGTAATTGAGTAAATGTGCTTAACTTTTCTTTGAAGAGATGGTTATTGAGTTATTATATGCAGTATTTTTTATAATATTGTATTTTAAAAGCACTAAAATCTATCAATATGATAACTACAAAATTATTATTCTGGCGGCAAATGACTTCAGTCGCTATTATATTACTCATGATCTTTTCTAACGTGAGTTTGACGGCTCAAGAAATACCTGCAAGAGGGGAGGTAAATTCGGAGGTAAAAAATCAGGCATCGGCTGTAAAAGGAGAGATGGTGCAGGTGGTAATGTCTCAGAAGATACAATATAATGAGACAACTGCACAGAGAATAATTCCTCAGGAAAAAGGGGCTATGGAGGTGACTCAAATGGAGGTAATTAGCAAGGTAAAAGTTGTTCCAGACAGTATAGAAGTTATTACAAAGAGGGGCAGGAGTATTTCTGTAGCTTTTAAAGGAGGCCTTTCTGGCAACGGCTATTATGATGCGGATAAGTTAGGAGGGCGAGTGGGGATGAGTCTTGAGATTCCTCTTGGCAGGAAATTTTCACTACAAACAGCACTGTTTTATGCCTCCAAGGGCGGGAAAATAAATCAAAGTTTTTCCTTTTCGGATGGTCAGGATGATAATTATTACAGAAGAAGCAGTTATGATGTAACCTCAAATTATATCCAGTTCCAACTTCAGGGTTTGCTCCATATCCCGTTTCGCAAACCGGGTTTCGGATTACAAATGGCAGCAGGACCTTATATCGCCTATGGAATTGATGGAAGAACCTCTCACATTATTGAGAAGGATGGTATGGTCACCAAGACTCATATGAGTACATTTGATGAATCAGGTATGGATTACAACAGGTTTGATGCCGGTATTGCTTATGAAATTAATTTTGAACTCAAGCATTTTCTTATTGGTGCATACATTGAGATGGGTTTGGCTGATGTGTATGAGGAGGTGGATTCTGGTAATTATTTTGTGGACAGCTTTTTTAACAAACGCAATTTTTCCATAGGTATCGGTTTTGGTTACAGGTTTTGATGCTTGCGGCTCTTATAAATTTTATTTAGCAAGAAGAGATGCTCGGTTGCAAAATGAGTTAATGCGTTATTATAATTATTATCTTTACATAAATTTTAACTCTAATAACTATGGGATTTGTTAAGGAATTCAAGCAGTTTGCACTCAAGGGCAATGTCATGGATATGGCCGTGGGTGTAATTATCGGTGGTGCATTCGGAAAAATTGTGACATCGCTTGTGAACGATATTCTTATGCCACCTATCGGGGTACTGATGGGAAATGTAAGTTTTGCCGATTTAAAGTTGAATATTTCAAGAGCAAGAGATGCTGTTGCCTCTATTGGAAATGAGATAAGTTCAACTATGGGTGCAGCCGCGCAGACAGCCCCTCAGGAGCCTGTTTATTGGTGTTACGGCGCATTTATTCAGCAATGTATAGATTTTCTTATTCTTGCTTTCTGCGTCTTTCTTATGGTAAAATTTATAAATCATCTTACTACAAAAAAAGAGATTGCTGCACCTCCTGTACCCCCTGCCCCTTCAAAAGAGGAACAGTTGCTTGCTGAGATTCGAGATTTGCTTAAGAATCAGCAGAATAACAGAAAATAATCATATCTATCTTTCTATATGTAGTTTACCGTGGAGTGGAGTATGAATTTTTTAAAATATCTCCTGTAAAATATATTCGTTCATAGTATGAAATCTTTATTTTTCTGTTTATCGTCAATTGTATTTATCTCTATTTCTGTAATTTCTACTCGTGCCGCTTCTGAATTGGCCGGTCAGCCGATTGCTAAGATGGGCGGCCAGACAGATGTAAAGTATCGCGACACCGCATTTGTTAGAAGGCTGGGCAGTGCCAATAAACTCTTTTTGGTTCCACTGCTTAATTTTGGTATCCCGCCTGCAAATTATAGTGGAATTGCCAAGATGAGCGAGAATAAATTTGCCATTGTAAGCGATAAAGAGGATGGATTCTATCTTTTTGAAATTAAGACTAATAAAGAGAAGAATAGAATTATATATTGCAAGCGCGGAACTTTACGTAATAGTCTTTCTACTGGTGATATTGTACAAAATGAGCAAGTTATACCGATACTAAATGATACTATCTCTCTTTATGTAGATTCAGTTTATGTCGATTCTACTTTGACTTATGCAAAAACTCACAATGACAGAGATGTTTCAGACAAGGTGAATAAGATGAATATAATTAATGGAAGAGATTGTGAGGGAATTGTTTATGTGCCCTCTTGCGGTACCCTCTTTATTTCAGGAGAGGAGGATCAGAGAATTATTGAGTACGATACTTTAGGTACCCCCACAGGTCGTGAACTTGCCGTTCCTGATTTGTTCAGCCGGCAGAATATCTTTCCGAATTATGGTTTTGAGGCTCTTGCATACGATAATTTGAGTGGACGTTTTTATACAACATCAGAGAATACCCTGCCTGCTGACGGTTCTGTGGCCTCGCCTGAAAACCATTTGCCGGCCCGTTTGAGAATTCAATCTTTCGGTTCCAATCTTCAGCCAGAACTGTCGTATGCTTATATGACCGATGCTCCTATGGCGAAAAACAATTATTCTCATTATGCCTTTGGTGTGCCGGCCATGTATGCTCTCTCGACAGATACATTGCTTGTACTTGAGCGCGAGTTTTTTGTTGGGAAGGGCTTTGATGTCATGAACAGCTACGTGGTGAACAGATTGTTCAAGGTTATGCTTTCGCCCTCATTCGGCATTACTCCCGGAGAACTCTTAAGTGAGCGTTCCAAAGAGTTGTTCTTGCCAAAAACATTTGTTTATGAGTGGAAAACCAAATTCGGCTCCGGTATTGCAAACTATGAGGGGATGTGCGTTGCAGGTACAATGCCGGACGGCAGGCCTTTATTATATCTGATAAATGATTCTCAGGCCGGATATAAGGGAGTCCTTAAGGAATTTATTCTGATGTTGGCTCTGTAGATACTCCAACTTTCGTTTTTTGATGTTTGTGCAGTGATTGCTATAAGTTGGTATATGGATCTCCAAAATAATTGTTGCGGTCACAGGTTTTTATAATAAATTTGTATAAATTTTTATTATTATGATAAGGTTCGATTGTGATTATTGCGAGGGTGCTCATTCGCGTATCATTGAGCGTCTTGCGGCTACAAATATGGAACAGACAGCTCTTTATGGTACCGATGATTATTGTGCCGCTGCGCGCAAACTAATAAAGGGAGTTGTTGAGAGAGAGGATGTTGATATTCATTTTCTGGTTGGCGGTACTCAAACGAATACTACTGTAATAGCATCTGTGCTAAAGCCGTATGAGGGCGTTGTCGCTGCAGTTACGGGACATATCGGGGTACATGAAACAGGAGCTATTGAGGCTACCGGCCACAAGGTGCTCACGCTATCTACTTCTGATGGCAAAATTTCCGCCTCACAGGTGGAAGAGTTATATGAGGCGCATATAAACGATGCGAGTTTTGAGCACATGGTTAAACCGGGTATGGTCTATATTTCCCAGCCTACCGAGACAGGGGCTCTTTATTCTTTGGCGGAGTTGGAGGCTATAAGTGCAGTTTGTAGAACAAAAAATCTTTTATTCTATCTCGACGGGGCGCGTTTAGGCTATGGATTGGCCTCTCCGGATGCGGATTTTAAATTGGCAGATCTTGCGAAACTTACCGATATCTTTTATATTGGAGGTACTAAGGTGGGGGCACTTTTTGGCGAGGCGGTAGTGATTGTAAATGAGGCTATAAAGAAAGATTTTAGATATAATATCAAACAACATGGAGGAATGTTGGCCAAAGGTCGTTTGTTGGGAATTCAGTTTGAAACACTCTTTTCAGATAATTTGTACTTAAATATCTCAAAGCATGCTATAAAGATGGCCATGAAAATTCGTGAGGTATTGCGTAGCAAAGGAGTTCCATTTCTTTATGAATCCTCTACAAATCAACAATTTCCTATAATCAAGAATTATCTTCTTGACAAATTGCAGAAAAAATATGTATTTGATGTTTGGTGTAAGCCTACACCTGATACCACTGCGGTCCGTATCTGTACGAGTTGGGCGACCCGTGAGGAGAATGTTGAGGCGTTATTGAGTGATCTTTCTGAAGTTTTATAATCTGTCTTTTACAGATTATTACTGTTTTTTGCAGAGTATTCTTTCAGTTTTCTTGATTTTGTAACTGCTTTCTCTCAGGCTTTTATTGTGCAGCAAGATTTTGTTGCATGTGTTACTTTTCAGCTGTTATTTTACATTGTCAAAAGTTGTCAAAGCGCTGCCGTTCCTTTGTATCATGAAGGTTCGGAGTGCCGCACTTGCATAAAGGCAGAACAAGTCATAGTCCTGTCGGTTGTTAAAAGGTTAGAATGCAATTATATGAGGTGTGGCACAAGAATCTTAATTTAAATTTATAATGCACTAATTTTTTAAGTTATGGATTTTATTTTGCTCATACTTGCCTATGTAGTTCTCTTTTTTCTTACAATCGGCCTTATGAAACTTATCTTTGATGATTGTGAATTGAAATAATACTGTCAGATAAAGTGCTTTGATAATCCTCTCAAGATAATAGCATATCTAATATGTTGTTTTATTATCTTTGCAACAATTTTGCAGCGTGGATTTACGTGTGCTATTTAATATTCACAATATAAGATGATTGGAGAGTTAATTTCGATTGGTGTTGCTTTTTCATGGACGATTACCGCTCTTTGTATAGAGTATGCCAGCAAAAGAATCGGCTCCATTCCTGTAAATTTTTTACGTCTATCGTTGGCTTTCGTTTTTACGGGAATATTGTTGCTTGTAACAACCGGCAATTTTTTTCCTGCAGGGGCCTCGCATGAGGCATGGTTGTGGATGTCTGTTTCAGGCCTTATTGGCTATGTCTTTGGTGATTTTTGTCTTTTTTATTCCTATGTTGTTATTGGGTCGCGTTTTGGACAGTTGTTCATGACATTGGCCCCTATAGCAGCAGCTATATCAGGCAATCTTCTGTTAGGAGAAAGCATGAGTTTTAAAGCCTCTTTGGGGATGCTTGTAACCATTTCCGGTATTGCACTATCCATCTTCAGCCGCGGAACAGGCGGTCATTTGCCTACTGTCAAGTTACCTATAAAGGGAGTGTTGCTTGGTGTAGGTGCCGGCATAGGTCAGGGTGTAGGTCTGGTTTTTAGTAAATATGGTTTAAACTTTTATACTCAGAGTGCAGAGCACTGCAGTGAGCATGTTAAGAGTATGATTCCCTTTGCGGCCGGAGAGATCAGAATGATTATTGGAGCTCTCTCGTTTCTAATTATTCTTACAGTAACCCGACAACTTAGAGCTCTTAAACCGGCAGTTAAGGACAAGAGAGCGAGTCTCTCTGTCTTGATGGGGACTATTTTTGGACCCTTCTTGGGCGTTTCCTTCTCTTTGATGGCCGTACAGTATACTGCGAGTGGCATAGCCTCTACCTTAATGGCACTAACGCCCATTATTATAATTCCTTTTGCCATTTTTGTTCAAAAGCAGAAGGTGACCTTCTGGGAGATTGTCGGCGCCTTTATAAGTGTGGCTGGGGTTGCACTTTTCTTTATTTAAAGACGTATAAGCAAAATTTTTGTTACGAATTAATATAATTTTGCTGTTTTTACTATAAAACTGCCTATTTTTACATAAAATAAAGAATATAATAAAATTGAATGTGGGAGGATGGCCATAGCGTTGGTAACTGATATTCCTCTTTTTAATTGTATGAAATCCGACATGAATTTATTTAACAGTATGAAAAAATTAATTTATTTAGCAGCAATTATGCTTATTGCGAGTTGTAACAACAACGGTACCGTTTCTAATGCAGTACCTGCGATAGATACTGCCAATTTTGACAAATCTATTGCATTGAATGATGATTTCTACCAATTTGCAACCGGAGGTTGGCAGAAAAATAATCCTCTCAGAGATGAGTTTGCACGTTATGGCGCCTTTGATGTTTTACGTGAGAACAATGAGATACGTTTAAATGACCTGTTCAAAGAGATGACTACCAAAGAGGTAGCTGAAGGTACCGTAGATAAAAAAATATGTGATTTATATAAAATGGGTCTCGATTCGGTTCGTCTGAACAAAGAGGGCTATGCACCTGTAAAGGAGGATATAGATCAGATAATGAAGATGAATGACAAGAGTCAGATAACAAATGCCTTGATTGAGATGCACAAGGGTGGTGCCAATACTCTGTTTTCGATTGGTGTTGAGGCTGATTTGCTCAACAGTAAAGTGAATACTCTCTATATGAGCCAGAGCGGTATCGGAATGGGAAATAAGGAGTACTATCTCAACAAAGAGAATGAAAAGATCAAGAGCGCTTATGTTCTCTATCTCAACAAATTGTTTACTCTTGCAGGTTACTCTGCAGAGGAGGCAAAGAAGATTGTTGATGACGATATGGAGATAGAGATGGCTCTTGCAAAAAGTTTCTTCTCGAATGTTGAGTTGAGGGAGATAGAAAAGAACTATAATCCTATGACCAAGTCTGAATTTCTTAAGAAGTACGGAGCAATTGAGTGGGAGAAGTTCTTTGAAGGCATCAATCTGCCAAAATTCGAGAATATTATAGTGAGTCAGCTAAGTGCGATGGTTGGGGCGAACAATGTTGTAAAGAATATGCCTATTGAGAAGATTAAACACTATTTCGCAGCTCAGACTTTGGATGGTGCTGCCTCTTATTTGAGCGATGACTTTTCAAATGCCTCTTTTGAGTTCTATGGAAAGGTAATGTCGGGAACAAAGGAGCAGAAACCAAGGTGGAAACGCGCAATGCAGATTCCTAATTCTGTTCTTGGCGAGGCTGTAGGCAAGATGTATGTTGCCAAATATTTCAAGGCTGAGGATAAGGAGAAGATGACCATGATTGTCAAAAATCTCCAAAAATCTCTCGGCGAGCATATTGCGGCTCTAGATTGGATGAGCGATTCAACAAAGGCAAAGGCTCAGGAGAAACTTGCCGCCTTTACAATCAAGATTGGATATCCCGACAAATGGAAAGATTATTCCACTCTTGCAATAGATCCTAAACTCTCATACTGGGCCAATATTAAAAATGTTTCAGCATGGTATGTTGCCGATAATCTTAAAGATTTGGGCAAACCGGTAGATAAGGAGAAATGGTATATGTCACCTCAAACGGTCAATGCCTATTATAATCCTACATCAAATGAGATCTGTTTTCCTGCAGCAATACTTCAACCTCCATTCTATAACTCCAATGCGGATGATGCTGTAAATTACGGTGCCATAGGCGTAGTGATAGGACATGAGATGACTCATGGTTTTGATGATCAGGGACGTTTGTTTGATAAGGATGGTAATATGAAGAACTGGTGGACTCCTGAGGATTCAAAGGCATTCAAGGCTAAAACCGATATTCTTGTAAGACAATTTGATTCTGTGCAGGTATTGCCTGGTCTTAAAGCAAACGGTGCTTTGTCATTGGGTGAGAATATTGCAGACCAGGGAGGTTTGAGAGTCGCTTATACTGCAATGAAGAATTCTCAGAAAGGTGTTGAGCCTGCAAAAATCGACGGTTATACCAGTGATCAACGTTTTTATCTTGCCTATGCTCAGGTTTGGGCGCAGAATATTAGAGATGAAGAGGCTGCACGTCTTACAAAACAAGATGTTCATTCTCTTGGGAAAAACAGGGTAAATGTGACATTAAGAAATATTGAAACATTCTTTAAAGCCTTTGATATTAAGGAGGGAGCAATGTTCCGTCCGGAGGCTGAAAGAGTGATTATCTGGTAAAGACAATTGTTATACGTGAGTTTGGGTGTTATTTGACGGAAACCCACTCGTGTTTCTCAAAGTCAAAGCGCTTTACAATTTTAGCGGGATTGCCGGCTGCGATGGTGTACGAAGGAATATCTTTGGTTACCACGGAGCCGGCTCCTATTTGTACATGTTCGCCGATGTTTACTCCTGCAACAACAATGGAGTTTGTGCCCAGAAACGATTCGCGGCCTATGGTTACCTCCTTTATATTAAGACCCGACTGTTTGTAGTTTAGATTGATATCGTTGTAATTATGGTTAAAACCGGCTATAAAGACTCTTTGTCCCATAAGAACCTTGTCGGCAATTTTGACAGGGCCAATAATCACTGTCCCGATACCGATAAATGCCTCTTTGCCGATAATTAAATCGCCTGCTCCATTATTAAGAACCGTATAATCCTCTATTACCGTCTCTTCTCCTACTTCAAATTTGTGCCATGGGAACAGGTCGTGTCTTGCATGTCTTTTTCTGAAGAGCGTGCCTTTACCTTTATGATGGAAAAATGGGTTGACAAATAACTTTACCCATAATCTTGGTTTAGGGTCTTTCTCGGAGGAGATGAGCCTGAGTACAGCACGTTTTAATTTTGGGTTATTTTTAATTTTTTCTATCATTGTGTGGTTTTTGATAACAAAGATATAAAAATTATTATCTTTGATTTAACAATTCAATACGGTGGAAAATGGATTTAACCAATTTTAATCTGTTCGTAGATAAGCTTCTTAGTAAGAGCGATATTCTCGAAGCAACTAAATCGAATTTTGTGGTAGTGGATAAGGAGCTGAATGTGATCTTTAGTAATCCTGAAAGAATAACCAAACATCAGATTTCCATGCGAAACATGCGTCCGGGTGATCTATTTACCTGTATCAATGCCGTTCACAGTAAGCATGGTTGTGGCTCATCTGTAAATTGTCCGCACTGTAGGTTGCGCAATAACATATATAAAGTTCAAAAAACTCACCTTCCTGTTGAGACGGAGGTTGTGCTTACACTTGCCAACAATACAATGCTCTCTCTACTTATTACAGCAACCCCATTTTTTTACGAGGAGCATGAGTTTATTGCTGTTTTTCTTAGGAATGTTTCAGATAAGAGGCGTATAGAGATGATGGAACATGTTTTCTTTCATGATATGCTTAATCTAACTGGAACTCTTAATAATTTCATTAAACTTATGGAGGATGATAAATCACTGGAGGTATTTGAGGAGATTAAGAAACTTTCAGGAATGATAGTGGATCAGGTGACATCGCAGAGGGATTTAATCTATGCGGAGGATGGAACTCTTATTTGTGAACCTGGATATGTTGTTGTGAATGACCTGTTAAACGGATTGTATGTTGCCCAAAAATGTATCGCAACCTCTAAAAACAAAGTGTTGGACGGTCGGCTTCTCAATGACTCTGCAATGGTGGAAACTGATCATAAATTGTTGTCGAGGGTACTGCTGAATATGATTAAAAATGCCATTGAGGTCTCCGGTGATGAGTATACTGTGGTGGTTCAGCCAAAGATAATAGAAGATAATTTGGAGGTTTCAGTAAATAATCCAGGTATTATTAATCCGAGTGTCAGGAATTCTATCTTTCAGTTTGGAAATTCAACAAAGGGCAATGGAAGAGGAATTGGCACCTACAGTATGAAACTTATTGGCGAAAACTACCTGCATGGGAAGGTATGGTTTACCTCCACAGAAAAGGAAGGAACTACATTTTATATAAGTATTCCGCTAAAATTTCCCAAAAAGTAATAGCCACCTTCAAAAGGGAAGGGGGCACATGCAAAAGGCTGTCTCCTCATGCTGAAGGCCTGTAAACCGAGTGAAGCTCCTGTGGCATTGCTTGAGCTGCTATTTCAGCAATTCAGCAAACAGGTTGTGTTTAGCTTCGGAAAAGCCTCAGATGCGCCCAACTCTGTTTCTGAATATGCTGAAATACGCATCTTGTGCTAAAGGCTGCATCAGCATCCGCACCGTTCTCGGTGCTGTATTTCAGGCTGAAGGCCTGTTAACTGAGTG
>CAZNBA010000069.1:0-8152 GCA_964571395.1 uncultured Muribaculaceae bacterium
CTCGCCGCTAAGATGCATTCTATACATTTATAAATATATGCATTCATTAACAAATAGGTCACGGTTGAGGCAGCGAGAAAGATGAGGTTATCGATATCTCTCCGGTTGGTTACCGGATATACCAATCCTATCGCGACAACTTTAGCATAGAACTCCCACGAATGCATATCACAATATTGATAACACCTTCAACAATAATTAAAGGTATAGTAACAGAATAATTATTTAATATGAGACAAGGCCTGTTTTAACGCTTTTGCAAGTTGGTCAGGACAGGAAGTTGTTTTTTTGCCGCATTTAATGCCGCTCAAACGATTTATAGCCTCATTAACTTTCATACCTTTAATCAATGCACCTATCCCTTTTGCATTACCATCGCATCCATCTGTAAAGGTGACATTCTTAATAAGACCGTCTTTACCTATCTCTATGCGAATTAAGGAGGAACATACTCCTTTTGGAATAAATTTAATAATTCTGACGTTTTCTGCTGTTAACGAGTCTAAAATTATACCCTCTCCCCCACTATTATTAGTTTCAGCATTTGTTAGTTCGTAATTATCATTTTGAATACTATCGTTTGCGGCAATAGCCTCTCGCATCTCCTTCTCCTCTAAATTATCACTCGCTCTCTGAGCACACATAGCAAATGTGAACATTAAAAGGAGCACTCCCATAAATTTAGCTACAGTTAATATTTTTTTAATCATTTTTTTAAAATTTTTAATTAATGTTTTTTTTGCCTTTTTTATTACTTTTTTAAAGTTTTGATTCTAATTGTTTAAGATTTGCAATCATTTTTGCAAATATACAACAAGGTTCTTTTTTTTAAAAAATATCTTCACACTCAAAATTTCTCCGCATCGTGATAGCATTAAAAAAAACTTTATATATTTGCCCGAAGAATAACAACCCAGAATAGCATGAAAACGCATAATGAGTTGTTGTCCTCATTAATAAATTATAAATAATGAATAAAGGTCACCATTCACAATTTGACATTCGTCATTGGCAGGTCAGACACCATGCCTCGGTGGCTTATTCTTTAGTCCGACAATAAAGAACTGTAATATATCTCTATTCCAAAGGGGACAAGAGGTGCGATACAGTTCGAAATGGCCACCAAACGGAGTGTAAATCCGTACTGTAAAATCATTATCAACATACTAAACAGGTCTAATACGACCTATAATTTATTTATCACAAGATGAAGGTAAATATTTATGTGGCAAATGAATCCCACACTAAATATGCCGAAGAGATATGCGAACTTGTATATCTTTCGGCTCAGGAAAGAGGCACGGGGATAGCCAAAAGAAGTCCGGAATATATAAAAGAAAAAATGAGAGACGGAAAAGCAGTAATTGCATTGACAGAAGAGGGTACTTTTGCAGGATATTCATATATAGAGACTTGGAGTCATACAAAATTTGTAGCAAATTCCGGATTAATTGTAGCTCACAAATTCAGAAAAACAGGACTGGCAAGAAGAATCAAAAAGCGGGTATTCGAATTATCAATAGAGATGTATCCTTATGCTAAAATTTTCAGTATAACAACAGGACTTGCTGTCATGAAAATCAATACGGAACTGGGATACAAACCGGTACCTTTCTCTGAACTAACCGACGATAAAGAATTCTGGATGGGTTGCAAAGGATGCAGAAACTTTGATATTTTAGAGAGGAATAACTTTAAAATGTGCCTTTGCACTGCACTATTATATGATCCGCCTATCGCGACTAAGCATAAATCAGTAAAAAATTCGACAATTCAATCATTAAAACAATCAATAATAAGATGGAAAAAGTAATATTAGCATTCAGCGGAGGATTGGACACCTCATTCTGTGTTCCATATTTGAAAAACGAAAAAAAATTAGAGGTTCATACCGTTATGGTAAATACGGGCGGATTCGATAAAGAAGAGGAAAAAAATATTGAAGCACGAGCCCTTCAATTGGGAGCAAAAACCCACACCACCATAGATGCTATTGATACATATTATAATGCCGGCATAAAATATCTCATATTTGGAAATATATTAAAAAACGACACATATCCACTCTCTGTAAGTTCGGAAAGAATATTTCAGGCATTGGAAATACTCAAACTTGTAAAAAAGATGAAAGCGGAATATGTAGCGCATGGAAGTACAGGAGCCGGCAACGATCAGGTTAGATTCGATCTCGTGTTTGATGTATTTGCTCCTGAAGTAAAAATATTAGCGCCTATCAGAGAATTGGGAATAAGCAGAAAAGAGGAGGTGGATTATTTAACCAAACACGGATTCAATTTTTCATGGGGAAAAGCTAAATATTCTATCAATCAGGGAATTTGGGGAACAAGCATTGGTGGTCAAGAGACTCTTAATTCAGAGGGATACCTCCCGGAAGAGGCATATCCTCACAAAGCCGTAAACAATGGCGAAGAAAAGATAACCCTCACTTATGAAAAAGGAGAACCTGTAGCATTAAACGGAAAAAAGATCTCTCCGGTTACACTCATAAAAGAACTTACAAAAATTGCAGCACCATACGGAATCGGGAGAGATATGCATATCGGGGATACTATAATCGGCATAAAGGGACGTGTAGGATTTGAAGCTGCTGCTCCGTTAATTATCATTAAAGCACACCAACTTATTGAAAAACATGTGCTAACAAAAACACAACTATACTGGAAAAGACAAATTTCCGAATACTACGGCCAACTTATGCATGAGGCCCAGTATATAGAACCGGCAATGCGAGATATGGAGACCTTTTTGGAAAGTACCCAAAAATACGTTACCGGAAGTGTGGAGGTGCTATTAAGGCCCTACTCCTTTATGGTTCTGGGATGCGATACAAAATTCGACCTCATGAATTCAAAATTCGGTGAATATGGGGAATTGAATAAATCATACACTGGAGTTGACGTAATAGGATTCACAAAAGTCCTTGCCAACCCGTTGAAAATATATTACTCATTACATAATCAAAAGGAGAAATAATATGATAAAGGCAGCTATTGCCGGCGCCACCGGATACACCGGAGGAGAGGTATTGAGATTATTACTGAACCACCCAAAGGTAGAAATCACATCTGCTTACAGCACAAGCTGTATGGGACTGCCCGTTTCCGTTATTCACCGAGATCTGTTGGGCGAAACAGATTTGTGTTTTTCAAAAGAGATTGGTACCCCCGACATTCTTTTTCTCTGTCTCGGGCATGGCCTTTCAAAAGCATTTTTAGATGAACATATTATACCTGATTGGTGCAAAATAGTTGATTTGGGGAACGATTTCAGATTGGAACCGGAATATTGCAACGCAGATGGTTCCATAAAAATGAAATTCGTGTATGGACTGTCCGATGTATTTACGGAAAAAATTAAAAAAGCACAATACATAGCAAATCCGGGATGTTTTGCTACCGCGATACAAGCCGCAATCGTACCTCTGGCTGCTAATGGATTGATTACAGATGATGTTCATGTTCATGCAATCACAGGCTCTACAGGAGCAGGAAAAAAATTGTCAGACACAAATAATTTCAGCTACAGAAATAACAACATCTCTGTTTACAAGCCATTTACGCATCAACATTTAAGCGAAATATATCGCACACTCAACGCACTGTGCGGAGGGTATTCAAATCAGGTAAATTTTGTACCAATGCGCGGAGATTTCTGCAGAGGTATATTTGCAAGCGTTTACACAAAATGGACAGGATATCGGGGTACTAAAGGAGAAATAAAAAATACTCAAGAAGATGCAATACAGCTCTTTAAAGAGTATTACAAAACCTCGCCGTTCA
Source organism: uncultured Muribaculaceae bacterium (assembly GCA_964571395.1). Taxonomy (GTDB): domain Bacteria; phylum Bacteroidota; class Bacteroidia; order Bacteroidales; family UBA932; genus Egerieousia. The sequence continues at coordinate 3,801 of CAZNBA010000069.1, forward strand.
CATTCATCTCAGACGAGCCAATAAGCATAAAAGAGGTTGTAAATACCAACAAATGTCTGCTCCACATTGAATTACATAACGAATATATACATATAACCTCAGTTATAGATAATTTAATTAAGGGGGCAGCCGGACAGGCAGTTGAAAATATGAACCTAATGTTTGGAATAGAAAGAACAACCGGATTAAAATTAAAGCCCTCCTCTTTCTAAAACAACAGAAAAGAGAACGGTATTAAAACCAATTATAATAGTATGACCTTATTTGATGTATATAATATGTGGGAGATTGAACCTGTCAAGGGGCTTGGAGCAAAACTATGGGATAAAAACGGAATTGAGTACCTCGATATGTACGGAGGACATGCCGTCATAAGTATCGGACATTCACATCCTATTTACAGAAAGATGCTGCATGCTCAACTTGACAAACTCGGATTTTATTCCAATGCGGTCCACAACTCCCTGCAAACAGAATTAGCGCAGAAACTCGGAGAGTTGTGCGGTTACAATGATTATGCACTCTTCTTATGTAACTCAGGTGCAGAAGCTAACGAAAATGCAATAAAAACAGCCTCCTTCCATACGGGAAGAAAGAAGATACTCGCGCTGGCAAAAGCATTCCACGGCAGGACATCGGGAGCAGTTGAAGCAACTGACAATCCCATAATACAATCCCCATTCAATCAAAACGGCAACGTGACTTTTATTGAAATTAATAATATAACTGAGGTAAAAAAAGAGCTTGCCACAAAACAATACGCTGCTTTTATATTTGAAGGCATTCAGGGGGTTGCAGGTATATTCTCCCTTGAGCCGGAATATCTGAAAGAGGTATCTCGTTTAAGCAAAGAAAATGGAACGGTACTTATTGCAGACGAAGTGCAATCCGGCTGCGGAAGGACCGGAAAATTCTTTGCACATCAATACGCCGGAATAAAACCCGATATAATAACCATGGCAAAAGGCATTGCTAATGGATTCCCCATGGGAGCCGTAATAATTTCCCCTGAAATCAAGGCTAAAAGAGGCGCATTGGGTACTACATTCGGAGGCAACCATCTTGCATGCACGGCAGCTATTGCTGTAATGAAGGTAATAAAGGAAGAAAATCTCATGGAAAATGCCTTTAAAATGGGAAAATATTTAACACAAAGATTAAAAAAGAATAATGCTATAAAGGAGATGCGCGGAAAGGGACTTATGATAGGGATAGAACTTAAACCGGAATACAGCTTCCTGCGCGATGAATTGTTGTTCAGTAAAAAAATCTTCACCGGCAACGCTGGAAAATCGATTATACGTTTGTTACCACCGCTTTGCATAAGCAAAAAGGAGTGCGACAAATTCATTGAATCTTTCAATCAACTCACAAAATAAAGGAAAAATGAGAAATTTTACTACAATTCAAGATATAGGCGATTTGCAACAGGCACTGAGAGAGGCTTTATACGTTAAGCAAAATCCATATGCAAACAAAAAACTCGGAAAAGACAAAACAATGCTACTAATCTTCTTTAACTCAAGTCTTAGAACAAGGCTCAGCACGCAAAAAGCAGCAATGAACTTGGGCATGAATGTTATAGTCCTTGATATAAATCAGGGAGCATGGAAATTGGAGACCGAACACGGGGTAATTATGGACGGCGACAAATCTGAACATATTCTTGAGGCAATACCTGTAATGGGATCTTACTGCGACATAATAGGTGTTCGCTCATTCGCCGGATTAACAGACAAATCCGCAGATTATTCGGAAAAAATACTCGAACAATTCATAAAATATTCCGGACGGCCGGTGGTCAGCATGGAGGCTGCAACAGGACATCCGCTACAAAGTTTTGCGGATATAATTACAATAGAAGAATTTAAAAAAACAACATGTCCAAAAGTTGTAATGACATGGGCACCACACCCTAAGGCACTGCCTCAAGCAGTTCCAAACTCATTTGTACAATGGAGCCGTGCTGCCGGTTACGAAGTAATTGTGACTCAACCGAAAGGATATGAATTAAATCCAGCATTTACGGCTGGATGCAAAATCGAATACGATCAATATAAAGCCTTTGAAGGAGCGGATTTTATTTATGCTAAAAACTGGTCAGTCTATAATGATGAAAACTATGGTAAAGTCCTAAATACAGATCTTAATTGGCGAGTAGATTCAAAGAAGATGATAGTTACAAACAATGCTTACTTTATGCATTGCCTCCCTGTAAGGCGCAATATGATTGTAACAGACGATGTTATAGAGAGTCCTAACTCGCTTGTTATACAGGAAGCGGCAAACAGAGTAGTTTCAGCTCAAACAGTCATAAAAAAGATATTGACAACGCTTGAATAAACATCAAACTTCAAATATAACAATCCCAAATACGATCAACAGAGATTAATTATATGGAAATAATATACGCATGAAGAGACTTACAATAATAAAAATCGGAGGAAATATTGTAGACAAACCAGAAGCACTGCAATGTTTTCTAAATAATTTTCAAAAGGCAAAAGGACCAAAAATTTTAGTACACGGAGGCGGCACCATAGCAACCGATCTCTCCAAAAAGCTGGGTATAGAGGTTAAAATGTACAATGGACGCCGCATAACTGATTACGAAACTTTAAAACTTGTAACCATGGTATACGCCGGACTGATAAATAAGCAGATAGTTGCATCGCTTCAAAAGATAGGGTGTAATGCAATTGGACTTTCTGGAGTGGATGCCGATTGCGTTCCGGCAAACAAAAGAGAGATTGAACAAATAGATTGGGGTTACGTAGGAGATGTAAATCCAAGTGAGATAAATACTTCATTCTTAAACTCTTTGTTAGACAGAGGATTAATTCCCGTCTTTTCTGCAATCACACATGATAGAAATGGTTCGCTGCTTAACACTAATGCAGATACGCTGGCCTCAAATATTGCAATAGCAATGTCTGAAGAGTATACTGTGAAACTTGTATATTGTTTTGAAAAACAAGGTGTTCTATTAGATTATAAAGATGAGAATTCCGTTATAAAAATAATTACAGAAAAAAGTTACAAAAATCTGTTGGTTGAAAAGAGAGTAAGAGAGGGGATGATTCCAAAACTCGACAATGCCTTTAAAGCATTAAATAGCGGTGTAAATGAGGTTATTATTAAGCACGCCGACAATTTATTGAATGATAAGGAAACCGTATTAAAAAAATGATAAAATATGACGAATGCACAGATACCTCTCATATCTAAAAAGAAATTACGCCCCTTAATGCAAGAGGCAATAGTGCTGCTAAAAAAGATTATCGAGATTCCCTCCTATTCATTTTGTGAGAACAATAGGGCAAATTATTTATATGAATACCTCAATGCAAAAGGTGTTTGCGTAACAAGAATAAAGAATAACCTGCTCTGCAAAGGCAAGACTTTCAATAAAGAGAGTAAAATACTGATGCTCAATTCACACATAGACACAGTAAAGGAATCGTACGGTTACACAAAAGACCCGTTTAAAGCAGAAGAATCGGAGGGTAAAATATACGGGCTTGGAAGCAATGATGCTGGAGCAAGCGTAGTAAGTTTGATTGAAACATTCTTGCATTTTCAAGAAAAAGCAGATAATATAATATTGGTACTCACGGCAGAAGAAGAATGTTCCGGTAATGGAGGAATGGATGCAATGGTAAACTATTTTGAAAACGAAGCCGGTTATAAACCGGAATATGTTATTATAGGAGAACCTACAGGTATGAAAGCCGCAATAGGAGAACACGGATTACTGGTCATTGATGCTACAGCAAACGGGATAAGCGGACATGCTGCAAGAAATGAAGGGGTTAATGCGCTTTACAAGGCTTTAGATGATATAAATATGCTCCGAAATTATAAATTCAACAAATATTCCGAACTTATGGGAGATGTCAAGGTGACAGTAACAATGATTAATGCCGGCCTTACACACAATGTAATACCGGATAAATGTACATTTACCATAGATATCAGGCCTACAGATGTTTATACTAATACTGAAATTTATGAAACGCTGCAAAAAGAAATAAGTAGCACGCTTAAGCCGCGCAATCTAACCAATTGCTCCTCTTCTACACCCATAGAAAGCCGGCTTATACAATGCATCACAAAATGTGGAATAGAAAAATATATATCTCCCACTACATCAGATTGGATGAGAATACATTACCCTGCAATAAAAATGGGACCGGGAGAATCGAAGCGAAGCCACATTGCTAACGAGTATATTTATGTAAATGAAATTGAAGAGGGTATAAAGAGATATATTGAATTTATTAATACACTAATATAAACTATTATAATATATGATGGAATAATATAGGATAAAATAAGATAAGATAAGATAA
>CAZNBA010000069.1:8252-10756 GCA_964571395.1 uncultured Muribaculaceae bacterium
ACTATTATAATATATGATGGAATAATATAGGATAAAATAAGATAAGATAAGATAATAAAATATGATATAAAATAAGTACAAAATAATAAAAGAGATCATTATTAAATCAATTTAAAATTACCACAATGAGTACTATATGGAACAAGGGAACGGCAGCTACTGAAATTGTTGAAAATTTTACTGTTGGAAATGACAGGACTCTCGACATTAAACTTGCCAAATGGGATGTAATTGGATCAAAAGCACATATAAAGATGCTTAAATCTATCGGGTTACTTAAAAATGACGAGGAAAAAATACTGCAAGAGGGACTAAGAGAAATTTTATCGCAAATAGAAGCCGGAAATTTTGTTTTAGAAAGCGACATTGAGGATATTCACTCTCAAGTTGAATTTATGCTCACGCAGAAATATGGCAAAATTGGAAAGAAAATTCATTCCGGGCGTTCACGCAACGATCAGGTGCTGGTAGATCTTAAACTCTATTTTAAGTCTGAAATTGAATCGTTAAGAGATGAGATTATGCAGTTGTTCAACAAATTACAGGAATTAAGCGAGAAATATAAAGAGGTATTGCTACCCGGATACACACATGCCCAGATAGCAATGCCGTCATCATTTGGACTATGGTTTGGAGCTTATGCCGAGACACTTACAGATGATATGTTTATGCTTAAAGGAGCATATAAAGTAATCAATCAGAATCCGTTAGGCTCAGCAGCCGGATATGGCAGTTCTTTCCCTCTCGACAGAGAGCTTACAACAAAAGAGTTAGGCTTTGAATCATTAAATTACAACGCAATTGCTGCACAAATGAGCAGAGGAAAATCAGAGAGAGCACTCTCTTGCGCAATGGGACAAATTGCTTACACATTAAATAAATTTGCCGCCGATTGCTGCATGTACATGTGCAATAACTTCGCTTTCATTAAGTTCCCTGATGAATTTACAACAGGCTCCAGCATTATGCCGCACAAAAAGAATCCCGACGTATGGGAGATAATACGTGGAGAATGCAACATGATTCAAGCCGTGCAAAATGAGATTGCACTTATGACAACCAATATGCCTCATGGGTATCACAGAGATTATCAGCTTTTAAAAGAGGTAATGTTCCCTGCTATTGAAAGATTACATAATTGTCTGCAAATGACTGTATATATGCTTGGTCACATCATTGTTAATTCAGAGATACTTAAAGACGAAAAATATAAATATCTCTTTACAGTAGAAGAAGTAAACAGGCGCGTTCTTGCAGGCATCCCATTCAGAGAAGCATACGTACAGGTTGGAAAAGAAGTAAATGCAGGAACATTCAAATATTGTGCAGCCGAAAAGAACAGCAATGCAGACACAACTGTCAAAATGCTGAATCACACACACAAAGGAAGCACAGGCAATCTGTGTACAGCAGAGATAAAAGCCAAAATGCAAAAGGCAGCCGAACTGTAAAACCGAGTGTCAACTTCCCATTTTATGATACTGTTTCAAAACTGTCCGAAAAAGGTGAAGCTGACAGCACTTTTTTTCCATCAGGATCCACAAACTTCACCGGATTCCCCCCGCAATAGTTATATTGTGTCAAAGGATAGTATTTCTCTGCCATCGGGTCCGGTGTCATCCACCTTGCCAGCGATGGGTCGTAGTGTCTTGCACCATAGTCTAAGGCATACAGGTAATTACTCTTTACATTGCTACTATATGTATTTGCATATAGTACCCCGACAAATGTTTCTATTGTAAATGCCGTTAGCAGCAGTAATATGCTTTTGTTTAGTTTCATCGTTTAAACCATATCAAGTCAAAGTTAGATACAATTTTCAGAAGAACTTCTTACAACCCCATTGTAACACTGTTTTATTTTTGTTTTTATGATAGTTTGATTAAAATAGTGTGGGGTTTATTTAAATGCTTTTTTAATGTAGTTTACTCTTCTTTGATAAATTCCTTTTCTGTTAAAACAATACTGGATGATTGGAAAAAATATTTTTCATCTATTTTCATTTTTAAATACCGTTCTACTTCTTCCTTGCTTATAACAATAATTCTGTTTTTATAAAGTATCGAATCTGTATTCGTTTTAGCAATAATATATGAAAATGTCTTACCTGCCGTAATATTTTTAATAAATGAGTACCCTATGCTAATCCTTTGCGCATCTAATAAATTTTCATATACCATTTCCATAAAATTGAAATCGCCTTTTCTCTGTTTAAAGAAATCGTGCATCAATTCAATGTTTGTTCTGTTATTTATCGGTGCTAATGACACCCAAGTTAAATAATCTTCGTTTGAGTTATTTCTTATTTTATAAATATCTATTATTTGGTTTTGTTCGGTAATGCTATTAAAATAACAAAACGAGATGGTATCAATATGTATTTGACATTGAGCATTTAAATTCATAGTGTTAAACAGAAAAGTAAAAAAATATGTGTAAATTATTGTTTTCATGGTTCTTGCATATTTTTAATAGTTTCTTTTTTAGATTTGATAATCATTTCC
>CAZNBA010000070.1:0-10322 GCA_964571395.1 uncultured Muribaculaceae bacterium
TCCCCACAAAAGTAGTACACACTCACATCTGCAATACCCCGTACCCGCATAATGGAGTATAATCTACTCACACACAACAGGATAATCTCATACTCACACAAGAGATCCCCCACAAAAGTAGCACATACTCACATCTGTAATACCCCGTACCCGCATAACGGAGTATAATCTACTCACACACAACAGGATAATCTCATACTCACACACAACAGTATACCCTCATTACTCACAAGAGAGTAATCTTCTCATGCACACACTCAAACTCTCCTCCCACTGCGGAATCTTATAACCGAATCTGCTAAGAACAAGCGACTTGTCAAGAACAGAATAGGTGGGCCTGGTAACCTTAGACGGAAACTCCTCACTTGTACAAGGGCTAATCACACATCCCCCCTCAGGAGCCAGAGTTCCGGCCAATCCGGCAATCTTTACAGCAAAATCATACCATGTACAAACACCCTCATCGGTAAAGTGATAAATCCCCTCGTTCCCAACCATGCGTCCCTGTTCCACAACATCAAAAATCAACCCGGCAAGATCCCCTGCATATGTCGGAGTACCGGTCTGATCATTCACAACACTTATCTGAGACTTGGAAGAGGTCAACTTTATCATCGTCTTCACAAAATTATTACCATACTCAGAATAAAGCCACGCTGTCCTGATAATAATAGATTTGCACCCGCTTTTAAGAACAGACAACTCTCCGGCATACTTTGTCTTGCCATAAACCCCAATAGGATCAGGAGTCTCATCCACCTTGTACGGAGCATGCCCCTTGCCATTGAACACATAATCAGTAGAGATATGAATCAACGTAGCGCCGGCCCCGGCACAAGCATGCGCAAGATTTCCAACAGCAACATTATTAAGCAGATTGGCAGTGGCAAAATCATCCTCGGCCCGCTCTACATTTGTATAGGCCGCACAATTGATAATGACATTAATATCATGTACCCCGACAAAATCCTCTACAGCCTCACTGCAAGTAATATCCAACTTTGAATAACCCTGATAATCAAGATCAGCAATATCAGTAAAAAAATATCTATTTACAACAGGTGTAGGACCACACACTAACTCCTTCAATTTATTTCCAAGCTGGCCATTGGCACCTGTTACAAGTATATTAAGCGACATTATGTTTAAATTTAGGACAGGAGGCAGAAAACCTGTCCGATTACAAGATTGCAAATATATAATAAATCTCCGGAAATGGCTAATTCAAAACCAAATCGACCAAAAGTGGATGATGCTTATCCTTCTCCGAAAGAATAATATTTTCGGCAGGAATCTGCCAGTCTATGGCAAGATCGGGATCATCCCAGGCAATGGCTCCCTCGTACTCCGGAGCATAATAGTTATCACATTTATACTCAAACACAGCCACATTGCTCAAAACAGAAAAACCATGTGCAAAACCACGCGGCATAAAAAACTGCTTATGATTATCCTCAGTAAGCTCCACAGCCACATATTTCCCAAAAGTTGGAGAGCCTCTCCTGATATCCACAGCAATATCCAGAACACTCCCCTTCACCACCTTCACCAACTTGCTCTGCTCAAAAGGAGGCCTCTGAAAATGCAGACCGCGTACAACACCATAGCAACTCTTGCTCTGATTCTCCTGAACAAACCGACACAACCCCTCTCCATTACCTAAACCATCACACTCAACACCGGCTATTCCCTTTAAAAATTCCCTCTCGGAAAAACTCTCGTAAAAATAGCCCCTTGCATCAGAAAAGAGCTTGGGCTCAAGAATATAAACGCCCTCTATCTCAGTTTTAACAAAATTCACGACACAAATATTTAAATTATAAACTCCAATAAACCATCTTCTGTATCTTATTTCTAAAGATGCCCTTAACATCCACAAGCACAGCCTCCGGAACAGTAACTGAACGGAAGAACCCCTCGTCGAGAGTCCTGTACTCCTCATGTGCAACTGCAACAACCACAGCATCATACTTTTTAGTCAACTTACCTGCCAGAAGTTCCGCACTATTCAACAACCCAATCCCATACATACGCTTCATCTCAACAGACTCGGCACGCGGATCAACAGCATCAACATTAACTCCAAAATCTTTAAGCTCATTTATAATATCCACCACCTTGGAATTTCGGATATCCGCAACATTCTCCTTAAAAGTAACGCCCATCACAAGTACATTAGAACCCAGAATAGGAGTTTTCAACGATATCATCTTCTTTACCAATTTCTTGGCAATATAACCGCCCATGGTATCATTAATAAAACGGCCTGCATTTATCAATTGCGGATGATATTTCAGTTCACTTGCCTTGTGTACAAGATAATAAGGATCAACACCAATACAATGCCCTCCCACAAGCCCGGGATAAAACTTCAAAAAGTTCCACTTTGTTCCCGCCGCCTCCAGAACATCATAAGTATTAATTCCAACTCTGCTAAAAATTATAGAAAGCTCATTCATCAGAGCAATATTCACATCGCGCTGTGTATTCTCTATAATCTTTGCCGCCTCAGCCACCTTAATATTGGGAGCACGATGCACACCTGGCTTTACAACCAGTTCATACACTGCAGCTATCTCATCCAATGCCTCAGCATCACAACCAGAAACAATCTTCACCGTATTGGGCAAAGTATGCACCTTCTCACCCGGATTGATTCTCTCCGGAGAATAGCCCACCTTAAAATCCACACCAGCCTTGAGTCCTGAAAGCTGCTCCAAAACAGGAACGCAATCCTCCTCCGTACAGCCAGGATAGACTGTCGACTCATAAACCACATAATCCCCTCTCTTAAGGACCTTTCCCACACTCCTTGTAGCACCAATCAATGGTCCCAAATCAGGCTTATTATATTTATCAATCGGAGTAGGTACCGCGACAATAAAAAAAGAGGCCTCACCAAGCTCCTCCAGAGAAGAGGTAAACTTAATATCCACACCGCGAAAGGCCTCATCAGGCAACTCTCTGCATGGATCAGTACCTCGACACATCATATCAAGGCGCTCCCTGTTTATATCGAATCCTATTACGGAAACCTTCTTTGCAAACTCCAGCGCTATTGGGAGTCCCACATATCCGAGACCAACCAAAGCGAGTTTTGCCCTTTTATTTAAAAGATCATTTATCATATAAATTGTCCCAAAAGGATATAATTATCAAAAACTAAAAATGTCGGGTTACCTCACTCTTTAAAAACTCTCCTATACGACCTATCACCAAATCCATCTGCTCACGGGTAAGATCGGTATGCATAGGCAAAGATAATACCGAAGAGGACAACTCACTCGAAATTTTCAAACTTCCAGAGGCACGTGCAATACTCCTGAAAGCCTCCTGATCCTGCAACGGAAGAGGATAATAAATCATTGTAGGCACACCTCCCTCAGCGAGAAAACTTTTAAGAGCCTCTCTCATGGAGGATTTTACCCTCAAAGTATACTGATGATACACATGCGTAGAATAAGGAACCTCAAAAGGAGTAGCCATAACATCGTCGTGAAGCGAAAGAGTACTCAAAACAGCCTCTAAACCCGATGTATAATAACTTGCCGCATCGTAGCGCGCCTTTGCATATTGCTGTAAATACCTGAGTTTGACCTCCAAAACAGCCGCCTGCAAGGTATCCAAACGCGAGTTGCACCCGATTAGACGATGATGATACTTTATATTCTGTCCGTGATTCGCAATCATCCTAATGCGCTCCGCAAGAGCATCATTATTTGTAAAAAGAGCCCCGCCATCACCAAAACAACCCAAATTCTTTGAGGGGAAAAAGGAGGTACAACCAATATCACCCATCGTACCAGAAGAGAGGATAGCAGATTTCTCAGCACTTTTTGGACAAAGACGCTTAACCGCATCACAAGAGGAAAAGTGATACTTTGCACCAATAGCCTGAGCATTATCCTCCACAACATACAACCCATTGGCCCGCGCAAACTCAAGAATAGCCTCCATATCTGCACATTGTCCATAAAGATGCACTGGCACAATCGCCTTTGTACGGCTGCTTAAGGCCCTCTCCAGACCTGTGACCGAGAGATTAAAACTACGCCTGTCCACATCCACCATAACAGGGACGAGCCCTAACAGCCCCACAACCTCTGCAGTAGCCACATAAGTGAAAGCAGGTACAATAACCTCATCTCCAGGCTTAAGACCAATCGACATCAAGGCAATCTGAAGAGCATCGGTACCATTCGCACAAGAAATCACATACTTTGAACCGGTAAAAGCGGCAAGACTTCTCTCGAACCGCTCCACCTGAGGACCATGAATAAACGCAGTGCTATCAATAACCTCCTTGATGGAGGCATCAATTTCACTCTTTATTTTATCATACTGCGTACGAAGATCTACAAATTTCATATGTAAAAAAATTATCGCCCAGACCGTTACCAGCCAAACGGATGCCTTGCCAACGGCAATTTTGCAAGAGGATGATAATCCCCTTTAAGCCCTATCGGGGTACTGTTTCTTATATCATGAACTATCTCAATACAATTGCGTGCCTCAGAGATTCTGAACCCGTCACCGGATAGAATATTCTGATAACTTTTAGTATGAAGTTCCGTAAACCCTGCACTGAACTCAAACTCATCCCCATCTATCATAATTGTTCTATAAGTACGTTTCTCACCCTGAACAGCATTCTCAGGCAAATTATCAGCGTTAATACTAAGAAAATATCTTACTCTCGCCCTTTTGAGTCCAAGATAGCCTGCAACCCTGTCATGAGAGATCACATGTACGATATTTTCCTGTACAGGACCAAAAATCCACTGAAGCATATCATAAAAATGGACTCCGATATTTGTTGCAACACCTCCGCTCTTATGCACATCCCCTTTCCATGAGGTATAATACCAATTGCCTCTCGATGTAATATAGGTAAGGTCAACATCATAGATCTTATCCTTGGGTCCCTCGGCAATACGCTTTTTCAGAGCCACAATAGAATCATGCAGACGCAATTGCAAAATTGTATAAATATTATGGCCTGTCTCCCTCTCGATTTTCTCCAAAGCCTCTATATTCCAAGGATTAAGCACTACCGGTTTTTCGCAAATAACATTGGCTCCCAAACGCAATCCATATCTGATATGAGCATCATGGAGATAGTTTGGAGTACACACTGAGATGAAATCGAGTTGATTGGGGCTACCTTTAAGCTTAGAATTATGACGATCAAACAACTCCATCTCCGTAAAAAAGGCCGCCTCCGGAAAATAACTATCCATAATCCCCACGCTGTCAAATTTGTCATATGCAGAAACAAGCTGATTACCTGTCTCTTTAATTGCCTTCAGATGTCGCGGTGCTATATAACCCGCAACACCGATTAGTCCAAAATGTTTCATCCTGTTAAACTATTATCTATATATTTACAAAGAGCTAAGAATCTGCTCTAAAATTTTACAAAAATACTAAAAATATTAATCTGCCACAATAAGAAAAGAGCCACTTTCTTTAAGAGGTCAACTATAAATAGAAAAGATATTAATATAAGGTCATTAGTTCCACATTAAAATTTGAAGATTAGGAATTAAATAAATTTGACTCATTATAATAGTAAATTCATTTGTCATATTGAAAATTAGTTTTGTTGAGAGAAAAAAATATTATATTTGTACTAAGAAAAGTGCTAAAATATTCCCTATTAGTAATTTTACACCTGAGCACCAAATTAGTAATCTTATACGTAACTATATAAAACTACTCACAACCACTAAGTTGCGAATAGGATATTTTTCACTATTCACGATTATTTTAAAATTTATAACCGTTTATGAAAAAAACACTACTAAAACACTACCTTCCACTCCTATTATTGGTAATAATAACAATATCATGTAGTAAGGAGAAACAAATTATCCCCGACAAGGGAACATTTTCAATTTCAGAAACCAACATAACCGTGGCGGACAATGAGAGTATCACTCTTACTACGGGTGACGCATGGCAGGCATCATTTGTATCAGGGTCTTCCGCAAGCGATTGGGTTACAATGGACAAGACAAGCGGAGAGGCCGGAGTAATCAAAATCAACTTCACAAAAAAAACAGACAACTCTTCAAGTGAAGAGAGAAGCGTTCTTGTCAAATTCATCTCAGGAGGTACAACATTATATGCTACTGTATCACAAAGACCTCTCAAATCCAATCTTGCATCAAGAGGCAGAATTGAGGTTCCTGAAGCAGGTGGGGATTTTATAATTAAAGTAAAGAATTACGATAAATGTAAAATAACCATCCCGGAAGAATACACATGGCTTTCACAATCAACAACAAAAGCAACCGAGAGCAACGGCTTCAGTGCGATAAGCTTTTCGGCAGGCAAGGGAACGGGAAGAACCGGACAAATTATTATTGAGAACGGAGCAGTTACAGATATCGTACAAATCTTCCAATACCCTGAGAGAAAAAACATTCTCCTGCCTGATACGCTGAGCATTACAAAAAATACTACCAGCATTGATGTTTATCTAAGAGCAAACAAAGAATACTCCACCTCTATCGCAGATGAGGAAAAATGGCTGAACGAAGCCACAACACAAAGCTTTAGAAACGACAGCAAAGCACTCTCAATGAGTGAAAACTCAACAGATAAATTCAAAAAAGCACTGCTAATTGTAAAGGATATCACCACAGGCAAATCCGATACTTTAAATCTTTATCAAGCCTTTTATAATACACTACCCTTCCTTTCTGAGACTCTTCCGGGAATATATAACTACGACAATGCAAACGGAAAGGTCACATACAACAGATTCAAAGACCAGTACTCCTCAAAAATCAGCACCAAAACAAGATCTTTCAGAGTACAAAGCATAAAGAACAAAAACTACTTTACTTTAAACAGTATCCCCGTTAAATTGGATATGGCCGACTATTTCGAAACCAGACTCATTCAGAACTATGTTTCACAAATAGGACGCAATATACCATTCAAAGCCAATGTAGTTCAGACAAAGAGCGGAACAGTTTGGCTATTTGATTCTGAGAGCGGAATCGGTATAATAATAAAAAAGTAAAGATCTGGTATTAACTAATTTATTTAAATAATAAAGATGAAATTATTTAATTGTATGAAACAAATATTTATTCTAATACTAACAATAGGATTGCTCTTTTCATTTGCAAATAAAGCAGAAGCTACAAAAGCATATCCTTATCCAATATCTGTTACACAACCCGACGGCTCAAAAATAACCATACAAGTCTTCGGAGATGAATTTCTCAGTTGGACAGTATGTGGAAACAGACTGGTCACAAAAGCTGCAGACGGTTACTACTACTACGCAAATTTCGATGCTAACGGACTGATTAAAGCCACTACAGTAAAGGCCTCAGGTTTCTACTCTATAACAAAATCAGGTAACTCAACATCACCTGTCACTCCTCCTGCAGCGGCAATCAACAGAGCTAACAAACTACGCGAGCAGGTAAGCAACGCCCTCAGACAAAACAATGGCAATATTCTGCAACAGAGCGTACAAGGCAATGCTTCTTCGTTGAATGCAGTTTCAGGAAGCAAACATACACTTGTAGTTCTCATAGAGTTCTCCGACACTCCATTTACCATTGCCTCCGCAAATACGGCATTCAGCAATATGCTTAACCAGACAGGTTATACCGATAACGGCGGAACAGGTTCTGTAGCACAATATTATGCAGAAAATTCAAAGGGAGTTTTCACACCTGAATTCGATGTAATAGGGCCATACAAAGTAAGTCAACCTCTCGCCTACTATTCAAACAATAAAGGCTTCGAAACTCCAGGAGCAAGAGATCTCCTTATTGAGGCTTGTAAACTTGCAGACGCCTCCGTAGATTTTTCAAAATATGATGATAACGGAGACGGCACTATTGACAATATCTTCTTCTACTTTGCAGGACACAATATGGCAGAGGGAGCAACAGGAACAATTTGGCCACACGCATATGGCATAACAAGCAATGATACGTTCGACGGGAAAAAATTAGGCAGATACTCCTGCTCATCAGAACTGAAAGGAGCCAGTGGTTCAACAATGTGTGGAATAGGTACTTTCTGCCATGAGTTTGGTCATACTATCGGCCTTCCCGACTTATACGACACCGATTATGAAACTAACGGCAGTGGTAACGGATTATCCTACTTTTCACTTATGGCCTCAGGAAACTATCTTAACGAAGGTAAAACACCTCCATTCCTTACATGGGTAGAGAGAAATATATTAGGTTGGACTAATAAGGCAACCGAATTGGAAGTTGGAGGAAACTATACACTCGAACCCATCAATCTCAACAATAAGGTATATATGACCTCCACTACCAATACAGGTGAATTCTTCCTTTATGAAAACAGACAACAGGAGGGATGGGACAAATACCTTCCTGCTCACGGAATGTTAATATATCATATTGACCAATCCAACAATATTGTAAACGGTATGACTGCAAAACTCAGGTGGGCAACAGGAAAAGAAATTAATGCATATGCCGCACATCAATGCTGTGATATCGTAGAAGCAATTCCGGAATCAAAAAATCCGTCCAAAAGTCAAATGACATTCCCTGGATCAAGCAATGTCACCTCATTTACAAGCAGCACCCAACCGGCAGCAATAGAATGGAACGGCAACCCTACAGGATATAACCTCACAAATATTACTGAAACAGGAAAAAACATCGCTTTCAATCTTACTGTAGACAACTCAAGAAAAATAAACGGACAAATCGTCAATGCATCCGGTTTCCCTATTACAGGAGCCGTAGTAACAGTTAGCGGAGTAAAGACTTCTATATCGGCAAACGGTGCAATAAGCGTAATGCGTAAAGTAGTATCATATGCAAACCAATCAACACTTACAGCTACAACGGATCACAACGGAAAATTTCTGATCGATTGCGGAGAACTCTCCGAAGCACAAATAGAAGTAAAATGCGAAGGATATAACATTACCTCGCAAACAATGACAATGGCACAAAAAGGGTACTACTATCCAACAATTCTATTGTACGACAACAGCGAGAGCAAATACGAAGAGGTTAAAAAATACTCTGGCAGCGCCTCACAATTCCTTGGATACAATAAAACAGGCATAACAATACTCGGCGTGGTTCAGATGACGGCAGCCGAACTTACCTCACATGTAGGCAAGAAACTTACAACAATCTCCTTCACAATAGGTGGTACATCGGCATACAGCGTAGATGCAATAGTCTATTTTGGAACTCAAAAAGTACTTGTACAAAATATCCCGTCACCAAGATTCGGCAGCATGAATACAGTAGATATCTCCGCTGCAAATCTATTCATTCCTGCAAATACCGATATCAAGGTAGGGTATTCACTCAGAAACAGCGACAGCAAGTTTCCTTTGGCATGTGCAGAAGGAACTTCACCCGGAGCAGGCTTGGTTTCATCAAACGATGGCAACAGTTGGGATGACCTTGCAGAGAATAATTGCAGTCTCATAATCTCCTTCAACGTATATGATGCGTCAAGCACCTTCTATGATTTCGGATACAACATTATCTCCGGTATAAAGGAAAGCTACACAGTTGGAGAAGAACTTGCATTGACCCTTGCAGAGAGCAAAGACAAACCAGAATCAATTGTCTGGTACTTCGACAACGCAGAACAAAAAGGCGGAAACAAGATAACCCTGACAAAGGGTGAGCACGTAATAAAAGCCGTACTGAAATACAGCGACGGATCACAAGAAATAATCGTACAGGAGATACAAGTAAACTAAAACTCCTTGCGATAGGCTATAAACGATAAAATCATTTTAGAGCTGTTTTGAATTTTTATAACAAATTTATTTTTACCTTTAAGTCACAAAAGCAAGGAAAAACCTTACCAAGAGACAAAAAAGTACTAATAAAAAAGATAAAAATTCAAAACAGCTTTTAATTTAAATAAATCCCAAACAAAAAAGATTTATATGACTACAAACCTACCAGATAACAATAAACTTATGAATTACAGAAAATTAAGAAATGACGAAATACGCATTCTCGAGTCACAAGGATGCAGTTGCAAAAATTGGGACCTCGTGGAGGTAACAGAGGAGTTCACTCCGGGTAGAGTACGCGAAAGCAGCTTCAGTGGCGCAATAAGAATGGGAAGATTTCTAAAGGTATTCGAACTCGCCGGAGGAGTCCTTAAAAAGGCAGGAATAAGAAACGTTGCGCTGCACAATGTTGAGATAGGCGATGATTGCTACATAGAAAATGTACACAACTACATTGCAAATTACAAGATTGGAGCCGGATGCTTCATAGAAAACGTAGATATAATAGTAACCGAAGGCTTCTCAAAATTCGGAAACG
>CAZNBA010000071.1:0-8915 GCA_964571395.1 uncultured Muribaculaceae bacterium
CGTCTCCGCTGCCAAAGTCCTCACTTGAGCCACTTGTGGCAAAGCCTTTCTCTGTTTTGAATTGTATCACCTCTATCATGGGAGGCATGTAGTTCGCTTTTATTTTTTCCATATGTTTATTAATTAATGAATTATGTAACTTAATTACGGTAAAGCCCAAATGAAGTTTTTGTAAAGTTGAAACAAATTTCAAGTAAAGTTATAGTAAAATAAATTAATAAAATACGTATTATCAGCCAAATACATGAACCAATTATTATTTTACATTAACAGCCATTTTTTATACATATATTAGAGAAAGAGCCAATAAACAATGACATATTACGTCAGAAGGTGGGCTTCACTGCAAAGACATATACCGATAATGAACCAATAATCAATGATATTTCACGTCAGGAGGAGAAGTAAAGATATACATTTTTACAAGGGAATAACTTGATGTAATCTTTTAATATATTTTTCTTATTATTATATATTATTGTATATGTGGTAAATACCAAAGTTTTATGAAAAAAGTTTGAAATATTTTCAAAAAAAATAAAAAAAAATTTGCACATGTGAAAATTATTTACATATCTTTGTGGTGTACTAATACAGTAGTACACATGGCGACAAAGAGACACAACCTATAGAGTGACGATAATCGCTGCAAAAGAAAAAGAGTAATAAACAATAGTATTAAGTTATATGATTGAAATTAAGAACATCAATTTTAGTTACGGCAAACACATGGTGTTTGATAATGTAACTATGACATTGGAACCGGGGATGATTTACGGACTACTCGGGCAAAACGGCGTTGGCAAATCCACTTTACTCAAACTCATCTCCGGTCTTCTGAAACTGAAAAACGGCAGTTGCACAGTTAACGGATATCTACCGTTCAAACGCGAACCGTCATTTCTTAGCAATATCTATTTCCTTCCTGAGGATTTCTCTGGTCCGGATACCATTATAAAGACTTACGCAAAAAACATGGGAATCTTTTATCCTCATTTCAGCATGGATAAATTTGAATCGATGGCAAAAGAGTTGGATGTAGAAACATCGGCAAAATTCACAAAACTCTCCTTCGGACAACAGAAGAAAGCAATTATCTCCTTTGCCCTCGCTACCGGAACAGAAATCCTACTTATGGATGAGCCGAGCAACGGACTCGATATCCCATCTAAAGTCATACTAAGAAGACTTATTGCTCAAAACGCAGG
Source organism: uncultured Muribaculaceae bacterium (assembly GCA_964571395.1). GTDB lineage: Bacteria > Bacteroidota > Bacteroidia > Bacteroidales > UBA932 > Egerieousia. Next base: position 1,209 of record CAZNBA010000071.1, read on the forward strand.
AGAGGATCAGATAATAGTTATTTCTACCCACCAAGTAAGAGATCTTGAAAACTTGATAGACCCAATAATTATCCTCGACAGAGGTGGCGTACTTATGAACGAATCCATAGCCACTATTTCCGGGAAACTACATTTCGGCATAGAACCGCAGAAAAATAATAGCGCTCTATATAGTGAACAAACATTAAACGGTTATTTAACCGTAACAGAGAACAAGAGCGGTCTTGAGACCAATGTAGATCTTGAGGGACTATTCAATTGCACTCTTGCAAACAAAGAGAGAATCAAACAACTCTTTACAAGTAATAAATAATAACCCGTTAAAAGAGATTACAATGAACGAAATATTTAATTTTAACAGATACTGCAAAACGGTAAAAAGCGATTTAAATACCTACGGTAAAAAAGCTATTTCTCCGCTGATTATATTAACCGCTATCATGCCCTTTAACCTTATGCTACGCTCCATATTAGGTGGCCACGAAGTTAGCATAGAAACAAGAATATATGTCATAGGAGTCTTGACTTTCATCCTTTTATACATCGTTCCATTTATAATGTATAAAAACGCGAATCACCGTAAAAGAGGAGTAGACTATATAATGCTTCCGGCATCCGGACTTGAGAAATTTTTGTCGATGTTATTCATCTGTTCAATTTTAACTCCTATTATATTTATTGGTTCATATTTGATAGTAGATACAATTATGGCACTAATACCTAACAGGTTTTATAACGGCAAATTCCTCTTCACTCCGGAACTTATAACATGGGACAACATAAAGGTACTACTTACCATAATCATGTTCCAAAGCACCACTCTATGCGGAAATATGCTTTTCAGAAAGAACAAGGCAGGAAAGACGATTTTATCAACTTTGGCAATATTATTTATATCCGGGGCATTAATAGGTACATATTTCTACAGAACAGAAATTAAAAACAGGTACACCAATATAGAATCCATTAGTGTACAGAATAAAAATAATAATGTTGTAACAATATCAACTAAAACCGAAAACCCTAATTTGATAAACGGAGATCTGCTTGAAAAACAGGAAAACAAACCGACAAATAAAGAGACAGCTGCCAACCAGGAGGAGAACGATACAAACAACCTGTCTATAAATGAACAGCAAATACACCATTCATTTAGCAACTCAGAGCTGGATAATATTATGATGCAGCAAAAGTATAAGACATTCTTCTACACACTCTACACGTTGTGGTACCTCTTCTTTGCATCAATGTATTTCATTACATTCAGGAGAATAAAAAGGCAACAACTATAAATCGTAAACCATGGAATTCAACCCAAACAAACCAATTTACCTGCAGATAGCCGACTCTCTTTACGAAAAGGTTATCAACGGCCTATGGCCGGAACAGGAACGAATTCCCTCGGTAAGGGAGTTAGGAGTAACGCTCGGAGTAAATCCCAATACAATTGTACGCGTTTACGATTACTTGCAGAATCAGAATATCATATACAACAAAAGAGGTATCGGATATTTTGTAAGCGAAAATGCCAAAGAACAAATACTTAAGGCGCAACGCAAAGAGTTCATGAATGAGGAGGCCCCCCTATTCATAAGAAAAATGAAAATTCTTGGAATAGAGTTCAAAGAATTGGAACAACTATTCAACAACCAAAAATAAAAAAGACTTGTAACGAATTTTAAATATCGCGTCTAAAATCTGCCTCAGCAAAAGTTCAAAAAGAGCTAACAAACTCACAAAGAACTCTGCTGAATCTAAAAAGCACAAAAGACACGAAATGATAAACTCACATCACAATGAAACGTAACACACTAATAATCTGCACATTAATTATATCACTTTTTTATTCGGCCATTACAAATGAAGCGCTTGCAAAGGGATTCAAGGCCGATATCAAGGGTACCGTGATAGAAAAATCCAATGGAGATCCCCTCGCATACGCAACTGTCACCATTCTCACACAGGAGAACAAAATAGTTGCCGGCGCAACAACAGACGACAAGGGTAATTTTAAAGTAGTAACCCCTGTATCGGGCTCATATAAAGTAAGAATCTCATTCATAGGATTTAAAGAGATTGAGGTAACTCTCGAGGCAGGAAATGACCCCGTAGATATGGGGAAGTTGGAGCTCGAGGTCGATAATAAAACTCTTGCAGCGGCAGTTGTAACAGCAAAAATACCTCTTATAGAGCAGAAACTCGACAAGGTAGTCATGAATGTAAGCCAATCAATTATGGCAACAACAAGCAATGGATACGATATAATCAAAAAGGCTCCGGGTGTCTCAATAGACCAGGATGGGAATGTTAAATTAAATGGGCAGGAAGTAGCTATATGGATAGACGGACGTCCTTCAAACATGACCGGTTCCCAACTTGAAAGCATACTCTCTGCATTGGACGGAAACACGATAGAAAAAATAGAGATAATGCAACATCCCTCCTCCAAGTTCGATGCATCAGGTAGCGGAGGAATAATAAACATAAAGACAAAAAAGAAATTTGTCAAGGGAGTATACGGCAGCATAAATGCAAATTCTATCGCGCTTCCCGATAGAAACAGATATGACGGTGCAAAAGGTTCTGTCGATCTTAATTACAGAAGTAAAAACGCCAACACGTATATTAACTATTCCGGCTCATTTATTCCTCGATACACTATTATGAAGACCGACAATAATTATGGTAACAACTTTGATACAAGACAATTATCCAATAGTTATTTTCAAGGTCATTCAAACAGTCACTACGTTAAAGCCGGATCTGATATCTATCTGAATGATAAAAACACCATAGGATTCCTCGCTTCAGTTAACTCAGACATTTTAACCAATTCTGCAAATGACTCATGGATAGAGACCTATAAAAACGGAGTTAAAACTTTATATTCAAAAAGCATTATCGAGCAACCAAATTCATACAAAGGTTTTGATGCCAATCTATATTACACACGTACCTTCAGTGAAACATCAGACCTTACCTTCAACTTGGATTACGGTTATTACGATATTGGCGGTAAAGGATACCAATCAAACTCATATTATAATCCTACAACTCTTATATACAGCAACGCCCTTAAAACCCAACAAGAACAGTACGTCAATATCTACTCCGCAAAGGTAGATTACAAACATTCATTTTTCAAAAAGGGAACGATAGAAGCAGGGGCAAAATTCGTAAGATCTGCTACTGACAATGATATGGTTCAAAAGGATAGTTTAAATGGCATATTTGTAAACAATAACAATATGAGCAGCAAATTCAAATATGAAGAGAGCGTGGCTGCAGGCTATTTCTCAATCAGTTATCAGATAAGTCCAAAATTCAGTGCGGTTGCCGGTTTGCGAGCAGAATACACAAAATCCAATGGAAATTGGATCTCAGCAGACACGGTAACAACCAACAATTATATCGACCTTTTCCCAACGGTTTACATGGGATATACTCCAAATAAGAACTGGAGATTGTCGGTATCCTACACAAGAAGACTGAACAGACCGAGTTTCTATCATCTTAATCCATTCAGAGAATATATGGACGCCAATAGCGTTATGGTTGGTGACCCTAATATTACACCACAGTACTCTCACAATTTAAACATATCTGCCGGCTTTAAATCCTTTCTGACTCTTTCTGCCATCTACATGAAGACCAAGGACCATATCATGCAAGATGCTACAATAGACCAAAATACAGGAACCAAGACAATTATCTGGAAAAACTACGGAAGTATCACACTTGCAGGAGCTTCACTTTCTATTACAGAGTTCCCGATAATTAAAGAGGTATTATTTTATGATCTTAACGCCAGTCTCTTTTCTCTAAATACCAAAAGCAACAAGAATAGCACTACAGAAGCAGTAAACAACACCCAATTAATGACTCAACTCTCAACGGGGCTGACAGCAGTACTTCCCAAAGGATTTAAAATTGAGACAAATGCAAACTATATCAGAGGTATGAGAATTGGAAATCTCAAATTAGAGCCTATGCTTATTGTATATGCCGGCATCAAAAAGAGTATGCTTAACAACAAGCTAACCTTATCTCTATCAATGGATGATATATTCAAAGGGTACGGGCCAAATGTGAAATTCACCACTTCAGATACCAAATATAAACTTAGGCAGAATCAATGTAAACAAAAAATCACATTAGGTGTCCGCTATATGTTCGGTAATGTTAAACAAAAGGGACGCACAAACAACAAGAGAGATGACACCTCAACACGAGTTGGAAAATAATATTAAAAAAGGACAAACACTTTCTTTATAAAGAAATCACCTCTGTTACAATTATTTGCATCAGGGGTGGTTTTGATTTAAGACTAAAACGGAGAGCTTAAAATTTGTTTCTATGAAAAATTTCATACCTTTGCCAAAGTGAAAGAGAAATCACTCATATTAATCAGCGCAATGTCTATGCGAATGCATCGGTAAGATGCATATCTCTTTTTATGCCCGGTTACGCACCGGGTCCGGCCGTTAGAGCCGGATTCCCAACAATCAATATATCAAAAAAAACGAGGCAGTACCTCGACAATTCATGTATAGTGATCTCTATACATAGTTGATACTAAATGATATTGCAAAACATTATTATGAAAAAATTACATTTCGAAACAATTCAAACACACGCAGGCTGCTATTCAGATAGCCATGGCAGTTGCGTAACACCAATACACCAAACCGCTTCATTCATCTTTAAAAACACATCACAAGCTGCCGACCTCTTTCAACTTAAAGAGGAGGGGCACATCTATTCAAGGATGTCCAATCCTACTACTGAGGTCTTTGAAAAAAGAATGGCAGCATTGGAAAAAGGCACTGCGGCACTTGCTGTTTCATCAGGTCTTGCATCACAATTCATTGCCATACAGAATATTGCTCAATACGGAGACAATATAGTATCATCCTCCTCATTGTATGGAGGCTCCTATGCCCAGTTCAAAAACAGCTTCAAAAAATTCGGAATAGAATTCAGATTTGCAGATAAACGTAACTACAACTCCTACAAAGAATTGATAGATAAAAAGACTAAGGCAATCTTTGTTGAAACCATAGGAAATTCGGATTTTTATATCCCTGATTTCGATATACTTGTAGAGATATGCCATAAGCATAAAATACCTTTGATAGTAGATAATACCTTCGGCTGCGGTGGTTATCTTTTTAAACCGGTAGAAGTTGGAGCCAACGTAATAACTCACGCAGCCACAAAATGGATTGGAGGACATGGTAACAGTATCGCCGGCGTAATAGTTGACGGCGGCAATTTCAATTGGGGCAGCGGAAAATTCGACTCATTTACTGAACCGTCAGAGTCCTACCATGGTTTAAAATTCTGGGAGGCTTTTGGGGAAAAACCGAATTCTGCCAACATTGCCTTTGCAATTAGGGCACGGGTGGAGGGATTGAGAGATTGGGGATGCTGTTTAAGCCCGTTCAACGCATTCCTGCTGCTTCAGGGAATAGAAACTCTTTCGCTGAGATGTGAACGCATGTTTGCAAATGCCAATGAAGTTGCAGGCTGGCTGGAAAAGCATCCTAAGGTTGAATCGGTAAATTATCCGGGGTTAAAGGAGAATAAAAATCACTCTAACGCAATCAAATATTTCAAAGACAAAGGATTCGGGAGTGTCCTCACTTTCTCTGTTAAAGGAGACAAAGCCTCCACAGCAAAATTTGTAGAGCATCTGCAACTTATCACCCATCTCGTTAACGTTGGAGATAATAAAACATTGATATCACATTCTGCATCAACAACACATGGGCAATTGAGCGCAGATGCTCTCGCTGCTGCCGGAATAGGAGAAAATATGCTCCGGCTCTCCGTTGGAATAGAGCACATTGAGGATATAAAAGCGGATTTGGATCAGGCACTTAAAACTTTATAGTATGTATCAAAAAGAATATATTTATCCTCAGCCTTTCGTCTTGGAATGCGGAAAGGTACTGAATAATATAACAATAAGATATACGGTAAGTTGCAATGAGAGTGCAGATAAAAAGGTCATCTGGATATGCCATGCCCTAACAGCCAACGCAAACCCGGAGGAGTGGTGGAGTTCTCTTGTAGGTCCAGGCAAATTCTTTGACACGGATAAATATTTCATTGTTTGTGCCAATATTTTAGGCTCATGTTATGGAACTACGGGACCGGTTTCGAATAATAAAAATGGTAAACCATACCTTCTAAACTTTCCTCTCATCACAATAAGAGATTTGGTAAAGGCTCATGAAATATTGCGGCATCACCTCTCTGTTAACTCCATCGATCTGCTTGTAGGCGGTTCAAACGGTGGATTCCAGGCTATTGAATGGGCTGTTTCAAATCCGGAGAGAATTAGAAATTTATGTCTCATAGCCACCAATGCTATTGTAAGTCCCTGGTGCACTGCCTTTAACCAATCTCAAAGGCTTGCACTCGAGGCCGACCCCACCTTTACGATGAATAGTGAACTTAGTGGAGGCAAGGCTGGATTAGCAGCAGCAAGATCCATTGCACTTCTCTCATACAGAAGCTATTCAGGTTATAATTCAACTCAAAACGAAGAGCGCGAAAATGCAGACTTCCTGATTGCAAAAAAGGCCTCTTCGTACCAGAATTATCAAGGTAAGAAACTTGTGAAGAGGTTTAATGCCTACTCCTACTACACTTTATCTCTTAATGTCGACAGTCATAACATAGGACGTAACAGAGGAGGCGTAGAAAAGGCGTTAAAAAGAATTACAGCAAATACTCTTTGCATAGCAATAGACAGCGACTTGCTCTTCCCGCTCCTTGAAATGCAAAGAATTGCAAAAGGAATCAAGCGATGCTCTCTCGAAATTATCTCCTCAGAATATGGTCATGACGGCTTTTTATTAGAGTACAAACAGCTGGAGGAGATAATAAAAAAACATATACCTTTATGAACTACACAGATTGATAATTAAACTTTAGCACAAACATTTGAACTATATTGTTATAAATATAAACTTTATACAGATAATCATTCCTTCTCTCAGAATGTCCAATGCAAATTGAAACTGTTCTGCAGAAAATGACCCGTACAAGAGTTTACAAGAAGGATTAGGCAGGAATGATCTCATAATTGATTTGGGGAAATGTTCATCAAAGTTTATACAAAATAAAAATTAAAAATCAGTTAACTTATAGAAAAACACATAATTAAAGATATGCAAGTACTTAAATTCGGCGGCACCTCAATAGGCAGCACCGCAAACATAGAAAAGGTTGGAAAAATTGTATTTCGTGCATTGGAACAGGATAAAACAATAGTTGTAGCCTCTGCATTTGCCGGCGTTACAAACAGTTTGATAGAATTAGGAAATACGGCTGCCTCTCGGTCAAAGGAGGAGACAGGTAGCCCAAAATACGAGAAAATAATTAAAGAACTTGAACATACTCATTTCACTACAATTACGGAACTTATTCCTGTGGATTACAGGGCCACGGTAACTGAGACACTCAACTGTTATTTTAAAGAGTTGAGAAGTCTCTGCAGTGGAGTATATAATCTAAAGGAGCTCAGCCTAAGTACCCTCGACACAATAATGGGCTTTGGAGAGTTATGTTCCACAAAAATCTTGGCAGCCAAATTCTCTTCTATGGGAGCCGGTTGCAAATGGGTAGATTCAAGAGAACTTATTAAAACTCATCTCATAATTTCTCAAAACAGTGTAGAGACAAAGGTAACCTACA
>CAZNBA010000072.1:0-8879 GCA_964571395.1 uncultured Muribaculaceae bacterium
CACTACTTATGCACAGGATAAGATTGAGATAAAGAGAGGCCGGCTATTTTTTAGCCGGCCTCGTTAATTCTTCTATTTCACAATTTATTTAACGTGCAAAAGCATATCGTCAACCATCTTGCTTAAGTCCCATTTAGGATTCCAGCCCCACTCCTCACGAGCGGCACTGTCATCCATACAATCGGGCCATGAAGCCGCAATCTTTGCCTTTACAGGATCAATATTGTAATTATGAGTAAAATCTGGAATTCGTTTCTTTATCTCAGCAAATATCTGCTCAGGTGTAAAACTCATTGAGGCAATATTGAAACTATTTCTGTGCTTCAACTTGGAAGGATCTGCCTCCATCAACTGAGTTGTAGCCTCAAGAGCATCCGGCATATAAATCATATCCATGTATGCATCCTCAGGTACCTCGCAAGTATATTTATGCTCGCTCTTTGCATGGTAAAACACCTCTACTGCATAGTCGGTTGTACCGCCACCTGGAAGCGCACCATAAGAGATAATGCCCGGGAATCTTACGCTTCTGGTATCTACACCAAACTTTGTATAGTAATAGTCGCTCAACAACTCACCGGAGACCTTGCATACACCATATATGGTATTCGGACGCATAACAGTATCCTGAGGGGTTTTGTAATGAGGAGTGTTCTCCCCGAAAGCACCAATTGAACTTGGGGTGAATAGAGCACAATTTAACTCTTTTGCAATATTCAAGGAGTTGATTAAAGCTCCCATATTTATACTCCAGGCAAGTTGAGGATTTTTCTCACCGGTTGCAGAGAGAAGAGCAACAAGATTATAAATTGCATCAATCTTGTATTTCTTTACTATCTCGGCATATGCACCGGCATTAAGAGCATCAACGGGAACAGCCTGCGAAAATTTAGAGAGTTTTTCAACCATCTCCGGCTTAAGATCAGCTGCTACAACATTGTCTTCGCCGTAATTTTTCTGCAGGTGAGGTACCAACTCTGTACCTATCTGTCCGCCTGCTCCAACTACCAATATTCTTTTCATTTATAATGTTTTTTTGATTCGTTCAATATTTATATAAAACTAAACATTATACTTTACAACTACCGTGAAAGGCTGCCAAATATGTATAATGAGAGCTATTTTACACTATTAAAATAATTATATTGAATGAAATTCATAACGTTTTATAGTTATTTCATCCATTTTTGTTTCAATAATTAACAAATTTACACTATTTATTTTAAAAAATAAAATCGGGCGCAAAAATAATCAATTTAGATTAAAATTGAACAGATATCGGCAATATAAATTGCTATTTTTGCAAATAAATGAAATTACAATGTCTGCGGAGAATCAATGGATATGGAACAAGGTTATTGCGTTGGCCAAAAAGGCAAGCTTCTCTGCTTGCGGCTGCACAAAGGCTACAGAAGTATCAGAAACAGACATTATCCACTATAATGAGCGACTCAACAAAGGTTATTTTGCCAATATGTCCTATTTGGAGCGTAACTGTGAGAAGAGATTCAATCCATCTGTACTTGTAGAGGGAACCAAAAGCATCCTAATTTTCCTTGCCCCATTCGGGGAGAATAAATACATTAGAGAAAGAGGGGCAAATCTTCACTATAACAATAACACCGCCTATTGCGAATTGCCGCACGAGAGCGAACAACTCCAACAGCACGAACCGGCAAAAGAGAGAATTTCCCAATATGCCATGGGCGAAGATTATCATAAGGTTATCAAGGATAAACTATATGGTATTCTTAAAACTCTTCAGGAGGAGGATCAGAGCATTAAAGGACGCCCCTTTGTAGATTCGGCTCCGGTTCTGGAACGCTATTGGGCAGCAAAAGCAGGTATTGGGTTTATAGGCAAAAACAACTTTCTGATAAGTCCTGAATGCGGAATAAGAAACTTTATCGGGGTACTTTATCTAAATAAAGAGTTGCCATCAGGTACCGCGACATTTTTTACAGAGAAAGGGACAATAAAGGCGATTGCTCAAATTTATTGCGGGGAATGCGACAGATGCATCAAGGCCTGCCCTACGGGGGCATTGGAGGCTCCATATACGCTCAATGCCAACAAATGTACCTCCTACCTTACAATTGAGGCTGCGCATTGGAAAAACACCGAAACCGGAGTTCAAAAGGGGGCAATAAATAGATTTGATTTGCTCTCTATGCCCAACAAGATACAAGCAGTCAACGGATGGCTGTTCGGATGCGATGAATGCATGAATGCCTGCCCGTGGAACAGCCGGAACAGACCATCGTGGAGAGAGTTTTTAAAGGCAAAAAGAGATTAGAAGAGAATAAAAAGCAGGAGAATCCCTAAGTTCTTTCTGGAGAGAGATAACCTTGTAGAGTTCAAAAGGCTAACCGGCCGAAGAGACGGGGAGAGAAATATATAAAAGTAATAAACAGACATGGCAACGAAGAGAATAACAACGGCAGAAATAGTACAGCCTTTGACAAACACAAAACAGAAGAGAATAAAAGTGGGAACAGAGGAGAAAATAGTTCTGCTCGGATCCTGTTTTGCCAACGAAATAGGAGAGAAATTACTTGAAGATAACTATAACGTCTGCATTAATCCCTTTGGCACTTTGTTCAATCCCGTCTCAATTGCAAACTCTCTTGAAAGACTCTCAAACGGAAAGCCATTCACAAACAATGATGTTATTGAGGCTCTTTACGGCCGTACAGAGGGAGTTCCAATAATAAAATACGGCAGTTTTTATCATTATACGCTCTTCTCCAGAGAGAGTCCGGAGGAATTTCTGGAATATGCCAACAAAAGACTTATTGAGGATTCCGCTCTCTTCAAAGCTGCAAATAGGGTCATAATCACACTCGGCACTGCATGGATATTTAGGCATCTCGCAAGCGGGATAATTGTCTCAAACTGCCACAAAAAACCCGCAAAAGAGTTTGTCAGAGAGTTCCTGAACATCAAAGAATGTGTCGAGATATTAAAAAAGATGCTTTTTACCTCCTCCGGAACATTAAAGTACCCCGACAAAAAATTTATCTTTACAGTAAGTCCTGTCCGTCATCTGAACGACAGTGCTCATGGCAACCAGTTGAGCAAGGCAACGCTTCTGCTTGCAATTGATGAATTACAAAAATATTGCGAAAGACTCTGCAACCCAGTCACCGCCGCACTACAACCCAAGGAGAGTGTTTCAAATAACACTAAAAGTTCAGAGAGCAAGATGGGGAGTCCAGCCTTAAAAGCCGGCATAAACAGGAGAAACTCACCTGATTCAGCCATAAATACAAAAACAGGATGGGGAAATACAGGCAATATTCAGAACATTATAGGCTACTTCCCGGCATACGAGATTATGATTGACGAACTTAGAGATTACAAATACTACGCTAACGACCTTGTACACCCTAACCAAGAGGCTATTGATTACATTTACAAACGTTTCAAAGAGTGGAGTAAATAAAATATGCTGTTTTGGCCCATCTCTTAAAGAGTATAGGGTTTAGAAAAAGACAACTGTCTTCTGCTCAAGTTCGCTGAGCAGATTATTTATAAGGCGACTTGCTCCGAGTCTGAAATAGCGTGGCGTTAACCATTCTTTGCCGAGTACTGTGTCTACTATGGCAAGATAGCATAAAGCATCCTTTGTGGTTGAGATTCCTCCTGCAGCCTTAAATCCAACCCTTCTGCCGGTTTTGTGATAGAATTCCTTTATGCACTGACACATTACTATTGCCGCCAGTGGAGTAACCGCAGGCTCCTGTTTGCCTGTGGAGGTTTTTATGAAGTCGGCCCCTGCCTCCATCGCAAGGAACGATGCAGCCGCAATTTTATCCGGAGAAGACAATGCTCCTGTCTCAAGAATCACCTTCAAAATAATATTCTCACCCAGATCTGATTTTATCTCCCTAATCTCCTGCGAAGCCCGCTCAAAGTCACCGTCAAAAAAGGCGTTCAATGCAAGGACAATATCAACCTCATTTGCACCCTCCTGTACAGCCATTCTGCACTCCATCCTCTTTACCTCGATAAAACTTTGTGAGCTTGGAAAACAACCTGCTACCGTAGTTATATCTACTCCTGAAACCGTCAGATTCTCCTTCACAACCCTCCCGAAATTCGGATAAACGCATATTGAGGCCGGGAGTGGGTAATCAGGGTAAGTGACCTTGAATTCATTCACTTTTTTTGTAAATGTGGCAATTTTAGAGGAGGTATCCTCCGATTTAAGCGATGTGAGATCGGTATAGCCTATACATGACACCATATATTGAGGAGTGACAAAATTGCAAAGATTGCTTTGCACATTAGATAAAATTTTGTCAATGTTTTCCATATCAGGTTCATACCCGAATCTCTCAGCAATCTGTTTCATACAATTAAATAATTTCATGCAGGTTTCATACATTTTTAATACTCGCCTGCAACAGTATTAATAGCGTTTGCAGGAGGTGGGTACGAGTATGGCTGCCGTTGCCATTACCAAGGCAGAGAGCAAGGAGGTCAATCTTGCTCCGCCTTGCGGTCTGTTTTTCATATTTGTTATCTCTCTTTACAATTTCCGAAGTCCACATTTTTTGCACACGAAGCAAAAACTTTTGTTTCTCCGTTAATATTTTTTGCAAAATTGCAATATTTCAATGGAACAAAACATATCAAATCTGCACAAAAAATATCAAATCTGCACAATTATCAAAAAAATTACGCCGTCAGCAATTTTCTGACGGCGTAATTTAGCAGAAAAGAGAAAAATTACTCTCTTTTGTCTTTATATTATAATAAGCGACGGTATTGAGCAGGCGTCATACCATAAGATTGCTTAAAATTACGTACAAGAGTTAATAAACTTCCAAAACCACTCTCTTCGGCAACACTTTCGATTGATTTATCTTTTTGGGCAAGCAACTCAGTAGCACGCACAAGTCTTAATTCGATAATATACCTGGTTAAAGAAACGTTTCGATATAGATGTATAGATTGCGCAATCAAATTACGATTGTAGCCTATTTTCAGGCAAATATCGTCCTGCGATAGTGTAGAAAGAAACAACTCCTCTTTTTCAATGACGTTCACAACAGCACTGTAGATCTTCTCCAGCCTTGGATCATTAGTGTACACAGATTCTATTGTATCGGTAATAGCATCAGAATAGGCCTCCTGCTGCTTCAATTGGTCGGCACGCTCTTTCTTCAATTGCTGAAGTTGTTGAATTTGCTTTACCATCTGCTTGTTACGGCGTCTGGTATTCGACCACTTAATTCCCAGTACTATGGCTATTAGCAGTATTGCAACTATAACAATCAGATAAAGCTTCAGCCTCGATTGCTGCATTCGAATGGCCTTTTCCTTATTATGCACATCATAAATTATAGAAAGTTCAAGGGCATTACTCTGTATTATTCGTTCTTGTTCACGTTTCTTCAGGTCCAATGCATGCCGCTCGTTTTCGAAAGCAGAACGTGAATTGCCAAGGGCATTTTCAGCCTCAGCCAAAGTTGTAATATTATCGATAAAATTCCTGGTCAGTGTGTCTCCCAATTTACGATCGATAGCAATGTCTGCTTCTGCCATACGATAAACATTTCTGTAATCACCCGTTGCAGAATAATAACGCATCAACACTTGACGTATCGATTTTGACGATTTGGCCAAAGATAAATCTATTGTATGAAAAAGAGAATCAGCTTGACTTGATTGGCCGAGAAGATGCAATAAACGCGCAATTTTAATCTTGTTCCCGTTTTCTATTTGATCGATAGCAGAAGCCGGCATTTCGCCACTGGAGCGGATATTTTTTATAGTCCGACTACATTCTCGAGCCCATTTAAGAGCAGAATCATAATCGTTCATTTGGTCGCAAAGATTCATTATTGCCGAAACAATGGCAGTCTGATAGCTCCAACGATGGCGTTCATCACTATCACAAGAAGGTCTCTTACTAATTTCGTAACCATCTACGGCATTGCGCAGTGCATCGGTTGTATAGCCCATTTGATTTAGCACTCTTGACATCATAAAATGCAGATAACCTACTGTAATATGATGATTACCAACTTCCTCAGCATAATCTATTCCGCGTTGAGCATAATGCATACTGCGATCATAAAAGTTAGCGGAACTGCAGGCAGTTGCAAGCGATTGAAAAATATCTATGATTGCTTCATCTGGGTTCGAGGTATATTTACCGGCCAGTTTCAGACAACGTTCACCGGAATCAATCATTTCATGATAACGGCATAGAAATACATAGCAGTTCATGCGTGCATGTTCACAATTGAACGGTGTATCGTTACCAAGTCGCTCAATCTCATCAATGATTTTCAAACAACGTTCAGGTTGGGTATATTGCAATACATTTGTAGCGCGTACGTTAACCAAAAGGCTGTCAGGAATAGACTTGATTTTACCACCTCTTGATCGATTTATTTGTGAGTCAGAGTCATCCGAAGTAAAAGTTGAAATACTACGCTTATTGCATTGACGATCATTGATCGGAATACAATAAGCGACAACGCTTAAGGTTGAAATGATTAATATAATTATTAACTTCACGAAATGCATAAATCTTTTTTGCATGTAGTTTCTTGATTACTGTATTATAGTTTACAAATTTCGTACTTTTCCCGATTTTGACAAATATTTGCTACAAAATTTAAAAAAGAAAGAGAGGTTAGCCGAACAATTTGCGGTCAACCTCTTTTTCTATTATCTTCTCCCCAATAGGGATCAATTCTCCTATGAAGAAACTTCTACCTTTACTCAGTTTTTGATGTCTCAGTTGCAGATACCTCTGCTGCAGGAGTTTCAACCTTGGATGCCTCAACTTGTGGAGCCTCCGCTTTTGGAGCAACTGCTTTTTTTGCGCGACTTCTGCGTGTAGTAGGTTTCTTAGCAACCTCTTTGGCAGTAGCTGAGTTTAAAGCTACCTCATTAAAGTCAACAAACTCTATCATAGCCATATCAGCAGCATCACCTGCACGGAATCCTGTTTTAAGGATACGTAAATATCCACCGGGACGCTCTGCAATTTTAGGAGCTATTACACGAAACAACTCACTGACAGCCTCTTTTTGTTTTAAATAACTGAATACAATACGGCGAGAATGAGTAGTATCATCTTTACTCTTTGTAATAAGAGGCTCAATATATACTCTAAGAGCCTTTGCTTTTGCCACAGTTGTCTCAATGCGCTTATGAAGCACGAGAGATGATGCCATGTTTGCAAGCATCGCTTTACGATGGCCGCTCTTGCGTCCCAAATGATTTATTTTTTTATTGTGTCTCATTTTTTCTTCTTAACTTCAATATTATACTTACTAACATCCATACCGAAGGTAAGTTTCAGCCTATCCATCAGCATGTCTATTTCTGTTAACGATTTCTTACCAAAATTTCTGAATTTCATAAGATCAGGACGCAAATGCGATACAAGATCTGCGAAGGTCTCAATTTCGGCAGCCTTTAAGCAATTCAATGCTCTTACTGAAAGTTCCATATCGGAAAGTTTAGTAAGGAGCAAGTGACGCATACGCAATGATTCCTCATCCAACTCATTGGTTACAACCTCCTTTGTCTTCTCCATACTTATCTTCTCATCGGAGAAGAGCATAAAGTGATAGATAAGGATCTTTGCAGCCTCCTTAAGAGCCTCTTTCGGATGGATAGATCCGTCGGTGGTAATCTCAAGATTGAGCTTTTCATAATCGGTCTTTTGCTCTACACGCCAATCCTCAATAGAATATTTTACATTCTTGATTGGTGTGAAGATTGAATCAATAGGAATAGTTCCGAACGGAGCCCCTTCAACCTTATTCTCTTCTGCAGGAATAAAGCCTCTGCCTTTTCCAATCTTTATATCAATAACAAATTTAACCGAAGGCTCCATTGTGCAAATCTTCAACTCAGGATTGAGTACCTTAAATGAGGAGAGGCTTTTTGAAATATCCTCGGCTATAAACTCCTGCTTACCGCTAATTGAAACGGTAACCGATTCACCCTCTTCGGTGTCAATCATTCTTCTGAAACGAATCTGCTTTAGATTAAGAATTATGTCTACGACACTTTCTATAACTCCTGGGATAGTGGCAAATTCATGATCAACGCCATGAATTTTAATAGAGGTAATTGCAAAACCCTCCAACGAAGATAAAAGAATTCTCCTGAGAGCATTACCAATAGTAGTACCATATCCTGGTTCAAGAGGTCTAAACTCAAATTTGCCAAAAGTTTCGGTTGAGTCGAGCATTATTACCTTGTCAGGTTTTTGAAATGCTAATATTGCCATTATTATTAATTTTTTATTTGTAGGCCTAACAGCCCGCGTTATTATTTAGAGTATAACTCAACGATAAGTTGTTCGTTGATTGTTTCAGGTATCTCCGTTCTTACAGGCATATTAAGGAATTTACCTGATAACGAAGCAGCGTCCCACTCTAACCAAGAGCATTTATTTGTTCTTGCATTAAGGCTATCCTGAATTGCCTCGAGGCTCTTTGATCTCTCGCGAACTCCAATAATATCTCCAGGTTTAACCAATCTCGATGCTATGCTGCAAACATCACCATTAACAATAATATGATTGTGATTTACAAGTTGCCTTGCAGCGGCACGAGTTGGGGCAATACCTAATCTGAATACCATGTTGTCTAAACGTGACTCCAACAATAACAGCAAGTTTTCACCTTTAATACCTTTCATCTTGGAAGCCTTCTCGTAAAGGTTACGGAATTGTCTTTCAAGCACACCATAGGTAGATTTAACTTTTTGCTTCTCCTTTAACTGAACGCCATACTCAGAGGATTTTTTCCTCTTTCTTGCCAATCCGTGTTGCCCCGGAGGAAAACTTTTGCGTTCATAACTTTTATCGGCGCCGAAGATCGGCTCTCCAAATTTACGGG
>CAZNBA010000073.1:0-8863 GCA_964571395.1 uncultured Muribaculaceae bacterium
ATGGTCTGACGGCTTACCCCCACTGCTTGAGCAAGTTCTTGCTGGGTAATCTCTTTTATAGCACGTTCTACCTTTAATTGATTTTTCACCTTTGTTCCCTCCTCAATTTATACATTGTCATATTGAACTTGATTATATAGAAAATAAAGTAGAGATATAACGCAGCAAAAGAGAAGGTTAGGAATTCAAGTCCATAAATAAAAATTATTCCTGCAGCATCTACTATAATAGTTGCCCAAAAGCTCCATACAAATGCATTTTGGCGTATTATAGGAGTCATTTCGTCTTCATCTTTCTCTTTAGAGAGGGCAATAAATGCTATTGAAACAAGTAACCCAATCATGGTAAGTTCATTTATAGGATCCGTTTGAGTAAGTGTAAAGGTCTTTTGCGTTTCAAATATTCCGCTGTCGAAGAATGAAAATACTGGAATAGAAAAATATTCACATTCCCCCGGACCTGCAAGTAATAGTATGCTGGCTACAAAAAACGGAATAAAAAGAATTATGCCGATTTTCTTAAAAGAGTTGGGTAATAGATATAAACTTTTCATACAATTATTATTTTTTATTAAAGAATATAGTTGTGGAATTCCGAACACAAAGATAAGTAAACTTTCCAATATGACAAGTAAAGTTTACATATTTTCTATTTTTTTAATACAAATGTCGATAGTACTTAAATTCAATATAGTATTGCGATTTGCAATAGAGAATATGGAGTATTTGTTTTTTTAATATATCAGAAACCGTAAGCAGTGTTGTAAAATAAGTATAAATATTAATAAATTATATGGACATGAAAGAACAAGCAGCTCAGATAGTTGCAAATGCACAAATTATTACTGTGGCCTCTATTGATGAAAACGGATATCCACGTCCGGTTACTATGGCAAAAATCAAAGAATAGAATGGTATTATTTATGTTGCTACAGGCACAAGTTCAGCAAAGACTGCACATTTTAGAGTAAATCCCAGGGCTTGTATTTCTATTGTAAGAGTTCTCCCCTACCGGAGAAGATAAATTTAAACTTAAGGGTGATTTGGAACTGAATCATATTACATTCGGATATAATCCCTTGGCCAATCCTATTCTGAAAGATATTTCAATCAAAATACCTAAAGGTTCCAAGATAGCAATAGTCGGGAGCAGCGGTTCCGGAAAATCAACAATAGCAAAACTTATATGCGGACTTTACAAGCCGTGGAGCGGAGAGATACTTCTTGACGGAGAGCCAAGAAGCAGTTATCCGCGTGAAGTTCTTACCGGCTCTATCGGAGTAGTAGATCAGGAGATCATAATGTTTGAAGGGAGTGTTTCTGACAATATAAAGATGTGGGATCAATCCATTGAGGATTACGAGATGATCATGGCAGCCAGAGATGCTCAAATATATGATGATATCGTTCACCGCAACGGGGGATTTGACTGTGAGATGCTTGAGGGTGGAAAGAATTTCTCAGGCGGACAGAAGCAGCGCATAGAGATTGCGCGTGTGCTTGCACAAGAACCTACTATTATGATTCTTGACGAGGCAACTAATTCTCTTGATTCTATTACGGAACAGAAGGTAGTTGAGTACGTGGCAGAAAGAGGTATTACAACTATTCTTGTTGCACACCGTCTCTCCACTATCCGTGATTGCAGCTGTATAATTGTCTTGGATCATGGTGTTATTGTTGAGCAGGGAACTCATCAGGAACTGATGGAAAAAAATGGGGTTTATACTAAACTTGTAACAAGCGAATAATATGGGATGGTTTGAGGATCAATTATCTGAGAGGTTGGCAAGTGACAATTCTCAAGTTCAGGATGCGAATCTGAAGCTCTCTTCAATTGTGATGGGGAAGAAAATCCTGCAAAGCGTAATGGGGGTGGATGGAGATGCCGAGACTGAAATTCTTCGTTTTTATAATGTCAGTTCTATGAGCCAGTTGTCAAGAAGAGATGTAACACTTACCGCAGGATGGTACAACGAGAGCATAGGCGCAATCCTTGCAAAAACTAAGTGGGGAATATCGGTAGCTTTGATCCCAAAACGATGAGGATATTACTATTTTGATTCTGCAAGCGGAAAACAGGTGAATGTTACAGACAAGACTCTTTTAGAGGAGGAGGCTGTCTGTTTTTATCGTCAGCTTCCAGATAGAGCAATTACTCTTAAGGATCTGTTTGTTTTTGTATTTAAATGTTTGAGTCGCAGTGATGTCTTCTTTTTTTTATTATTTATGCTGTTTGGAACTCTTTTGGGAATGTTTTTGCCACGTATTACACAGATAGTTTTTTCTAAGGTTATTCCTTCCGGGCAATATTCAATGCTTGCCGGCACAGCTGCCCTTTTGGCTTGCATTATGGTCTCTCTAAGTTTGATAAATATTTGTGCTTCATTATCTTCTACAAGAATAATGACAAAGATAGATACAGCTGTCTCACCGGCAATATATTTACGAGTTCTCTCTCTCCCTGTATCATTCTTTAAAAACTTTTCTTCTGGAGAACTTGCTGAACGTTTAAGTTCAGTCAAGAGTCTGTATACTTTATTTTTTGGAATTATTCTTCCGGCAATTATTACCTTTCTCTTCTCCATAATATATCTTTTTCAGATAAATTCCATTGCCTCAGAGATGAGTAGCGCAGTTGTCATAGTTCTTGCACTGATTCTTCTCCTTTCACTTACCAATACCTTTGTCGCAGTTAAGATATCAAACAAACAACTTGTTGCCTCTGCAAAGTTATCCGGTCTATTATTTCATCTTTTATCCGGTATACAAAAAATAAAACTTACAGGATGTGAAAAAAGGGCATATGCAAAATGGGCAGAAGCTTATGGTGAAAAGGCAAGTTATATGTTTAATCCGCCGATGCTGATGAAAATCGGTGGTTCTCTCAATACAGCCGTTTCCATGCTTGGAGGCATCATTTTTTTTGCTTTAGGTGCCAAAAACCATATTTCATCTGCAAATTATATGGCTTTTATTGTTGCTTATGGACTAATTTGCGGTGGAGTGCTTTCTCTTGGGCAGATAGTTTCTGCTATTGCCAAAATCAAACCAAATTATAATTTAGCAAAACCAATTTTGGATTCTGTCCCTGAGAATTATGTAGAGAAAGAGATTTTACGAAATGGTATCGCCTCCATTGAATTCAGCCATGTTAACTTTAGATATAATAACGACACTCCATTTATTTTCAATAATTTATGCTTAAACATCAGAAAGGGAGAATATATAGGTATTGCCGGAAAAACCGGCTGTGGAAAATCTACATTGGTACGTCTCCTTCTCGGTTTTGAACAGCCTGTTGATGGTTCGGTTTTTATCAACGGAATAAATATGGGCGAAATTGATTGCAAAGCGATGCGTCGCAAAATGGGTGTTGTTATGCAGACAAGTCGTTTGTTCATTGGTGATATCTTTTCTAATATCTCTGTAACAAACCCAGATATGAATATGGATGATGCATGGAATGTTGCTCGTCTTGTCGGTATGGAAGAGGAGATCAAAAATATGCCTATGGGAATGCGCACTCTTCTTACTGAAGGAGGTAGTACCCTATCTGGTGGACAAAGACAACGTCTTATAATTGCTCGTGCAATTGCTGCAAATCCAGATGTGCTTATATTTGATGAGGCCACCTCTGCACTTGACAACATTACTCAGAAGCAGGTTTCAGACTCATTGGATTCACTTAAATGCACCAAGATTGTCATAGCACACAGACTTTCTACTATTCGCCATTGTGACCGGATTATTGTCATTGATGATGGCGGGATAATTGAAGAGGGAACATTTGAACAGTTGATGAAACCGGGCAGTTTCTTCTCTGAACTTGTTAAACGGCAGATGTAACAAAGGCTTGCATTTAACGGCAACTTCTGTTTTTAATGGTACTTTTAGCCAATCAAGTTAAACAAAATTGAATATATAGATTTTAATGCTATTATTTTAGATAAATTTGTATATTTACAAAATAAAATATGTAACGGACTCAAACATTGGATTTGAATTCCTTAAAGTCTTTTATGCGAAGACATAGATATAAAGGTGCTTGAGTAGAGAGATAATAAATTTTTAACTTTGTCCTGTAATCTTATATGTAATCTTTAATATTAATAAATACTTTTTTATTAATACAAAAAACGAGGATAAAGTTCATATGACTGATGAACAACTGAAAATGGTTTCTGCAGCCGAAAATGGAGAGACTGAGCAAACCACTAAATGCTTATACTTTAACACTGAAGAGCAGTGTTTAAAGCATTCTCAGTATTGCATCTGGGTTAATCAGTATTGCAACTGGGTTAAAATAGGTAGGGGTCACTCATGCATAGATAAATGAGAATGTGACAAGTAAATTCAATCTTATAAAGTACCACGACATTAATACAATTCCTATTGGAAAGGAGGCAGAGTTTTATCTCTCTCGGGTAAACCGGGTGCATTCAAAGATATTTGGAGATAGTACAGTGGGCTTTATAATAATTATACCCTATTATTTTGGGTATATATCGTATTTCCTTTTTGTCAGGGAAGAATATCGACATAGGAATCTTTCGACATTCTTGCTTGATTCCGCAAGAAAATACTGCATTAGATATAATAAAATTTTTAGTCTAAAAATCATTTTCGACAATACTTATGCCAAATCTCTTGAGAGATATGCTATGAACTGTGGAATGACAAATTGTTCCACTCAGAAATTATATATTCTCAATACAGTTGATGTGAGAAATAAGAGAGGGAATGAATGGATAAGTTCCAGAATGATGGGAGTAGTAGATCGTTTTTTGAATAAAGGTTATGAAATTACTTCATTCTCTAAGGCACCTGAACATATCTTGTTGAAACTTAAACAATATAGTAATGAGAAGATTGTGCTTGGGTACGAGATGCCTAATGATATGAATCCGTTTGCATTTCATTACGATGATAACCTTAGTTTTATCTGCTGGCGTGATAATGAACCCGTATCATATATTTGTGTAGAAAGATATGGAGACAGTGTTGTGGTAAAGGAAAATTTCTGCTTCAGGCGATTTATCTCTTCAGGCGTTGCTATTGTTCCTCTTGCCTATTTTGCTTATACTTTATGGAGAGATACCTCCATCGGGCGAGTCTCCTTTATGATTTTAGATTCAAATGAGGCAGCAAATAGAATGGTTCAGAGAGAATATTCTAAATTTCCGTTGAATGAAACAATTCAGAAAATTTATTGTACTTCCTATAAAAAATCTCAACAACACAGTTGTGTATTATAATCAAAAACCAGTATTCTCATGCATTTTTTTCAGCAAATACTACATGACCTTGATGTAAAATACACAGTACCTTACGCAAAAGCTCTTTTTGAAAGCCGTAATGATGCCAACACATTGTATGGAATAAAAAAGATACTGGAACAATTCGGACTGTCGTTTTATGCAATAAAGGTTAATGCGGTTGAAGAGATTGAATACCCTTGCATATGCATATATCGCGGTACTATAATGGTTCTTAAATCAAGGCCAGAAGAGTGCGAAAAACTTGTTGGAGAGATTATTCTTATTCTTAAGGATAAAGGTAGGGCAAAAGAGCCGGGTTATATCTCAAATATATTTCGCCTTGTATTACGAACAGGCATGCCTTATTTGACTGTCGCTTCGGTTTTAACTCTGATAACAATTTCATTCCTCTTGGATCCTTTATTTGATTTTCATAAACTTATTCTCTTGATTCTTAATAGTATGGGGTTGGTTTTTAGTTGGCGGACTCTTGTCAAAGAGTGCAGTGGAACCTGTAAAGAACTGCTTGAATCCTCAGCCTCAAAGCTCTTTGGTCTTTACTCCCTTGGAATAATAGGACTTTCCTATTTTATATCAAGCCTGCTGATAGTCCTTTTTATTCCACTGCTTACCCCTGTTTTAGCTCTTATTTCATGTGCTGCATTGGTAATGCCAATATGGAATCTCGCATATCAGAGATTCAGGGCAGGTGCTTGGTGCAAAAACTGTGTGGGAGTACAAGTAGCTGTTGTCTCAATCTTTATAACAGAACTTCTCTATGGAGAGATACACCTCTTTTCGCTTGGATTTACGCAAGTAATTGCAACTATCTCACTTTATATTATACTCTTTTTCTCTACAGATAGATTTTATTCCTTTGTCCAAAAAAATAAGGAATATCCTAAGGAGTTACTTCCCACCTATTTTGAAATGATGAGAGATACCTCAATACGTGAAAAAATATTTTCTACAGGAGAGTACTGCGACACAACTGATTCCTCTACGATTATTGTGCAAAAATCATCGAATGAAAAACCACAGGAACTCACGTTTGTAATCAGTCTTTTCTGTGATCACTGCCGTCAACTTTTCTTGAGGCTTCATGAAATGATTGTATCAGGGCAACTTAAAGAGTATAATATCAGGCTTGTTTTTGCACTTGAGCAGGAAGCATTTCCGGTTTATGGTACAGTAATATCCGCATATCAACAACATGGGGCAGAGGTTGCCCTTGATCTTCTTTATAACTGGTTTGTCTCTCTAAAAATTAATAAATTCCGTAAGAAATTCACCATCTGTAAATTAACCAGTGAACTGACAGATGAGATTGCCCGTCAGAAGAGATGGTTCAAAAAGTCAGGAATAAGCGGCACTCCGTTGATGATGATTAATTCACACGTTATCTCCTATCTGCTATTGGAGTTTGTCGCCATAGACTACAATAAGCAAAATTTATAGTTGCAATATATTGATTGGCACCTCTCTTTCCAATTTTACTTTTTGCCCTCTCCTATCTTACTGTTACGTTGGTTGGCCTTGTAAATAAAAAAGAGGCCAAGTGAACTGTCAATTATTACACAGGCAATAACTGTTGCCACCACATCATAGTGTTGTGATTTTGTGGCAAAAAATGCTCCTATTAGACCAATGCCTGAGCAAATCAAAAGAATGATACCAAAAATTTTCATATAAGGTTTCATATTGTTAAATTTATTGCGCCGGGCAGACACTCATGATTATTTGCAGCAAAGATAGAACGTGATTGTGCCAATTTCTGACACACTAATAATTAGTTAAAGAATTCTGATGAATATGTGAACACCTGCATAAAACTCATCCAAAATGCGTATAGCAGATTACACATGTTTGGAATCGAGAGCATTTGAGGCTTCACCGAAGTTAAACGAGATTCCTATAGGTGTATCTGTAATAGCATTCCATGCAACAATTGCTGGTGCGTCTATTTCTTGCAGCTTCAGTTACAAGTATATCAATGTCGTGATACTTTATTGAAAGGTATCTCGAAAAAAGAATTATAGTATAAGGCAGATCAGAATAGAATAGAATAGAATAGAATAGAATAGAGTAGTAAAAGCCGGATGTTATTTAACGCATGGCAGCACTATGTTGTCATTTTTAAATGTTCCAACTATCTCTTTGTGTTTTGTAGAGATATTCATAAAATGATAGAATCTGCTTAAACGCATTGTAACTGAGTATGCTGCCTCCCATCTATTTTCTATTCCCTGAGGGGCAGAAAAGACATAATCAGCTACACTTATAAAAGTAGATCTTCCGTTTAAACTTCCTTCATCTATGGCTACATCTGCGAACCAGAAGGCATGAAAATGGGCATCAGGCTCTCTTAAATTAAATTGCCATGCCGCTTGGGATTCGCTTGAGGAGGCTATACTACTATTGGTAATTGTTATATCCTCTACTGTATATGATGTGGAGTTGTTGATTGATACTCCTCCGCTTATTCCAGCTTCCGCTGTGGTTACTAAGCCTCCTATATTAAAACCGACCTCAGAGGTGTATGTTTTTGCTCTCTGGGTTGAGTTGGGTGACATTTTGTGGAATATAACGTTGTTCGGATTAGTTGCATGTTTGAAATAGGTTCTAACCTCTGTCCCGCACCAACCATATGCTTTAAATGCAGCCCATTCTTGGTCGTGGTACTCTCCTACAAACAAATTGGAAAATGGAAGTGTCAACTGCTGATGTATATAATAATAGTTACGTTTTTCGTTTTCACTGAATACATTCCAAATATCGTATTCCATTAAATAATTGTTGGTCCTTTTTTCAAATTTGTCTTTCTCTTTAATGTATACATTTATTGATTGAGAACCTGGTATGTAGATCTTTATAGCACTCATGATCTTTGTAAGTTCATTTGATGAATCACCAAAGCGAATGTTACTTTCAAGTCCTTCCTTAATTTCACCAATAATTAAATCGCAGTAAGAGCCCTGCACATAATCTGAGATGAATCCCACTTCACTGTTTTCGCTATCACCAATTTGGGCGTTTGCATCTGACGGAGATAAACGACAATACATTCCGTTTGATGAGGGAAGTTTTCCGGAAAATATCCAAACCGGAACCTCTCCCTTATGACTTTTGAATGTGCTTCTTGCATAAGGGTTGTAGCAGGAGAGTGCATCGCAAATTTGTGCAAACTCTTTTTCCGTGCCTCCGTTCATGTAAAAGATAACTTCTGATTTTAATATTTTCTTTAATTTTTCAATAGTTATCTTATTGCTAATTATTGAATTTAAATTATTTGCATCAAATACAACTGCATCTCCAGATGTTGGAGTGTCAGAATCATTTAACTCTTTAGCCAATGCATAACGGGCAATTATATTGTCTACAAGATGAGCCTCTTTTCCAGTTGATATTGTTCCTATTTTGTATATTATTTTATTGATTTTGTTACTGACCTGATCATTATCAGGGATAGTGGTATCATAGGTGGGTTCCTGTTTATTATATGAGTCGGGAGAAATATTGTTATCGCAGGAAAAAATAAATATTATTGCAGTAAAGGCAATAAATAAATAATAAATTTTTTTCATATTATTTTATAATTATAGG
>CAZNBA010000074.1:0-8768 GCA_964571395.1 uncultured Muribaculaceae bacterium
CCACATCAATCAACCTTAAATCATCAGATACATAGGCTCTTATACTCTTTTTTGCAGCAACTGAAAGATAAAAATCGATTATTGAAAATTTTTCAGGCCAATCCTGCATCAACTGAAAAACTGCAGGAGAAATGGTATGAATTCCGGCAAAAGCATATTTACTGAGGGAATTCCCCTTTAAAAACTCCTCAATATGATCGCGTTTAAAAAGATCAGGAGCACCTGTTCCCTCAGCCTTCTCAATATATTCCAGATAATCCTGTTTAAGCTCTACAAAAGGAGATTTAAACTCTCCGGAACTCATATTCACCCAAGCGCACAAGTTATTATCTGTATCGAACAGCAGATATCGTTCCGTCTCTCTACTACTGACAAGTAGAGTAGCAAGAGGCATGGAGTCAGCTCCTCCCGA
The DNA here is from genome assembly GCA_964571395.1 of uncultured Muribaculaceae bacterium. Lineage (GTDB taxonomy): Bacteria > Bacteroidota > Bacteroidia > Bacteroidales > UBA932 > Egerieousia. The sequence goes on from CAZNBA010000074.1 coordinate 413, forward strand.
TTGAGAAACTATACTATACTGTGATCTGTAGAAATCCATAAGATCAAGATTGGAGATAATATCTACATTATGCACCAGAAATGGCTCTCCGTCATTCAATAACCTCGCCGCATGACGTATACCGCCACCTGTCTCCCTCAAGAGGTCAGTTTCATCCGAAAACCTGATATTGACACCAAAATAATCATTCTCCTCAACAAAACTTCTAATCTTATCGGCAAAATGATGCACATTAATTACTATCTCATCGAAACCGGCCGCTTTGAGCTTTCTGATGAGATGCTCAAGCATTGTGACTCCACCTATAGGCACCAAGGCCTTTGGAAGAGTATCTGTAAGGGGTTTGAGTCGTGTGCCAAGTCCGGCAGCAAAAACAAGTACCTTCATAAATGCAGCAATTTAAGAGTTATCTGAAATACAACAATGAGTCATCAGAATATCTGCTCGATATCCTGTTCTCTATGATAAAGTATTACCTTGACATTAAAATTCTTAGCAATATGTTCCGCAAGATGTTGAGCGCAATATACAGATCTGTGCTGTCCTCCGGTACATCCGAATCCAAACATCAGATTGGTAAACTTTCTCTGAATATATCTTTGCACATGTGCATCTGCAAGCGCATAAACATTCTCCATAAATTTCATTACACCTCCATCATCCTCAAGGAATTTTATCACCTCCGGATCAGTACCTATAAAATGTTTGTAATGTTCAAACTTCCCCGGGTTCTCAATTGCACGGCAATCGAATATATATCCGCCACCGTTCCCGGATGTATCCTCCGGAATACCCTTTTTGTAAGCAAAACTGAAGATACGGACCTCAAGTCTTTTTTCACGTCCCAAGTCCGAGAACTGTCTCATGGAGGTCAACTCCATAAGCAGTTGTTGAAGATAAGGATACTCGGTAAAAGGTTGTTTGTTTATCAATTTTCTCAAATTGTCTATTGCAAACGGAACACTCTGTAAAAAATGAGGCTTTTTCTCAAAATATCCTCTGAAGCCGTATGCCCCAAGTACCTGCATTGTCCGGAAGAGAACAAAATGTCTTAATCTGTTATAAAATTCATCATCTCCGATGGTAATATACTGCTTTAAGGAATCTCGATATGTTTTTATAAGAGTCTCCTTTAACTCCTCTGAATAGTTAGCCTTAGCCTGCCAGACAAATGAAGCAAGGTCATAATAGACCGGACCGCGCCTCCCTCCCTGAAAGTCTATAAAATAGGGATCTCCATTAACAAGCATCACATTACGGGCCTGAAAATCACGATACAGAAAGGTCTCCGCTCCTGCATCATCGAGTAATATCGATGACATTTTCTTAAAATCTTCGTATAGTTTTATCTCGCTGAATTCCAAACCTGTCGCCTTTAAAAAACAGTATTTGAAATAGTTCAAATCAAAAGAGATCATCCTTTCATCAAAACAGGGTTGGGGAAAACAAACTGAATAATCCAAACCTTTTCCTCCCTCACACTGTATTTTTGGTAACAGCACCATTGCTTTCTTAATCAGTTCAACCTCTGTATCGGAATATTTTCCTGACTCTCTTCCTGAACTTACAGCGCCAAAAAGTGTAACATCTCCAAGATCCTCCTGAAGATAATATCCTCTATCACTGCTAACTGCATAAACTTCTGGTACCGGTAAACCCTTTTTCTTAAAATGTTCAGCTATACTTATAAACGCATTATTCTCCTCAACCGAAGTCCCCTTAGCGACAATCAACGATATGTCACCTGCCTTTAACCTAAAATAACGTCTATTGCTTCCGCTTGACGGTAACTCATTCATACTCTCCGGTTTGCGGCCTGTATATTGTTCAAAAAGATCTTCTACCTGTTTCATAATACTATTAAAAAATTTTAAACATAAAGATATTAAAATATTGTAAGAGTCTGACAGCCGCTCCGCTATCGCTTCACTCCCACGTTAAATTTTTTAATATTCCCCCCTCCTTTTGGTGAAATTAAATAATTTACATGCAAATTTATTTAAATTAGATTGCTTTTGCAATGAAAGACTAAAATTGACCCGTAATTTTATTTTCGGCAATACCAAGCGTTGCTAAAACTCAGAGATTGGGAAAATTGTTTTGGTTTCACTGAATTAAAAAGTAACTTTGTAAAATAAAATAAACATTTGCACCACTAAAAGAATCAAATTACATAATGGATCTTAATATTAGTTATTGTTCCGACAAGTACCAGTATACCATGGGAAAATCTTTCTATGAAACGGGTATGAAGGATAAAATTGCAGTATTCAATATGTTCTATCGCAGCGCCCCAGATAAGAACAATTGGGCAATTGTTTCAGGAATTAAGGAGGCAGTGGAGATGATTTCGGGATTGGGCAGTGCTCCCGAAAGTTTCTACGAAAAATTTATTCCGGGAGAGGAATACAGAGAATTTAGAAAATATCTCTCCACAATGCGGTTTTCAGGAAATGTATATGCCATGAAGGAGGGAGAAATAGCATTCCCTACAGAGCCTATTATAACAGTAGAAGCCCCTATGATTGAGGCGCAAGTACTGGAGACGCCACTTCTATGCATTATGAACCATCAAATGGCAATTGCAACCAAAGCCAGCAGAGTTACCAGAAGTACCAAAAAACCTGTAAGCGAATTCGGTTCGAGAAGAGCACACGGGCCATGGGCCGCAACTCTTGGAGGAAAGGCAGCTATAATCGGGGGCTGTGCAAACACCTCCAACATTCTTACCTCCGCAATGTTCGATACTCCGGCAAGCGGGACAATGGCTCACAGCTATGTCACCTCATTCGGATGCACTATTAAGGGAGAATTTGAAGCCTTTAAAACATATATAAAAACTCATATGGGAGAACCGCTTATTTTGCTTATTGACACATACGACTCCCTTAACTGCGGGCTTATAAATGCAATGAAAGCCTATAATGAGTGTGGAATAGATGATTCATATACAAAGGGATACGGCATAAGACTCGACAGCGGAGACCTTGCCTATCTTAGCCGCCAATGCAGGAGTGCCCTTGATAATGCCGGCTTTAAAAACTGTAAAATATTTGCGACTAATGCTCTTGATGAATATTTGATTACGGATCTTGAAAGGCAGGATGCACAAATTGATGCCTATGGCGTAGGAGACGCTATTGCAACAAGCAAGCATAACCCTTGTTTCGGCAATGTATATAAATTGGTTCAAGTAGATAACCGGCCTGTTCTCAAAAGATCAGAAGACAAGGCAAAACTCATCAATCCGGGGTTTCAAATCACATACAGGATTATTTACCGCAATATGTTTGAGGCCGATGTAACATGTTTGAGGGGAGATGAAACAAGCCGTAGAATAGAAAATGGAGAGGAACTGTATCTTCAGGCAGAATTCGACGAGACCAGAAACAGAACTTATCCGACCGGAAGTTACCAATGGAAAATATTGCAAGACAAGGTAATTGATAAGGGCAAAGTCATCTACAAAGACCATTCACTAACCGACAAACAAAAATATTACCTCGACAATCTCGCGCATTTAAATGAGACTGAGAAGAGAATAATAAACCCTCATTACTACAAAGTGGATATTTCAGATCAGTTGTACGATCTTAAGATGAAACTGATAAATAACATAATTAACGAAATCAAAACCTTGAACAACGGGAAACATCATGATAAAAAGTAGGAACACACATGTTATCGTAGATATGCTCTACGATTTTATTGAAGGAGGCGCTCTTGCCTGCCAAAACACTGTTGAAGCAGTAAAGGCAACTGTAAAATATATTAATGAGCACCCAGACGACAAAGTCCTTTATGTTTGCGATTCCCATCCGGAAACTCACTGCTCGTTTAAAGAAAATGGCGGACAATGGGCTGCCCACTGTGTACCCGGGACAAAAGGTGCAGAAATTCACGAGGATTTTTATACAATGATTAATGATCCGCAAAACAGGCCTAATGAGAGAAATATCTTCAGGAAAGGCATGAATTATCGCAAAGAACAATATTCTGGCTATGCGGCACAGAATGAAGATGATTCATTATTGTTTGAGGATTGCACTAAAAACATCTTCATCAGCGGAATAGCAACCGAGTTTTGTGTAAAGAATACCGCCTTAGATCTGTTCAGAGATGGATTTAATGTTACCCTCATTAAAAAAGATCTTGGATTTTTCGAAGATAAAAGCCATGTAAAAGGGTTACAAGAGATGCAGGAACAGGGCATCAAGATTATTTAATTTCTGCTTTTGTATGATTTTTGCAGGATGTGGTCTGCCTACAAAAAAATGGTACAATTTGAATTTAGCACATAATAAACAGACGTTGAAAGCTCTTTATATTACACTCTGCATGGCAATATTGCTGGCAATTAAACCGGCCTCAGGCGAGGCTGCAATAGTTCCTCATACAGATACTTTAAAGAGACAAAACACAGATACAACAGCAGTTCTCACCGCAAAAGAGAGAGCAAAAAAGGAGAAAGAGAGAAGGCAGGCTGTCAAAGCAGCAGAAAAAGAGTTGCAACTTGCACGCAGAGACAGTATTTTAGCTTATAAAGACAGCGTGATAAGAGCAACTCCAAGAATTCTCGAATCGCACTTCTTTCCGGATTCGATTATCTACAAACGTATGTTCATCTGGAAGAATGATACCTATTTCAACAAGCCAACACTGGTAAAGGCGGATACCACATATAATGACAACTTTACAGAATCTCCGCTTTTCAAAAAGGATGTCAACGCGGTTTATCTGGGCATATCAGGTTCCGCGTCTCAATACTTTAATTATTTTAACAGGGAGGAACAGCAGGCATTTCCTTTTATGTCGCCTTATCTGCCTTACACAGTTACACCGCAAACGATTAACCATTATAACGTAAAAACTCCCTACACAGAATTATGCTATTGGGGCACTCTGTTTGCTAATAAACAAAAAGAGGAAACAAATCTTAAAATTCTTCATACCCAAAATTTTACGCCCGCCTTTAATTTCAATATCCTATATCAGAGATTTGGCGGAAACGGAATGTTGCAGTCAGAGAAGACCGATGACAGGACACTTGCTTTAACTGCCAACTATTTGGGCAAAAGATACATGGCACAGGGAGGCTACATATTTAGTAGAGTTGAAAGGACAGAAAACGGAGGTATTTCAGATTTAAAAAAGTACCTCGATACAATAGTGGATGTTAGAACAATTCCCGTTTATCTTTCTGAAGCACGCTCGCAAATGAAGCGCAGCACCTTCTTTATCTCTCATTCGCTCGGTATTCCATTGAATTTCTTCAGAAAAAAAGACAGTTTGAGTTTTGGCGAAGGAACTATGGCTTATATAGGCCATTACGGAGAATACAGTTCCTATGCTCGTTCATACAACGATGTTATTGCTCTTACAGATACAACAGGAAGAAAATTATACAACAACAACTTTTTCATAAACCCCACAACAAGTTCGGACGTATTCAAACTTACGAGTTTCGACAACAGATTCTATATAAGGTTGCAACCGTGGGCAAAAGAGGCGATAGTATCCAAACTCGATGCAGGTATCGGTTATAAGATTCTGCGGTATTATGCATTTAAAGAGGAATTCTTCTTGACAGGGAACAAACATTTTTGGCAAAATAATCCTTATATGTATTTTGGAGCCTCTGGAAAGTTCAGAAGGTATTTCGAATGGGATGGAGTCGGTACATATCAATTGGCCGGATATTACAAAAATGACTTCTCTGTTGACGGTAATGTCAGATTCTCTGCCTACCCAATTAAGGAGGGAATACATTTGACCGGTCACTTAGCCATATCGCAGAAAAATCCGGACTACTTCTATAACCATTACTATTCCAACCACTATATTTGGAACAATAATTTTGACAAAACGACAGAGACGAGAATCGAGGCCAAACTCTCAATACCGCACTGGAACTTTGAGGCCTTTTTTGGCTATTCGATGCTGAAAAACAATGTATATCTTGATACTCTCGGAAGAGCCACTCAAAATGGCGGCGCCATGAACATCATGTCGGCGTACCTACAAAAGAATTTTAAGATATGGAAACTGCATTTAGACAATAGAATCCTGTTTCAGATCTCATCAGATCAGAAAGTTGTACCTCTTCCCAAGGTTGCGGTCAACTTAAGATATTATTTCGAATTCACACTTGTTAAGAATGTGCTCACCTCCCAAATAGGAGCAAATGCAACATTCAATACAAAGTACTATATGCCGGGTTATTCCCCCGCTCTCGGACTATTCTATAATCAAAGAGAGATGGAGATTGGAGATAGACCCTATGTTGATATTTTTATAAATTTGCAATGGAAAAGAGCCTCTATATTTGTCAAATATGTGAACGCAGCAGATAAGAGCCTGTCCAAAGAGTACTTCTCGGCCTACAGATATATAAGACCGCAGTCATCTCTTAAGTTTGGAATTTATTGGCCATTTTATCTTCACTAAAATTGGAGGCTTGTTTCCACACCTTTTTTGCTTATGGCAAAATTTTGGAAACATAAATATCTCAAATATTGCATCATCCTTGTAGCAGCACTTGTCTTCTTTGTCTGCTTTACAGGAAAAATTAGACGCACAGATACGCCCTATTCACATTACCTATGGGGGGATACTCTCTCTTTTACAGTCCTCTTTGATCAAAATACAAGAACCGCAAACGCAAGAACCTCATTCGTATATCATATCTTCAAAGATCTTGAAAAGTGTCAAAGTTGCGACATAGGCATTTCATTAAGAGATAATGAAATTTTAAGATGGGAAGATCTCATAAGCGGGGAGTGTGACGCAATTATAATTAACGCCATTAACGATACCGTACCAAGTGCATATCAGGATCTTGTAATATCGAGCATACCGCTCAACAAAGAGGAGGATGTTTGCGTAGTTGCCAAAGAGAAATATATGCTTGTTCAGGCAATCAATTATTGGCTAACCTATTACAAACAGACCTTCAGTTATAAACACGCATTAAAGAACTATATAAGGAAGGCCAAGCTAAAAAAGGTAATCTATATCTCGCCGTTTGATCATATTATTATGAGATACAGCAAAGTAATCGGTTGGGACTGGAGGCTTTTGGCCGCTCTTATACATCAAGAGTCAAAGTTCAAAATAGGTGTCAGTTCATCACGCGGTGCAATCGGATTAATGCAAATTAAAGAAGATGTAGCCCGCAGATACGGTGTAAAGGATATCTATGATCCTGAGGAAAATATAATGGCAGGAGTGAACCACCTTAAAAGAATCCAGAATCAATATAAAAGCATGGGAATAGATTCTACCAACCTCATTAAGATTACTTTAGCCGCCTATAATTGCGGAGAGGGAAGATTGCAAGATTGTATGAACGTTGCAAAAACTGAGGGGAAAAATCCTTTTGTTTGGCAAGATATCGCAGATATTATACCTATGATGTCGGGTAAGGAGTTTTCGCGCAGAGAAGATATCTCACTCGGAATATTCAGAGGAAAAGAGACTCTAAAATTTGTAAAAAATATTCTTGAACAATACGAATATTACAAGCTCACTGTAAAATACTGATAATTTGGGTAATAAATATACTATTCATAATCGGCTATCGGATTCAGCATACTTTTTATAGAATAGGTCAGCTCAAAAATTAAGGTTATGTATACAAGGGAGAGAAAATATCAATCAAATTTTAGCGTTTTAGCAGGACTGACCCTGGATATGAAATGACACGGAATCAATAATATCATCATAATTGAGATAAAGGCAATTGCATCCATCAAAAGAAAAGTCACCGGGGAAATGCTCACAGGCACATATTTTACAAAATAGTTCTCTGGATTTAAAGTAACAAAGCCATATTTGCTCTCCAACAGGCAAAATGCCGCAGCCAGAATATTGCCGGCAACAAGTCCCTTTAAAACAATGCCTGAGGCTTTGAGGAGAAAAACAACTATTATGTCGCGAGTCCTCATTCCCAGCGATTTCAATAATCCTATAGCAGAGGTCCTCTCAAAAAGGAGTATCAATATCCCCGATACCATATTAAAACCGGCAACAGCAATCATTAGCGCAAGAATAATCAGAACATTTGTATCCAATAATCTCAACCAATCGAACAGGACTTGCGAACTCTCCGTTACTGGCACTACAGAAATACTATGCAGCTCCTCCTGCTTTACCTCTTCAGAATTATAATTATTGTAATTTTTCCTCTCCGGTATCTCTGAATCTGAAGAGTACGTATTATCATTCTCAACCACCTCCTCCAATTTATTTTTTATCAGTTGCAATCTCCGCGGATATTCTTTATCTCCAACTGCATTTATTCTTATTTCGTACCCCGACACCTCATTCTCAGTCCAACCATTCAACACAGCAACCT
>CAZNBA010000075.1:0-8706 GCA_964571395.1 uncultured Muribaculaceae bacterium
CTAAATTTCAACGATACAAACATACAAAACTTTCCCCACATTTTCCCCACATTTGTTTATTTTATCTTAATTTCGTTTAACTTAGCCTTATCAATAATTAATATAACATACTGTATATTAGCATATTTAAGAGCAAAGCAAGTTAATTATGAAAAACATATCAGAGGTACGCTTCAGACCTCAAAGATGGTTTTTTAACAAGTTGGGCGACAACGAGTTAAAGACCCTATTTCTTTTGGAGGGGCGGATATAGGGGCGCAAAATTTTTATTCAGGAACCTTTGCACAGTTCCCCAATATAAAGTATCCTTTTGGGGATTAGCAAAAGAATCACATACAAAATGCTCATTAATATTGCGAGTTAGCGTGTCTATTCCAGCAGGGGCTGCTTTCATAAGTCTTTCAAAACTTTTGAAAGGCACATTATCATCTAATTTTGTATGCATCAACAAAGCCGGGCGGCCATTGAGTTTTGTTATCTCTTTTTTAGGAACTATTTTAAATATGTCTTTACCATATTTAAAGAAGAGGTCTAATTGTATAAAAAATTTGGGAATTTTGAGCCATGCAGGTACCTGCTGTTCCATCATATCGGAAAGAACATCTTCTGCTGAAGAGAATGAAGACAGAGAGATCAACCCCGCCAACTGTGGTATTTCACCTATCGAATTGATAGCTGTTGCTGCTCCCATAGAAAGCCCCATAATTACTATCGGCACATTTTTGTATTGTGGTAACAAATTAATATGGTTCACAACAGCCTCAACATCTTTATATTCTTTGTACCCAATGCAAATCATATCTCCTTCGCTCTCACCATGTGCTCTCATCTCCATAATAAATGTGGCGTATCCCATTTTGCTGAACATTTTGGCATGCCCAAAATAGGCAGTTGCAGATGGATTATGAATACCGGATAAGCAGATAATCACCGCTTTTGGCCCTTTAAAATCATGTGTTGTATCAGCAATGTCAATTGCAGAACTGTCTGCCATTACCTCCCATGCGGAGATCTTTAAACTGTCGGAAGTCTTTACAAAAAAATGGTCTGCTGTTATACCGTATTCCTCCGGTGTCCAAATATTTCCATGCGTTACATGCATGTTAAAAAATTTATTCATTAAAAACAGAGGGACGGCAATACTAAATGCAATATATAGCACACACAAAGATATAACCGTAATAATAATGGCCTTACGCCATTTACGCCGGCGTGGCTTTGATTCATTTGATTTCATTACTGAATAATTTTTGTAGGAAAACCTTAGATTTACAGTATGGTTCACTGCACTAAAATTTGCGGGTGCAAAAGTAGTAAATTTATAGCTAAATGTTAAAACGATTTTTTTGCAGGTGCAAGGATATTAGTTGCATTTAAAATTTTTATTCATACCTTTGCGCTTACAATTTATAAGCAAAAGTTTATGACCGGTACCAATTACTCTTTAAATATGCGAATGTCTATGTGCATGTCTTTGCGCAATGCAATGTTTATGTGCATATTGGATATTTAGCGGAGTGTTTTTGAGTACAGGTTAATTTTATTAATAGAGACAGGCTCTCCGCATTTTGCAGGGAGCTTTTTTTATGTAACATATAGCTACCGACATAACAGGCGTAACATTTTTTAACTTATGACACGAGACGGTTTTGCAAAAATACTTGAATCCAAAATTCTTATTTTAGATGGCGCAATGGGAACACTGCTCCAGAAGCATACATTCAGCGACTTTGATTTTGGAGGGCACGGGGGCAATTACGAATACCTTAATATTACATCTCCGCAAATAGTTGAAGATATACATAAAGAATATATACTTGCCGGAGCAGATATAATTGAGACTAATACATTTAGCGGAAATGCCATATCTCAAAAAGAATACGGAGCACAAAACCTTGTATATGAAATGAATCGCAGAGGTGCAGCAATTGCAAGAAAAGCGGCAGATGCAGCAGACCGGCAAATACTTGTAGCAGGTGCGCTTGGCTCAATGACAAAATCGCTCTCAATTCCATCAGATATAAACCGGCCCGAATACAGAGCGGTAAACTTTGATGAAATGGCCTATGCTTATGCCGAGCAGGTGCGCGGTTTAATTGACGGAGGAGCGGATATTTTGCTTGCCGAGACCGTTTATGATGCGCTCAATGTTAAAGCAGCTCTGTATGCCATTGACAGGGTTCAGCGCGAGAAAAAAAGCGACTTACCCGTAATGATCTCAGTAACAGTAAACGATAAGGGTGGCAGATTATTGAGCGGACATAAATGGGATGCAGTATTTAATGCAGTAAGCCACTATCCTGTTGCTTGTTTCGGCTTCAACTGCTCATTTGGAGCAAAAGATTTGGTACCGTTTGCAGAGAGTGCCGCCTCATATAAAAGTTGCGGATGGACAGACGGACTACCTTGCGGTATAAGTATTTATCCAAATGCCGGACTGCCTGACGAGATGGGAGAATACGGAGAAGACCCGCAGTTTATGGCGGAGTGTCTAAAAAAACTTGCGCACGAAGGTGCTATAAATATTGCAGGAGGATGTTGCGGCACAACACCTGAGCATATAAGAGCAATAGCAGCAGCTTTAAAAAACATTGAACCAAGAAAATACAGGCACGAGGCCACGTTCAGATGCGATTATTATTACAGAGGCCTGGATAATCACAGTGATTCGTTGATATTAAACGGATTGGAGACACTGGAGATAAACAGAGAAAAGAATAATTTTATAAATGTGGGGGAGCGTACAAATGTGGCCGGAAGTGCCAAATTTGCAAAACTTATTCGTAATAAGGAGTATGCAGCAGCCACTGAAATTGCCCGTAAACAGATAGAAGACGGCGCAACCGTAATTGATATTAACACAGATGATCCAATGCTTGACGGTGCAACTGAAATGGAGAACTTTTTGAGGTATCTCAATTGTGAGCCTGATATTGCAAAAGTACCTTATATGATAGATTCCTCAGATTGGCAAACAATTGTAACAGCACTTAAAAATTGCGGGGGCAAGTGCATTGTAAATTCCATAAGCCTTAAGGAGGGAGAAGAGGCTTTTCTTGTAAAAGCGCGCGAGATACACTCTTTGGGAGCGGCTGTGGTGGTAATGGCCTTTGATGAACAGGGACAGGCGGTTACGTACAATCGTAAAATAGAGATCTGTAGACGTGCATATAATCTACTCATTCAAAAGGCCGGTTTTGTGCCTCATGATATAATTTTTGATGTGAATATTCTCTCAATTGCAACGGGTATTGAGGAGCATGATAATTATGCTATTGATTTTATTAATGCCGTTAAGTGGATAAAAGAAAATTTGAAAGGATGTAAAACATCTGGTGGGGTGTCAAATCTATCATTCTCTTTTAGAGGCAATAATAAGGTACGAGAGGCAATGCACTCTGCCTTTTTATACCATGCTATTAATGCCGGCTTAGATATGGCTATTGTTAATCCGTCAATGTTGCAGATTTATGATAATATTGAGCCTGCCCTGCTTAAATGTATTGAGGATGTGATATTTAATAGGAAAGGGGAGGTGGGAGAGAATAGTACTCCAACTGAAAGACTTGTTGAGTTAGCTGAGAAAATTAAGGTTGCCGAATTGCAGAACAAAGATAATGCAACAGAGATGCATGGCGTAGAGAGCGGTAACCGCAATAAGGAGAGCCTTGAGGAGAGATTGTGTGGTTACTTGATAAAGGGTCAAAGAGAATATCTGCAAGAGGATATAAATGAGGCGCTTGTAAAATACGAGGATCCGGTTAAGATTATAGAAGGACCGCTTATGCGGGGTATGGAAAAAGTGGGAGAGTTGTTTGGAGAGGGCAAAATGTTTCTGCCGCAAGTTGTTAAAAGTGCGAAAGTAATGAAAGCGGCTGTTGATATTTTGAAGCCGTATATGGAGAAACAAGATAGCACAAGAGATACTGTAAAGATACTTTTGGCTACCGTAAAGGGAGATATTCATGATATTGGAAAAAATATTGTAGCTATTGTTCTGGAGTGCAACAATTTTGAGGTTGAAGATTTGGGAGTGATGATTGAAAATAAAGAGATATTACGGCAGGCTATTGCGCAAAAAGTTGATGTTGTTGGTGTGAGTGGACTGATTACGCCCTCTCTTGCGCAGATGGAAGAGCTTTGTAAACTATTTGAGAGCAATAAGCAGTATATAAAAAAGGTGACAGGTCATGTTATTCCAATAAGTGTGGGCGGTGCGGCAACATCTGCGCTGCATACAGCTGTTAAACTTGCTCCTTTATACAGCGGCGGAGTAATTTATGGCAACGATGCCTCCAAAACTGCCTTAATAATGAAGAAACTCACTGTAAATAGAGAAGAATATCTTAAATGCGTAAAGGAGGAGCAGAACAAACTCCGGGATCTCTATTTTTCCTCTAAAAACAATATACAGGTAACGGAACAGGAGGCAAAAAAGAGGGCGCCACGTTTTGAGCAGGCAAGTTTTATTCAGAATCCCAAATTTGGAGAGCATAATCTGCTTGCAAGAGAGTTGAATATTGGTACTGTACTGCCACATATGAACTGGACTCAATTCTTTAATTTTTGGGGATTTAAGGGTAAATATCCCAATATTTTGTACAAAGAAGGTGCTCAGCATATGGAGGTGGAAAAATTATACTATAGAGCAATGGATGAGATTGGAACTATAATAACAGGAGATGAATTTAATGCAGGTGCTATAGCAAATTTTTATGATGCCTATTCGCAAAATGATGAAATTTTTATCCTTGAAAATCTGCAAATGACCGAAGATGAGGAAAGTGCTACTACAGAGGGAAATGCAATACAACTTGCAACAAGAGAGCCCGACAGTAAAGTGTTGGCGCGTATAAAGATGCCGCGTCAACAACGTGCAGGAAGCGAATATCTTTCTGCTTCCGATTATTTTCCTGCATTTTCTTCGGAAAAAGGGCAGCAAGTTGCGAGAATAGGATTATTTGCCCTGCGTGTTTTTGATAAAAAAGCCGATGAATACAATCACAAGGAATTTGACTATCTGCTAAGGCAAAGTCTGTGTGCTGCACTTACGGAGGGAATGGCAGAATGGATTCAACAGAAAGTGTCATGTGGAGAGAATTTGATAAGGGTGGCCATAGGTTATCCCATGTGTCCGGATCATTCATATAAAAAGGTTATTTTCAGCCTTATAGATGCAGAAGAAAAATTGAACCTCAAACTAACTGAGACCTATTCTATTATACCTGCTACCGCGATATGTGGTTTTTTAATATCGCATAAAGAAGCAAAATATTTTAGCACCAAATAGTTATACTATGAGAGTTACAGAAATTATACAAAAAAATCAAAAGCCATTCGCCTCTTTCGAATTGGTACCACCGTTAAAGGGCAGCGACATTAGCAAGCTTTATTCATCAATAGAACCTCTTATGGAGTTTTGCCCGCCATATATCAACATTACTACCCATAGAGACGAAATAGAATACCGACAGATGCAGGACGGAAATTTCAGGCAGATTACGATAACTAAGCGTCCAGGTACTGTGGCAATTGCAGCAGCTATAATGAAAAAATTTAATATAGAGGTTGTACCTCATGTAATTTGCGGAGGTTCTTCCAAATCAAAAATCGAGAATGTGCTTGTAGATCTTAACTTTCTCGGTATTGAAAATGTTATGGCGTTAAGAGGTGATGCGGTACCCGGTGAGAAGTTTTTTACTCCGGATTTAATGGGGTACAGGCACAGCAAAGAGCTTGTTGCTCAAATAGGGAAGATGAACAATGGATTTTATTTGGATGATACGCTTAAAGATGCGGTTCATTCCAATTTTTGTATAGGAGTGGCAGGATATCCCGAGAAACACTGCGAGGCTCCTAATATTGATGAAGATATTTGGAATCTTAGGCGTAAGGTGGATGCCGGAGCTGATTACATTGTAACTCAGATGTTTTTTAACAATTCTGCCTTTTTTGAGTTTGAGAAGAGGTGCAGGATGGCAGGTATAACCGTTCCAATTATTCCGGGGATAAAACCTATCTCATCGTTAAGGCATATAAAATTATTGCCAAAAACTTTTTCAATAGATATTCCGCAAGACTTCACAGATGAGATTTACAGATGTAAAGATGATTCGCAGATATATGAGGCGGGAATTGAATGGAGCATTGCTCAATGTCGGGAATTGCTTTCTCATGGATGCAAGGCAATTCATTTTTATACAATGGGGAAAGCCGGCAACATAAGAGAAATTGTAAAAAAGCTATTTTAAAGCAAATTTATTGTTAAATTTGTTTTTATTTCACTGAATAAAAATTGTAATTATGCATTTAATTTACGCCTTAACAAATAGAACTTATTCTATCATAAGAGGTCTTTTGACACTTCTTTTTGGTATTGTTTTAATCATTTGGCCGGCGTTGATTCCAATGATCATTGTCAAAGTCATTGCCGCTTTTTCTTTAGCTGCAGGGCTTGTAATGATTGTTTCTTTATTGAGAAACCTATCCTTTTCACATGATACGGGAATGGTGATTCTGAACATCATAAATATTGTAGTGTATTTGATATTGGGTATCCTGATATTGTTATATCCCAATTTCTTTATCAGCATTCTTACATTCTTTTTTGGAGCTGTTTTAATAATCTGTGGTGTGGGACAACTGATGAATCTTGTTTTTAGTGCAAAACACTCAACCATTCCATCGGAGTTATATGTTATCGGGGTACTGATTACATTGTGCGGTATTGCGCTCTTCTTTAACCCATTCAGTTCATTAAAAATACTTATGATTTTTTTTGGCAGTATTCTTGTTTTGTATGGCCTTTCCGAATTGATTTCCGCATGGAGGTTACGCTCCGTAAAATTCTCAAAGGAAGGTGAATTTATAAGTTATGAGGAGGTGACAAACGATGTGCAGACGGATGAAGTTGGCCACTGTGGAGGCGGGAATAGTAAGAACGGTGCAGGTGTTGCCTGCGGAGAAAGCAAGGTTGATGCCAATGACAGTAGTGTGAATGGTGGAGAAAGTGGTGCTGATGATAATTAAAAGTATGAATGACAGAGTAGGAGGAGTGGGTTGTATGAGCAGAGAAACTCTATAATCATTTAGTATATAAGGTAGCCGACGATTCCGCCGGCTATTATTGTGTATATAGGATTAACTTTGAGCCACTGTCCTGCAGCAAAGGCGGCGCCAAAGAGAAGCCAGCTGCTCCAGTCTATAAAGTTATCTTTGTTTACAAGTATTCCTGCCGCCGCCGCAATCATACCTATAACTATAGGCCTTAATGCTTTTAAAATTGTATCGAACTGATTGCTCTCTTTGAATTTTGTGTACATTTTACAGATAAACAGTACAATAATAAATGATGGCAGTGATACTGCAAAGGTTGCGAGCATCGAACCGAACAAATCTCCGGTTACGGTATATCCTACATACGTTGCGCTATTTACTCCAATTGGTCCTGGGGTCATTTGAGATATGGCTACAATATCGGTAAATTGTTGAGTGGTCATCCATGCGTGTTTTATAACCACTTCATTTTGTATTAATGAGAGCATTGCATAACCTCCTCCGAACGTGAAGAGTCCGATAACAAAAAATGTGTAGAAGAGTTGCAGATAGATCATTGTGTATTATTATTATTATTACCCTGTTTCTGCGCAGAAGTAGTCTTTTTACCGTGTGTTTGTTCTCCGGACAGATGCATAAGATTGTTTTGACTGTCGTTGTTCTTTATCTGTTTACATGAATGGCCATCTTTCCTTTTGTCTTGTTCAATCATTTGCCGTGTAGGTATGTGATGGTTATCTGAATTGTTAAGATCCTTCTTAAGTGAACTATTTTTGCTCTTCAAATATATCATTACCTTGTTGTGACCGGCAAAGGAGATTATGGTAAAGATAACGCCAACTGTCATAAGTATATAGACGGGAGATACCTTTAAAAAGAGGATCAAGATGCAAGTGATTGCTGCAAGAAATCCGGTGTATAGGTTTAGTTTTGCTTTTTTTGCCATGTTGATTACCGGTACGGCTATGAGGGCTACCACTACCGGTCGTATCCCTTTAAAAACCCTTACTACCGTAGGATTGTCTTGGTATCCGGTAAAAAACATTGCAATCAGGAGTATTATGATAAAGGAGGGAAGTATGCTTCCAAGAGTTGCGATTATGCTTCCTTTCAGCCCTCTCAGGCGATATCCTAAAAATATTGAAATATTTACAGCCAGCAGGCCCGGGGCCGATTGTGATATAGCGAGAACATCCATAAAGTCCTGCTCATCCATCCATTTTTTTCTCTTCACAACCTCCCTCTCTATTATCGGAATCATTGCATATCCGCCTCCTATTGTAAAGGCTCCAATTTTTGCAAAGCAGGTAAATATTTGCAGGTAAATATTCATAGGTGGCAAAGTTAATAAATTATTGAGCTCGCAGAGGAAAACTCACCTTATAATTTGCTTAATGAGGTATTTTCAAGGAAAGGGCTTGTTTGGTTTTTCTAATTTCTTAAAATTTTATTTATTGATATTCAGTACCTTGATATGTATTTGAAAAAAAAAGGTCAATTATTTTTTGTAGAATTAAAAAAGAGCCATATATTTGCAACCCGTTTCGCAAAAAAGAGTTCGTTCTTCCGAGAGGAAGAGAAGAGATCTGAAACGGCACAGTTCATTGAAATTTTAGCATTGACAAACAAGTAAGAAGGTAGAGGTTTATA
>CAZNBA010000076.1:0-8687 GCA_964571395.1 uncultured Muribaculaceae bacterium
AGGTGACCGAAAAGTATTGGTTTGCAGTACTTACGGTCACCTTTTTTATATTATCCTAAAACCTACAATAAAACATGGAACCTACAAGAATTTTTGATCTGCTCGACAGACTGCTCGAAAAATATTCAGATAAAAATGATATTTTTGCCAAAAGCATAAAAGGCAAATGGAAAAAAATTAGCGTAAGGGAGTACAGAAAAAACTCCTACTACCTTGCTGCAGCCTTTATGAATCTGGGACTTATCAAACATGACAAGGTAATAGTTGTTTCCAACAATCGCCCAGAATGGAACTTTGTGGATATGGCACTTGGCCTTGCCAATATTATACCGGTTCCTGTCTACACAACCTTAAGTCATGACGATTTCAGTTATATTTTCAAACACAGCGAGGCTAAAGCTATCTGCATTGGAAACGAAACAATACTTGGTCACTTATTACCTATTTTAGAGAACTTGCCCGAAAAACCAATAGTTATCATGATGGATGACTACAATGCTGGAAAAGAGAGTGAATTAATGAAATTTACAACTTTAGGTACCTTGACAGAGGAGGGAAAGACTGCCTACACAAAATATCTTCCTAAAATTGAAGAAAATAAACAACAGATAAAGCCCGACGACCTTTTTACAATAATCTACACATCGGGAACAACCGGAACCCCCAAGGGAGTTATGCTCTCTCACCACAATCTACTGTTTAACGCAATTGGACATGCAGTTAAACAGATCAAAGATCATAAATGCAAAATGTTAAGTTTCTTGCCATTATGCCACATATACGAAAGGAGCATGAACTATGAATACCAATATCTTGGAATAAGCACCTATTATGCAGAAAGCCTCTCAACCATAGCTGCAGATCTTGCAAGTTGCCATGCAGACGGCTTTTGTGGAGTTCCAAGAGTTCTTGAACAGATGTTTGTAAAACTCGAAAGCACCGGTAAAAATTTAAAAGGTATTAAAAAAGAGATTTATCAATGGGCATTTAAGTTCGGCACCAAATTTAACAACTACAACACAAATCCCCTATATTTAATGAAATGGAGAATCGCCGATAAACTTGTCTACTCCAAATGGCGTGCAGTACTCGGAGGAAAAGAGATGCTTGTTGTCTCAGGAGGTTCCGCCATAAACGAAAAAGTTATCAGATTATTCAATGCGGCAAAATTGCATATTTTTGAGGGATACGGAATGACAGAAACCTCGCCTGTGATTGCCGTAAATAATCCCATCGAGGGAATCAACATTATTGGGACTGTTGGAAAACCCATGGAGGGAACAGAGATGAAGATAGCAGAAGATGGCGAAATATTAACAAGGGGCCCTCATATAATGTTAGGATACTATAAAGACCAGGATTACACAAGCGAAGTCATAGATAAAGAGGGATGGTTCCATACAGGTGATATCGGCACAATGATAGAGGGCAAATATTTAAAACTCACCGACCGTAAAAAAGAGATATTCAAACTGTCACTCGGAAAATATGTTGCCCCTCAGGTGATAGAAAACATGTTAAAGGGATCGTCATACATAGAAAACTGTATTGTAATTGGAGCAAACCAAAAGTTCGCATCTGCACTTATTGTTCCAAATATAAGTAAGTTACACTATTGGGCAGCTAAAAGGAAAATTGACTATAATTCCAATGAAGAATTACTTAACAATGCAGAAGTAATTGACAAGATACACAGAGAAGTAAAACAAATAAACGAGAGATTGGCTCCACACGAACAAATTAAGAAAGAACGGATTGTCACTGAGGAATGGAATACATCAAATAATATGCTCTCTCAAACCCTAAAACTTAAAAGAAACATAATAAAAAACCATTACAAATCACTCATTGTAGATATTTACAGTTCTGATAAACAGCATATTGCGTAATTACTCTTAATAACGGCTAATGTTACTGACTTATAAACTATATTCAAATAAGCAGCATATGGGTAATAACTTGTACGCTACACAAAATGGGCTATAATCAGCTATAAAACAACAGATTGAGTTATTAATATATCATGGCAATTAGAAAAAGTAAAGAGGAAGACATACCATATATCAAAGCCATTTGGAAAGAGGTTTTTACACAGGACGAAGAGTACCTGAATTTCGTTTTTTCAAACCTCTTCCCCATAGCCGATTCTTTTGTCTATTGCCAAAAAAAGAGGCCCATCAGTTCACTATTCATACTGCCGCTTTCATGCAATATTTATAATTATTCCAATTCGTCGGTATTCTTAATAAACAATAGAGGAATTCCGAGAAAAGTAAAAGGAGGCTATTTATATGGAGTCTGCACAGCTAAAAAGCACCAAGGATGCGGATTCAGTACGGCTCTCATCAACTATATTATAAGTTACTATTCAGGAAAACTCGATTTCATTATAACTCATCCGGCAGAAAAAAGCCTCTTTGAATTCTATTATAAACGAGGTTTTAATATCCAGATACCAAAACACAGATTTTTCGGTGCAACAATATCACCATACAACAATATAATCTCTCCTTGTAAAAACACAACACAAAGTACAAAAATTTCTAAAACAACCGAACAGTTAAGCCATTTACTCAATAGTTCTAAAATTAGTTGTTTTATATGGGATAACATCAGGTTGGCATATATCATTAAAGAGCTCTGGGCCGAGGATAAAATCATCGTTTTTATTAATAGCAATAAATACAGCGCTGCTTTTGTTCAACCATTCTATTATGCTCCAAATATAACCCATTCAGAGAATTTTATGCTCCTTATAAACTTGCGGCAAGAGGTTCTACCCTATCAGCATTCTATTTTCATGTTCCCAATGGAATAAAACAGTTCCACGTGGAACTTATATGGGAGCATCATTCGAATACATCAGGCATTTAGCTTACAAATTAGCAGATCTTTCTGATAGAATGCAGATACCATCTCTTGTACATAAATAGGAATTTGCGATGATAGTAGCCGGACACGGTTTGCAAAAGTACTTATATGGAATGTAGTAATCATTTCGAACTCGCCACCACGGTAAGCATAAAACAGAGTATGATATTGTATAGAAAAGTTTGAAATTAATATTTTCTGATAGGTAAACACTGCAAATAAATAATTATTAAAAGTTCTGAAAATGTTTTGATTTTAAAGAATATAAATAGGGCATTAAAAGCAGTATGCAATTGAAGTGTTACACTTTATCTTCCAAAATAAATAAGAATTATAGAGATGTCCGCAGGAGAAACTCCGGGAATACGTGCTGCTTGAGCAATAGTAGTTGGTCTAAGACGATTAAGTTTCTGACGGGCTTCAATAGAAAGAGAGGTGAGTTTTAGAAAATCGAAGTCGGAAGGAATAGAGACATTTTCTAATTTCAACAACTTTGAAGCAATCCTCTCTTCTCGTTTAATATACCCTTCGTATTTAATTGATATTTCGGCAGATTCAACAATTTGATTAAAGAATAAATTAGAAGAATCTAATATGGCGGCCTCATTGTAAGAAATAGAGTTTGAACGAATGAAATTTGGAATATATGGGAAAAGAGTTGATAAAGAACAAGGGGTTAATACTCTATCTTTAAGGCAATTCAAAAAAGTTGTTCCTTGTGGAACACTTCTCAAAAGTTCGGTAAGGGTAACATTAGGGCGTGAAAGGAGCTCAGAGAATTTCTTTTTTTGTTGAATTATCGAATCACCAATTTTCATTAGATAAGAGTTAACATCATCGGGAGAAACCGAATTTGTTTTAAGAAAATCAACAAGGGAAGTAACTAAAGAGTTTTTGTTTTGATAGAGAGAAACTCTCTCCTCAGAAGCTAATCCAATATTATATCCAATAGAGGTAAGACGGGCATCTGCATTATCTTGACGCAGCAGAATTCTATACTCAGCACGAGAAGTAAACATTCTATATGGTTCATCTACACCTTTGGTCACCAAATCATCTATGAGCACTCCAATCATAGACTCATCACGTTTTAAAATTAATGGATTTTTGTCTCTGAGTTGAAGTGTAGCATTAATGCCGGCAAGCAAACCTTGAGCAGCTGCCTCTTCATATCCAGTTGTGCCATTAACTTGACCTGCAAAAAAAAGATGCGAAATAATTTTGGATTCTAAAGTTCTCTTTAATTGAGTAGGTTGGAAATAATCATACTCCACAGCATATGCCGGTCGAAATAGTTGTGCTGACTCAAGACCAGGGATATTATGCAAAGCCTCCATTTGCACCTCAAGGGGTAGCGATGAGGAAAAACCTTGAAGATAAAATTCATTAGTATTCCACCCCTCAGGTTCAAGAAAAAGCTGGTGAGATGATTTTCCTTCAAAGGTCCTAATCTTATCCTCAATGCTCGGACAATAACGTGGCCCCTTACCATGAATTTTACCTGTGAAAAGGGGAGAATACTTGAACCCCCGTCTTAATATCTCATGGACCTTTTCATTAGTATGAACCATATAACAACAGCGCTGAGAAATTCCGGACTGAACCGGGGAAGGAATATTAAGGTATGAAAAACGATCAGGAACAGAATCACCCATCTGAACCTGAAGTGTAGAAAAATCTATCGACTTACCATCAATTCTGGGAGGAGTACCAGTTTTCATTCTATCAGTTACTATTCCCAAAGAAGAAAGTTTTTCGGTAAGTCCAACAGAAGAGGGCTCCCCTACCCTACCCCCTAAAATCATTTGAGACCCAATAAATAACTTACCATTTAAAAAAGTTCCGGCTGTGAGAATCGCGTATTTACAACTAAACTCGGCTCCAAGCTCAGTTTTAACGCCTGTAACAATATTGTTATTTATAATCAGGTCATTTACAGAGTCTTGCCAAATATTTAGGTTTTTGGTATGCTCCAAAAGGAAACGCCAGTTGTAAGAAAAGAAAACTCTGTCGCATTGTGCACGAGGACTCCACATAGCTGGACCCTTAGATCTGTTAAGCATTCTAAATTGAATAGTACTTGCATCAGTTACCAACGCGGTACCACCACCAAGAGCATCAATTTCACGTACAATCTGTCCTTTGGCAATACCACCAATAGCAGGATTACAAGACATCTGAGCAATCTTATTCATATCCATTGTAACGAGGAGAACATCGGCTCCCATCTTTGCAGCGGAATACGCAGCCTCACATCCAGCATGACCAGCACCAACAACAATTATATCAAATTCAGTCTTCATTTGGCAAAAAGCTTTGTCCCAAGGAACTAATATTTAAGCGCTCAAGTAATTCATCCTCTTTACAATGAATCATATTTTGTTCAGTAAAATTAGAATCATTATAACCGGTCATATGAAGAATCCCATGAATTATAACACGATACAACTCTTTTACAAAGGGCTGCTTGTATTCTAAAGAATTAGCAAAAACTGTATCCATACTTATATATAATTCACCGGATACAATAAACTTCTGAGAATAATCAAATGTAATTATATCTGTAAAGTAGTCATGAGAAAGAAATTTTTTATTAATATCGAGCAAATAAGAATCGGAACAGAAAATTATATTAATTTCTCCCACCTTATAGCCAGACTCAGTAAGATAATTCTTAATCCAACATTTAATAGTTTGCTTATGCTTAAAACTGAATTTAAGATTGTTAACAAAAAATCCAATCATAAAATATAAAATTTCTGCAAATTTAATTATAAAGGGAATAAATGAAAAAATAATCTAAAATGAACGGCAAGAAAATTGTAATGATAAAAAAATGTGTAGATTAAAAATAAAAAGAGCAATTTTTTTCTTAGAATAAAATAAATTATTAACTTTACGCTTTGCAAGAAGCAAGCAAATAATTTAAAACATATGGAAGTTAAAAAATCAACCAAAGCAAATCTTGAGAACAAGAAGTTACTACTAAGAGAAATAGGTATGGTAGTATCTTTATTAGTTGTTCTCGGAGCCTTCCAGTGGAGTAACAAAGGTAAGGCTGAAACAACCCTATCTGCAGAGACTGCCGTTGCTGTTGAAGAGGAATCAGTTCCTATTACAACAGACGTTCCACCTCCACCACCGGAAGCCCCAAAAGAACCAGTTATGTCCGATGTAATTGATATCGTAGACAACAACGTAAAAGTTGATAATACTCTACTTATCTCAAACGAGGACAATAACTTAGGCGTAGCCATCAAGGATTACGTAGTAGAGACAAAACACACCGAAGAGGTTATTGAAGATGCTCCTATCCCATTCGCGATTGTAGAGCAAAAACCAACTTTCAGAGGTGGTGACCAGAATGACTTTACAAAATGGGTATTCAGTAATATCGTATACCCTGAAATTGCAAAGGAGAATGGTATACAAGGCCGTGTTACTCTGCAATTTACTGTAGATATTGATGGGTCTGTAAAGAATGTAAAAGTTCTTAGAGGTATTGATTCTGCACTTGATAAAGAGGCAGTGAGAGTTGTTTCAAGTTCTCCAAAATGGGAGCCAGGCAAACAACGCAACAAAGCCGTAAAAGTAAACTTTACATTCCCGGTTATCTTCCAGTTAAGATAATTTAAGCAAGCAATATAAAAAAAGCTGGCCATTGGTCAGCTTTTTTTTATACAATAATCATTAAGTTTTTATATTTGCAACACAAGAGAAGAATCAATTTATGGAAAAAGCGATATTTGTATCGGTACAAACACCTGAAAATACTAATGAACAAATAGTTGAATACCTCGACGAACTAAGGTTTCTTGCGGAAACCGCAGGCGTCACAGGTGATAAGGAATTTGTTCAGAAACTGATAAAAAGGGACTCAAAAACATATGTAGGATCGGGAAAGATAGAAGAATTGCGCTTATATATTGAGGCGAACGAAATTCCCATTGCAATATTTGATGATGAACTCTCACCGGCACAATTAAAAAATCTTGATAAATTACTTGGATGTAAAATTTTGGATAGAACGACACTCATACTCGATATATTCGCACAACGAGCAAAAACAGCATATGCAAAAACACAGGTTGAACTTGCACAATATCAATATCTTTTACCAAGGCTTACAAGGATGTGGACACACCTCGAAAGACAGAGAGGAGGAATTGGGATGAGAGGACCGGGGGAGAGCCAAATCGAAACTGACAGACGAATTATCCTCGACCGAATAAGTAAATTAAAAGAACAACTTAAGAAGATAGACCGCCAAATGGCATCTCAAAGAGGAAACAGAGGTAATATGGTCAGAATTGCACTAGTTGGATATACAAATGTTGGTAAAAGTACAATAATGAACTTGTTGTCAAAAAGCGAGGTCTTTGCAGAGAACAAACTATTTGCCACCCTTGATACCACTGTTAGAAAAGTTGTAATAGAAAACGTCCCGTTCTTATTAAGTGATACAGTTGGATTTATCAGAAAATTACCTCACCAACTGGTAGAATCATTCAAAAGTACCCTCGACGAAGTTAGGGAGGCGGATATACTGATGCATGTAGTAGACATTTCTCACCCCAATTTTGAAGAACAGATAAAGGTTGTAAAACAAACTCTACATGAAATTGGAGCCGGGGAGAAACCAATATACATGGTTTTCAATAAGATAGATACCTATGAGTATGAAGAGCACAATGAATTCTCTATAGATGAGAAAAAAACTAAAAATTACTCACTCGATGAATTAAAGAATTCATGGATGTACAAAGAAAATTCGCCCTCAATTTTCATCTCAGCAAAAGAAAAGCAACACATAGATAAGATGAGAAATGATTTGTATAAGATGGTTGCAGAACTACATGCAGGAAGATACCCCTTTAACAACTTTTTATGGTAATTAAATATGTTTTAACTAATTAAAATTCTGCAGTAATAATTTCCAAAGTACGCTCAGGTGCCTCAATAAAACAATTATGACCGGTATTTTCAATCGTAAAACACTGAGCATTAGGAATTGATGACTTAATCATAGCGGCCTCATCATTAGCAATAAAATCGTCAGAATCTCCAAAGATAAATTTAAGAGGTATCTTAAGAGTTTTTAGAAAATCTGTGTTGTCCGGTCGCTCAATCATGCCCCTCACAGAGGCAACAATCCCATTGGGATCATGTGTATCGCAAATTTCAATGGTTTCCTCTATTTTAGAATCGAAGCGTCTCCTGTTGCTCTCTGCATACATCTTTGGAATACTGAGAGATGCAAGAATATGTAATCTAGATTTTAAAATTACCTCCATCTCCTTTTGGCGGCTCTTCAGTTTAATATCAGGTTCGGCAAAGGGAGTTGAATTAAGCATAATAAGAGAGGTAACAAAATCAGGATGAAGTCTCATAAGGTACTGTGATATATACCCACCAAGCGAATGTCCGGCTACTATACATTTATTAACGTTACATATATCATGAACAACCCCATAAACAACCTCAGCGCACAATTCCATGCTGTTTTTATCAGAAAGGGAAAGGCTCAGGCCATGACCGGGCAGATCAAGAGAAATTACTCTGAAATTGTTCTTCTCTAAAAGGTCTGCAAATTCCGAAAAAACATATAATGTCTCCATGTAACCGTGCAACAAAACAATGGTTTTATCTCCTTTTTTTGAATCGGAGATATGTATTGGAAGAGTATTTGTGGTAGCAAAGAATTCCATATTTTTTTTACAAAAATAGCAAAAAATAAATATTTATTATAGCTTTGCGGGCAAACATATAACATAGAATAAAATAAAGAGATATTATGATGAAATTTTTTAAAGAAT
>CAZNBA010000077.1:0-8663 GCA_964571395.1 uncultured Muribaculaceae bacterium
ACCCGAATGTGGTTGAGGTTATAGATATTGCTTGTGATGAATGTCCTACTGCCGGTATGTATGTTACGCCAGCTTGTCGAGGTTGTATATTGCATAAATGCAAGGAGGTGTGCCCTCGCGGTGCTATTACAATCATTAATAAAAAGGCGGTTATAGATAAGGAGAAATGTATAGAGTGTGGGAAGTGTACTAAGGCTTGCCCATATAGTGCCATTATTGCACAGCATAGACCTTGCGTGGAAAGTTGCAAAGTTAAAGCCATCACTGTCAGAGGAGATCAAAAGGCAAAAATTGATAATGACAAATGCATCTCATGTGGTGCTTGTGTGTACCAATGTCCTTTTGGAGCAATAT
The DNA here is from genome assembly GCA_964571395.1 of uncultured Muribaculaceae bacterium. Taxonomy (GTDB): domain Bacteria; phylum Bacteroidota; class Bacteroidia; order Bacteroidales; family UBA932; genus Egerieousia. The sequence goes on from CAZNBA010000077.1 coordinate 355, forward strand.
CAGACAAATCTTTAGTCCTTGATATTGTCGGGTTACTAAAAGGCTCTGAAAACAATACGAAATATAAGGTATATGCACTTATCGCTCCTGCAATTGTAAGTCAGTGCCGTTATGGAAGGGTTACACAGGTTGTTACTGCAATCAGAAAACTCGGATTTCATCAGGTCATAGAGGTTGCGCTCGGTGCTGATGTTACATTGTATCATGAGGCGCAGGAGTTTAAAGAGAAAGGACTCATGACAACTTCATGCTGTCCCTCTTTTGTTATGTATATAGAGAAGTATTTCCCTGAACTTGTGAAGTATATCTCAAGTTCGCCCTCTCCTATGGTTGAAACTGCTCTTCTTATCAAGCGTTCCGACCCTACTGCAAAGATTATCTTCATAGGCCCTTGCGCCTCTAAAAAATTGGAGTACAAGATGCCTCGAGATATGGGAGCAATAGATTCAGTGATGTCTTTTGAGGAGCTTCAGGCCTTTGTTGATGCAAAGGGTATAGATACTACCGCGATGGAGGATACGGAATTGGATAATGCCTCTTTTTATGGTCGTATTTTTGCAAAATCAGGTGGAATTGCGCAAGGAATACAGGAGGTTGGAGCGACAATGGGTGTTACCAATGTTGTACCGCTGGCAATGAACGGAATACAAGAATGTAAAGCCGGTCTTATGCGTCTTAAACTCGGGCGTGCGAAGGAGAATTTCTTTGAAGGCATGGCGTGCGAGGGTGGTTGCATAAATGGTGCGTTATGTATTACTCACGGACCTGAGAATCTTGTTGATGTGGATAAATACGGCAATGAAGCAAAAGAGAAGACGATTGATAATTCTGTTAAACTTTACAAGATGAGTATTAAGGAGCAGGAGGCAGAGAAAGAGTCAGAGAAATAATAAAAATTAATTGTATGAAACGAATAATTGCATTTTTATTTTTCGCTATCAGTGTCCTATATTCAGAGGCTCAGGATAAGAAGGCGTACGAAAAATATGTTAAAGAGCTGTCAAACACTTCATTGTACGGCAGGAGCGATTACATGGATGGCTCCTCAAATGCCATGAGGTATATAATTGATAATTTGAATGTAAGCGCAAGCTATTCTCTGCAATTGTTTGATTTTTCTATGAATACCTTTAGGGGTAATATGGAGGTGTATATAGATGGTAAAAAGTTGAAACTCTTTTCCGACTATGTTGTAAAGGAATTTTCTACAGGAAGAGTGGGAACCTTTAATCTGTACTATCTTGATAGAGAATTTTATAATCCGCAAAAATTTGCTCAATATCTCAATCAAGATCAATTTTCTAACTCCTTTATAGTAATAGATTTTGAACTTTTTAAAAAGAAATTTTTCAAGAAAGGCATAGAGCCATATCAGACTTATCTTGGTGAATTGAATAATGTGGCCGGAGTTATTTTTACAACAGATTCCCGTCCCATAGCCTTTAAGGCTCGCGCTCAATATACATTTCCCTTTCCTGTCCTTTTAGCAGGTCAAAACTTTCCTAAAAATGCAAAGGAGATTTATATCAATCTTGAGAACGAATTCAAAGAGAACCATAATGCAAATAATATTGTTGCATGGTTACCGGGGAAAAAATATTCAGAAGAGAAATATTATCTTATTTGTGCTCATTATGACCATTTGGGAGTTATGGGCAAGGGAAATGTTATGCCTGGAGCCAATGATAATGCGTCTGGAGTTTCTATGGCTTTGACACTTTTAAACTACTATTCTGAGCAGGCCAACAGGCCTGATTATCCTATAATGTTTCTCTTTTTAGATGGGGAAGAGGCAAATCTTTTGGGGTCTATATATTATGCTGATTATCCGGTTCGTCCTCTCAAGGGAATAAAGTGTCTGATAAATTTGGATATGGTTGGAGATACCGGTCCGTCATTGACTTTTCAGGCAAATGACGGTAATGTGGATTTACTGAAAGAGATTAACAAAAGCGGGAATTATTTTAAAAAAATTATTCGTGAGGAGCTTAGCGATGACAGTGATCATTATCCCTTTGCCGTTAAAGGTGTTCCTTATATTTATCTGACTGTCGATGGTGTAAACAAGGAGAAGTATTATCACTCTCCGCTCGATACTTTTCAAAATTTTTCATCTGAAAAGTACGAGAATCTGTTCAACCTTGTCACCAATTTTATTAGCCGTCACAAATAATTCAATAGCCTGTTCGGAGGCCGCAGATACGCCATGTCGATAGTTCCGTTACTGAAGATGCTGTTTTAGCAATTATGCGAACGGGCATGGTAATTATAGTAGGCCAGCTTCCGTAAGTCTCTCAAGGTGTATTCCATGCGAGCCTTTGATGAGTATTGTCTTTCCTGAGAGTTGTTTCGTCTCTAGCTCTTTTGATAGTAAATTTACATTTTCATAAAGCGAAATAGCATAGATTGCTGCAGCGTTCTTGCCGGCAGGATTGCTCTCTGAAGTAGAGTATTGGTGTGTGTAGCTGTCCTTTAGCAGTTCGTATGCTTTTGCAAATTCATTGCCTGCAAGGTAGATGTGCTCAGGAGTAAATGAGATTGCAAATTCGAGGATCTTTCTGTGTTCCTCTACAGAATCAGTTCCGAGTTCAAGCATATCTCCCAAAATGAGAATCTTGTTTTGGAAATTCAAAGATTTGAAATTCTCAAGGGAGGCACGCATACTGGTTGGATTTGCATTATAGGCATCAATAATAAGCGTGTTGCGTTCCGTCTTAACCATTTGGGAGCGATTGTTTGTAGGAGTGTATTCGCATACTGCCTCCACAGATTTATCTAATGGCACATTAAAATAGGTTCCTATGCATAATGCTGCGAGAACATTATCGGCATTATAGATGCCAATCAGTTTTGTCTGAATTTCCAACTGTTTTTCAGTCTCTGTATTGCCGTAAAACGGATTGGGAATAATCAACTTAAGAAAAGGATTATCCTTTTGATTAACAACAATCTTTGCGCCGTCATTTTTTGCTCCATATGGGACAATATGCAAATCGGGACGTTGCGAAATCATCTCCGACAAGATGGGATTGTCGATATTCACAAAAGCAATTCTCTTATGCTCCAATAAGTTATCGTAAAGTTCTCCCTTTGTTTTCTTGACACCTTCAAATGAACCGAAACCGAGCAGATGAGCCTTGCCAACATTTGTGATTAGTCCAAACACCGGGCAAACTATATTTACCAGAGTTTTTATTTCGCCTGGTGCGCTTGCTCCCATCTCAATTACTGCAGCTTGAGTCTGAGAATTAATTTTAAGAAGAGAAAGAGGTACCCCGATATGATTATTGAAATTACCCTCCGTTGCAACGACATTGTATCTTTTGCGGAGTACAGAGGTTATAAGTTCCTTTGTAGTTGTCTTGCCGTTTGTACCGGTAAGTCCTATTACCGGTATGTGGTATTGCAATCTGTGGTATCTTGCGAGTTGTTGAAGAGCTTCGAGAACGTTAGGAACAAGAATAAGTCTTTCGGAATAGATGACATTTTTTTCTATTATATGTTTGTCATCTACAATAGAATAGGAGGCTCCTGATTCGAGTGCCTTTACTGCAAATTCGTTCCCGTCGAATGTTTCTCCCCTGAGGGCGAAAAAGAGAGAATCCTTGATGATTTTTCTTGTATCTGTGCATACTCCGCCTGATGAGTTCATAAAAAGTTCGTGAAGTTTTACAATAATCTCACTCAATCCTACTCCTGTTGAACCGAATCCGCCTTCGCCTCTCTCGGTGACTCCAAGTTCTTTAACTTCTTTCCATTCTATATGTTCATGTTTTGATACAATCATTTGAGCTATTCTGTCTCCCTTGTTGATTTTGAATCTCTCCCTTGAAAGATTTATCAGAATAACCTTTATTTCTCCGCGGTAATCAGCATCAATTGTTCCCGGACTGTTGGCAACTGTTATTCCTGATTTTGCTGCCAGTCCGCTTCTTGGTCTTATTTGCGCCTCATATCCTGCAGGTAGCTCAATGTATAGCCCGGTAGGAATCATTGTCCGTTCAAGTGGCTTCAAAGTCACCGGGTCAGTTATATTTGCCTTCAGATCCATTCCTGCCGAGAGTACTGTTGCGTATTCCGGCGTATCGAATGCTGATTTATTTACAATTTTTACGTTCATACCTCTATAATTAAAATTTATATGATATTATGCGTGCCGGTACATTTGCCTCACTTAATTGCTTTGACCGTATCGCTTTATTAATCATATTGTTATCTTTTTTAGTGAATTAATTGTTTTTATTTTATAAAATAGTGTTGAAGGTTTCCCTTCTTTATACAGTACCAAATATAGGAGAGAATCAAGACAGTATTAATTGAGAGAGTCATTGCCATGCGGGCTGTTTTAGCCTCCTCTCCAATAGTTAATTCGATAATATATCGGAGTCCCAGAGAAACAATATATATTCCTACCGCAACTCCAACGTAAGAGGTGATTTTCTTCCAGTTATATGGAATCGGGTAGTATTTGTTACCTAAATAAATACTATATATAAGCATTGCAAGACAACTTAGTACGTGCGCTGCAACAGAGGCCCAATATGAAAATAGCGGCATGAAAATTATATTTACAACAGCAGTCACAAGTAACCCGACAACTGTTATGTTAATTGCAAATCTTGTTTGTCCGCTCAATTTGTACCACATTGAGACATTGAATATGGCACCGAGAGTCATGTAGGCGAATAACATGAATGGTACGGTGTTCATGGCACCCCTGAAATCCTTGCCAAGGATGAGGCCGATTATATCTATATATAGTGTAACTCCCAGGAATATAAGCATACAGAATGCGATAAAATACTCCATAATTTTGGCATATAATTCATTAGAGCCTTTCTCTTTTACCTTTGCAAAGAAGAATGGCTCTGCCGCATATCTGAACATCTGAATGAACAGGTTCATTATTACTGCAAGTTTGACAGCAGCCTGGTATACTCCGAGTTCTGCCCTCCATGAGAGATGAGCAGGGGCAAAAAAACGAAACAGTATTCTGTCGAGGCTCTCATTTACGGTACCTGGTAAACCGGCGATCATTATTGGAAGCGAATATAGCATCATTTTTTTCCAAAGTCCTTTTGTGAAGGTATATTTTACCTTTAAAAAATCCGGAATGAAAAGTATTGTGCAGATAATACAGCTCAGAAAAACAGCAAAAATTATATAAGAAAAGTCGATTTTTGCCGGAATAAAATTCAATAAAAAGGAGTCGGGATGTGTTTGCAGGTAGTTTGGAACTGCAAAAAAAAGCAGTAAGTTAAATCCCAATTCGCTTAAAATTTTGATACTTTTAAAGAGCGCGAATTTAAACGCCTTTTGATAATATCTTAGCCTTGCGAAAAGGATAGCGGTTATTGAATCGAGAGCAAGAACTCCGCCGACATAGATAATCATTCTGCCGTAACCTTTGTAGCCCATCAGAGATGCAATCTCATTTGAAAAGAGAGCCAAAATTCCAAAAAACAACAGCGATATGGAAAAAACCGTTATTATAGCATCTGAGAAAGGCTTTTCCTCTTCCCGTTTTATCTCTTTTTTCTCTTCAATCTCCTTCCCGCTTCCCTCGAATTTTTCCTTAATGGAATTTCTCAGATTGTTTGCGAATCTGAAACAACCAGTTTCAAGTCCAAGTACCAATACAACCTGCATCACAGCAATATAGGACATTATCTCCGAATATGAGCCATAGCCATCCTGTGAAAGTATTCTCGTGTAAATAGGAACAAAAAAGAAATTTATCATTCTGGCTAAAATGGTGCTTAAACCATAAATTGCGGTTTCACCTGCCAGTTTTTTTATTGGATTTGCCATATGCTTATTAAAATAATTATTCTGCTCTACTTGCATTAATTATCAATCCTTTTTTTATTAAATATCAGGAATCCTATATTCAGTTGAGGATACCATTTATAATCTCCCTTCTCGTAGTAGGAACACGATAATGAGAGTGGTCCGAATGGCGATTGCCATACGAGTGCAGCATTTGCAATGAGGCCTCCCTTTGGAAATTTATCGCTGTATCTGTATCCACCCTCCGTGGTGGCAATAATTTTTTCGTAGGGTTGGAAATAGTAAACTCCGCTGTGTAGAAAAAGGGATTTCATAAAGAGAAATACGGGAGAAATTCCAACACCTAAATAGCTCGGAGCCCTATAAAGTTCCATAAGTAGAGTTTTGCTGTGCGGAATAGGCTCAAAAGAAGGGGAGTACATCATTGTTGAGTAGTAATCGCCCATTTTGAATTTAGAGGAGATTGTCAGGTCTGCGAGATAGCCGATATTTAGCCATTTTGCGATTGTAAAGTAATCTTCCGTGATGGCCTTGAACATAAACAAATTATGATTCTTATCTCCTTGAGGTAATGCAGATAGGGAACTTGCCCCTTTTTTGTAGGTTTCGTTGGCATAAATATATCTTGCATAAATACTTCCCTTTTTTCCGTGAGTTGGATATAAAAGATAGTTTTGAGTATTGCGTTCAAGACCGATGGCGGTAGAAAATTCGTTAAAGAATGTTCTGTCGGGGCTCTCTTGAGAGGTGTATTCTCCAGTTTTATAATATCTGAATAGCTCCTGTCCGGCTTCAATGCAGACTTTTGCAAGCACATTGCTTTTAATGTTAAGAGGAGTGCCTATAGAGATTTTTGCGTACATCTCTCTCAATTGAATATTATTTGGTATTTTATCAAATTTAAACAGGTTTTGATTTCCGTTGTAGTAATCGAACTGATGTACGATTGTTTCAACTTCGTAATATGCCAATGGGTTAATTCCTATATCTTTTCTGAATCTTAAATTGGCTCCCTTGTAATATTTTCCAATATTGGCACCAAAATAGATTTTCCATGGCATAGAGGACATTCGCATATATGAAGCTCCCATATATCCCTGATTAAGAGATGAGGAGGAGATATTTCCGCCAAGGTAAAAATTCCATGGGGCTGCTTTGGTTGCTTTTATTTTTAGGAAAAAAAGCGAATCTCCCGGTATTTGTTCATAATCAGGATAAAAGGTTTTTACAGTATTGCTGGCAATAACTCTGAAATAACCTCTTTTAAACTGATCAAAATCAAAATTCTCCAAGCGGTCTTCTCGGATTGTTCTTCTGACATAGGAGCGCTGGCTCTTGTTGAGATCTTCGCTTATATCGATGTCTTTATGAAATTTCACCTCCTTGCATTTGCTCCTGAAATTTTTTCTCATGAACTCTGTATCGCTTGCCGTTCTATGCCTCTTGATTCTCTCTCTTATTTGAGGTATATAGGCCGTAGCATAGTCGTAACCTGCTTTTACTATTTCATCCACCTTGCCAAAATCCATAAGTCCCCAATCATATTTTCCATCTATTACAATACCAATCTCCGGCGGTATAGAATAGTCGGTTTGAGTTGTCATCATATTCATGACCTGTCCCACAATATTCTCTTCGTCCATCTTTACCTTTGAGGGAACGCATTTCGCTCCTATTATGTAGTCAGGGTTATAATCCTTTTTCATTATGTCCCACGGGAAATTATTATAGAAACCGCCGTCGAACAGGAGAGTGGTATCAATAACAATAGGCTTGAAATAGAGTGGGTAGGTCATTGAAGCCCTTACGGCTGCGCCGAGATTACCTTTTTTTGATACAAAAGATCTTTTTCTCTCAATATCTGATGAGACACAAAAGAACGGAACCATAAGTGAGTCAAAATTATAGTTGCCCGCAGCAGCGGAGGAGGTAAATACCTGCATTACTGCTAAATCCATTGAGTATGGCGACACAAGACTGCTTGGTAAATTTATTTTCCACTTCCCCGAATCCTCTTTTTTGGAGATTGAAAATGCAAACATTTTGGGGGTTGGGTCATCTCTGTAAAAATAGGAGGCGTAGGCCTGTTCAGGCAACCCCTTGAACCATGCGTCAAATTCCTGAGTCTTGAACAGTGCTATCATCTCTTCTGGGCTCATACCTATTGCATACAACGCTCCGATAATACTACCCATGGAGGTGCCGCATATGTAATCTATCGGAATCTCGTTTTCTTCCAGTGCTTTTATAACGCCTATATGCGAAAGACCCTTGGCACCGCCACCGCTGAGTACCAAGCCAATAGATTGTGCGTTGGAAATCTGACATATAACTATTAGTAGAGAAAGTACTGCTATTAAACGTTTCATGCCTCAAAGATATAAAAAATGTATGATGGATACTTACAGAATTATTTATTTGTATCTTTGACCCGTCAAAGTTTAGCATAGTTATTAGATCCTGCCAAGATTTTGATAAATTTTATGTCTATAATTTTTTATTTGTATGAAACCGAACAT
>CAZNBA010000078.1:0-7826 GCA_964571395.1 uncultured Muribaculaceae bacterium
GTTGCGGCGGCAATTGCAATGAGCGCAATTCTTAACCAGATATTTGAAACAATGCAAATTACGCAATAGAGAATTGTTACCCAAATTAATGAGACAGAGACAATCTTCGTATGAACGGGGATCGCTTTGTTTTCTCTGAAATCTCGAATGTATTTTCCTATATACTTGTTAGAAAGAAGCCGGTTATACAATTTTGGAGAGCTGCGAACATACAGAGCTGCAGCAAGAAGCAGTAGTGGAGTGGTAGGAAGCAATGGAAGAAAAATGCCGATAATTCCCAATACGAGCGACAAAGTTCCTAAAAAAATGTATAGGTATTTTAATAAATGCATGTTGCAAAAGTAATAAAAACCATTCAGTTTTTTAATGACAATTTTTTTGTCTCCTGCTTAATACCTTCAGAATTCTGCAAAGGCCTGTCACTTCATTCAATTGTTATTAGGCAAACTGTGAAACCAGCCTGAAATTTTTTATCTTTGCCGTGAGGAATAGATGGTGTAGGAATAGGTGGTGTGTGAATGCATCTGTAGCAGAACTGAAATTTTATAATTGTATGAATATGTCAAGATACTTAAAAAAACATTTTTATTTAGATAAAAGGTCCTTTTGTAAGGCTTTAGAAGGAATATTATTAGCATGTTTATGCTTTGCACTGCTAATTTCTCTCTCCTCTTGCAATAGGGAAAGTGGCAAGGTTGTGTTTCAACAATACGATTTTGTTGATTCTGCAAATGTCAACGGAGTTCAGGCCTTTGTGAATTTCTCTGTGGAGTACCCCGACATCCTCGACAAAGAGGGCAATATCCTAAAGCTGAATGGTGAAGAGGAAGGTAAAAAATCCTCAAAACTTGCGCAATATATTTATGTAGACAGCATCAGAAATTGGATCAGCCGTATGTTGGCCCGTCCTGCTGTCTCAGATACAACCAGTATGCTGTTACTATTTAAAGGTGAAACAGATAGCGCCGATGAACTTCTCTCATTTTATGGCAAATGGCAGATAAATGACTGGACAACCTCAGAGGATTATATCTCGGTGGCAAAAGATTTTCCTGATCATCCTGTGATTTGTGAGCGCCGCAATATTATTGCAAACTTATATAACTCCACCTCTTTAATAAGCATGGTGGATACAAGTTATGTTTACGAGGGAGGAGCACATGGTTCTTCTGAGGTATCAGTAGCAACATTCAGTACCAAAAATGGGCACAAATATGGGTGGGATATCTTTAAGAAAGAAAAATTAAAAGCTTTGACCGTTTTGGTTAAGGAGGGTCTCGACCATCAATACTTTATTAAGGGACAGGGCCTTGATGCCCAGTTGCTTGATGATGCACAGAGAGATTCCTTTCCATTGCCTCTTACACCTCCTGTCGTTGTTAGCATTACCAACAAAGATGGAGTGACAGAGACTGGCTTCTGCTTTATATACCAGCAGTATGAAATTGTGAGCTATTCGGAGGGAATACCTTATTGCATAATTAGTTACGATAAAGTAAAAGAGATGCTTAATCCTGAGTTCGAGAAACAATTATTGCAAGGAATCAAAAAGTAACCTATTATAATATAGGATGCTTTTAAGAGTTGTCTCAAACCTATGGGCTATTGTAAATGAAGTCATATCTCGCGGTTGATTAGTAATGAGGCTCATGGTTTTTCGTCTGAGCAGGTATTGATCTGTTGTTTCGTTTGAAATAATAAGATCTCTCCTGCTTTATCTATTTCATAGCATTTAGCGGGCAGTAGCTTTTGCGATGAACTCCATGAATAGCTCCTGTAACGGCTGAAGAGGTCCGTGCGGTATTGCAAAGCTAAACTCTCTTTCAATGGAAAAATCCTCGAAATCTATGATTTTAAGTCTGTTTTCATAAATATCAGATCTTACCGCACAGATGGAGACCATGCCCATACAGTTACTATGCTGTATATAGTTTTTGATGCTTTCGGTTGAGTCCATTCTTGCGCAAATTTTCAGATCTGACGCTCTTATTCCTTTAGTTTTAAGAGCTTTCTCGATAACCTGATATGTCCCGGATGAATTTTCTCTCATTACCAATGGTATATTGTATAGCATACTCAGCGGCCATATATGTGTTTCGCTCTCTTTTGGGTTGCGGTAAGCTATTACCTTTTCCTCATCTTTTGCAACTGCTACAATCTCATCCTTCATAAAGGGTATGTATCTGAAATTGTTGCCGCGGGAGCAGCCCTCAACCATCCCGATATCTATTTTTTTACTAAGTGCCATCTCCTCTATTTTGTCTGAATTGGCGGAAATAAGGGAAAAAGAGATGTCTGGATGTAAGATGTTAAAATCTGCAAGTAGTTGAGGTAAAACATACTGAGCAATACTTGTACTTGCTCCTATTCTTATTGAGCCTTTTTCAGTATCTCCAAGATGATGCATGATAAAGGAAAGGTTCTCATATTTGGTAAGGATTTCTGCACTATACTGCCTGAGAATTTTACCTGCCTGAGTTAGTACTATTCTGTTTCCGTCTCTTTCGAACAACTTTATGTTATAACTCTCTTCGAGTTCATGAATGTGTTTACTCACAGCCGGTTGGCTTATGTTCAATTCTTTTGCGGCTTTTGTGAAGTTACAGTATTGTGCTACACATCCGAATACCTTAAGGCGAAAGTCCATTTTGTTATGTGAAGGAAGTTTTGCTTCCGAATTCACTTCAAAGGTAATATTTTTAGGGAAAATCCAGCCTTGAGTTACATTAGTTTTGCAATGCAGTATCCGCCTCCCATCAGCCAAATATATAGCAGAGAGGCAAGTAAAAAGGGTTTTGCCCCTGCCTTTTTAAATTTTTCAATGCTTGTTTCAGCGCCGAGTGCGCACATTGCCATAGTAAGGAGGAAAGTATCGATGTTATTGATAAGCTTGATTCCCTGTTCGGGAATGAGATTCAAAGAGTTAAAGCCAATTACGGCAAGGAATCCGATAGCAAACCACGGTATGGTTTTAATAAACCCTGCTTTAGAAACATGACCATTCTCTGCCCCTTTCAATCCATATGCTGTGGCAAAACCGATAATTAGTAGAACCGGAACGAGCAACATTACTCGTATCATTTTTACGATAACGGCAATGTCAGAAATCTCCCTCCCCATTGCATTGCCTGCTCCTACCGTATGTGCCACTTCGTGTATGGTAGAGCCTGTCATGATTCCCATTTGCTGTGGCGAGAGATTCAGGAGGCCGTTTCTGTATAAAATAGGATATAAGAACATCGACAATGTTCCGAAAATCACTACTGTAGATACTGCAACTGCTGTTTTATAGGGTTGCGTTTTGAGAGCTGATTCCGCACCCAAAATAGCTGCTGCGCCACAAATTCCACTGCCTACGGAGGTTAGCAGTGCAGTGTCGCGGTCCATTTTAATTAGGCGACCTATTAGTATTCCTCCGCAAATTGTAATTCCTACAACTATGCAATCTGCAATAATTGCATTTACTCCCACTTCCATGATATTTTGGAATGTCAGTTTAAACCCATAAAGAATAATACCGAGACGCAGTAGGTTTTTTGAGCAAAATTTAATGCCAGGTACCCAAGTCTCAGGCAGGTTGTTTCTCAGACTGTTGGCATATATCATACCTAATATGATACCTGCAATCATTGGGCTTATAGATAATTTTTTTATGAAGTTTATTTCTCCAATGTAAAATGCCGCACACGAAAATAAGGCTATCAGCAATACTCCGTGAAGCATACTGCTTCTCTGATCTTTTGTCATCTTTTCTTCCTTTTAATTATTTTAATAACGTATCTCTCCGCTATTCTGTCATACAAATTGAGCTTTAGACATAATATATTGTCACTTTGCAAAGGAACTCTATTGTACCTGCTCTTATGCAACATTTTTTCTTATTGACAATTACTTTTTGTTATAACTATTGAGCTGATTTAGGCAAATTAATTGATTATTAGGGAAAAATAATTTAACTTTAACGTTATAAGGGGCATGAATGAATTGAGGCGATGCTTCTTTTGGTAAATAATAGTGTAAACTGAAATATATGGCTCCTAACCCTTTAAACTCAACTATTATGAAGAATATTTTACTACTCCTTTCTTTAATAGTAACGTTGCTTTTCTTAAAGCCAGGTATTTGTATGGCCCAAAAGGCAGATGATGGATATGCTGCTGTCAGAGATAGCTTAAATGAGGTGTTGAATAAATCTAATGATTGGAGTAAACGTAAATCTGCCTATTTGAATCAGTTTGACTTATACTTTGGTGAGAATTCCAAAGCAAAACTTTGTCTCTCCATGTTGTATAGCGAGGCATGTAAGAATGGCGATGTGGATTGCCAACTTAACACCCTACAATATATTATAGGGTCTTCGGCAAATCTTGATTCAATAAGATTTTATGCAAATAAAGTTGAAAAACTCATTCCGAGTAAACCATCGGCAAAGGAGGTACTGCTCTTTGCAAATATGAGATGCGATATTTTAAGTTTTAAGCATATATCGCCTGAGTTAAAACTTAAGAAAATAACGGAACAGTTTCAAAAATACAAAGATATGGGAGACAAAGCTGGCCTTTACGACAAGATAAGAGTGCTCGGAATAGTCTGTTCCTGTCTTAAATCCTCCATTCCAGAAAGCGATCTTTTTGTCTCCTCTGTTGAAAATCTCAAAGAACTTGTTGATAAATTGCCTGAACGCAACAATCCTGTTTGGGCTCAGGCCTACTTGCTTCTTGCAATAACTTATTCTGATATGGAGATGCATAAGCAGTCAATAGCCATTGATAAGCATATGCTTAGGTATATCAGCAATCTTGAGATGCAATATCAGCGTGAGGGGAGAAAATATAGAACCCTTGCAAATAATTATTATACAGTGTACAGAAGGATGTTGTGCAACTACGAAGGGTTGTCGGTTGAAGAGAGAGATTACTATTACTCCAAAGTATTGGAACTATGCAAAAAATATTCCTATATCAACAGTGCTTTTATGGCGCATAATGGATACGAGAGGGTGCATCTTTACTACTATCTCTCTAAAGGTAAATATGATGAAGCAGGTAAATGTGTGGATTCTCTTTTGAAAAGTGGCTATAACGATATTCCTCGTTCAAAATTACTTCAATACGGTATAAAGATATATTCAAAGACAGGTTCAAACAAAGATCACCTTATAGAATTGTATGCCGAATATCTCAATAAGTTGAAAGAAAGAGATGAACAGCGGCTTATGGAAAAACTGCATGAGTCTCAGATACTGTATGATATTGGTGATATCAAGAGTGAAAATATGCAACTTGTATTGCAGAAGAAAGATCTTGAGATAGTAGGGAAACGCAGGATGATTATTCTTAGTGGAATAATTATTGTTTGTTTGCTGTTATTCTCCATAACCGTTATATATTTATACATCGATAAAAAAAGATATAGTATTGTTTTGCAGAGGGATAAATCTAAATTGGAAAGTGCTCAGAAAAGGTTGATAGAGGCAAAAAACAGGGCTGAGAAGATGGAGAAAATGGAGGCGGCTTTCCTTGCCAATGTGAGTCATGAAATCAGAACTCCTTTAAATGCTATTGTTGGCTTTTCACGCCTTTTGCTTGAATGTCAGGATAAGGATGATAAGGTGGAGTATGAACGTATTGTCTCTGAAAATACCGTTTATCTGTTGAGGCTCGTGGATGATGTATTGGAACTTTCTAGACTTGAATCTGGCAATATACAGATTAATAAAGAGCTGTTTGATATGTCGGAGTACCTGAATACATTTGCCACAATTATGAGTAAAAGAGTTAAAGGAGATAAGGTGGAGATTAAAATCTCAACTCCAAAACCAGAGTTTCTGGTGGAGGCCGACAGGGGCAGAGTCAATCAGATCTTTACTAATTTTACCACTAATGCAATTAAATACACGAGTGAGGGGAGTATCAATATTGGTTTTTCAGTTGAGGAGGGGGGTATAAAATTATTTGTAAAGGATACTGGAGCAGGAATAGCACCGGAACATCAGGAAAGAGTCTTTAAGAGATTTGATAAACTTGATAGTTTTGTTAGCGGAGCCGGACTTGGTCTCTCCATCACTAAAGCTCTTGTGGAGGCAATGAACGGCAAAATCGGGTTTCAATCAGGACTTGGTAAGGGATCATTATTTTGGGTCTGGCTACCAATTAAGGAACAGCATCTTTAGGGTATTTCCTTTGTAATTATTATTTGTTTTTATATCTTTACAGATAAAACCTAATATTCTAATTAAACTGGACATTAAATTTTGTGTTTATTTTTTTTTAATTATATGAAGCATATTGTCTTAATATCTTTCTTCGTATTGCTGTCGTCAATAACAAATTTCTCTGTTGCTCAGCCGCGGGACAGATATTCTGACAAGCGCGATAGCCTCGAACGTATCCTTTTACGCACTAATGGCTGGGAGCAACGCAAGCCTATTTTGGAGAATATGATAGACCTTTCTATGGGTAATACGAAAGATTTACAGCATTATTCAAGAATATTGTTTAGCGAGGCAAGAAAGGTTGCAGATATCAGCTCTATGATAGAGGGTTCAATAAATATTATCAATGTTCAAAATAATCTTTCCAAAGATACCCTCAATAAGTATGTAGTCATCATGGATGCTGCTATGAAAAATGATCCGCGCAGGGAGGTTACGCTGCTGTTTTTTAATATGCGATACGATGTCTTGTCATATAATGAGACAAGCGCAACTGAGAGATTGAGTAAACTTTCAGAGATTGTTAAAAAATTCAGGAGTATGGGCGCCGACGCAAGTATATATGATCAGATAAGAATTCTGAACTTTATTTGCAATTGTATGCAGCTTGCAATTCCGGAAAGCAATATTTATAGTTCCTATATGCGCAAACTAAATATTCTTATTGATAAATTGCCATACAGGGAATCTCCTGTAATACCGCAATTTTATATCTCGTCAGCACGGAGATTGACACTGCTCGGGAAGGCAAACAGAGCTGTGGCATATAATCGTAAGTTATTGGATCATATAAAGATGCTTCAGGAATTTTATAGTAAAAAGGGCAGAATATACAGAGATTACGATTATAACTATTTTACCACATACAGGAGTTTGCTTGCAAATTTCAGTGCTCTCTCCAATGAGCAGGTTGAACAATACTATGCGGAGATCAAAAGAATAGTTGCCCGTAATTCAAATGCCTATAAAGATTTTAATAATAATCAGGGGCGCTGCAGAGTGGATCTCTACTATTATTATGCTACAGGCAGATATGAAAAGGCCGCACAGTGCGCGCTTAAATTACTTAAGAGCGGTAATCCTGATGTATCGCGATTACATCTTTTACAATATACAATTGATATTTACAAACATATGGGTATTAATGATTCCCGTCTTATTAAACTATACGATGACTATTTTGCCGAAATATCTATACGGGAGAGGGAGGGCATGTCGGAAAAGGTTCAGGAGGCTCAGGTACTGTACGGGCTTGGCGAACTTAAAATGCAAAATGAGCAGTTGTCTCTTCAGAAAAAGAATATAGCCCAGCGGGCGAGGAACATCTTTATCATACTCGGATGCGTAGTAATTGTTATCTTAATAATTTTGCTTGTAAATATTTTATTGAAGTATGCCGATAAAAAAAGGTACACTGTTGAACTGCAAAGAGAAAAAGAGGAGCTGTTAAAGATAAGAGATGAACTTATTATGGCAAAAAACAAAGCGGAGAAGAGCGAAAGGCTGGAGGCTCTCTTTCTTGCGAACGTCAGTCATGAGATAAGAACTCCGCTGAATTCCATAGTTGGGTTCTCAAAATTATTGATTACTGCTTCTGATAATGCAGAAAGGA
>CAZNBA010000079.1:0-7640 GCA_964571395.1 uncultured Muribaculaceae bacterium
TAGAGGGAGGAGAGTGGTTATTTGTTGGAACTGCTCAACCATATAAAATAGAGGGTAGCGATAAGGTGTGCCGTACCATTGCCAGAAAAAACATACAGCCAAAAGTTGATGATAATGGTAATGTTATAGGCGACGGGGGCCGTGAGTATCTGCTTTATCTTCCTTTGTACGATGGGGCGCTCAAGGTTGAGGTGGGTATAGACAGTACTGCCTATATTTCAGTCCCGAAAGATCTTACGCTTGTTCCGCAAAGATATCTCGGCAGTGAAGTAAATGGTTTTGAAAGATATGCGAGTGCGGTTGGCAATGCTTCAGGCAGCCCTTATGTTTTTTATGGAACAAGTGTAACTCAGGGAGGTTGTGCTTCTCGTCCCGGTATGTCATATACAAGCATTATTGAGAGAAAGTTGCATACCGAGACAATCAATTTAGGATTTAGCGGCAATGGTAGAATGGATAAGATAATGGCGGATAAAATCTCTACAATTAAGGCAAAGGCTTTTTTTATAGATTGCTTGGCTAATTGTACATATCAAATAGTTAAAGATAGCACCGAGTATTTTATTAAAAAGTTGGCAGGCGATAATCCTGATGTGCCTCTCTTTATGCTCAGTAATTATGCCTATCCATATCAGTATCTCGATAGTGATTTCCGTTCAGATTTAAATGCGGAGAACTCTTTATGGTACGCGTATTATCTGAAATTTAAGAAGGAGGGGTATAATAATTTGCATTTTTTGAATCTCTCAGGTGCGGAGATTGTGCCGGAGGAGTTATTGACCGGAACAAAGGTGAAAGAGAATAACTTAGAGAGTAAAAAGTTGGTTTCACATAAGGTAATTGTACCAAAAGAGAGGGGTGGAAAGATGGAGACTTCTGCAATTGGCCCTGACCACGAGGCTACTGTCGATGGCGTTCACATGACAGATTTGGGTTTTCTAAGATTTGCAGACGAATTAGTAAAGTTTATTACTCCATTACTCAATTCAAACTCAGAAGATAAGATTACAGAGGAAAATTATCTGAAGGTAGATAAAAAGATTTGGGATGATTATGAGGCAAATAACATGTATTTATATAAATTGTCTAAGCAATGTCCAAACAAAAAAGATAGTTTGCGTAATGAAATGCAAAAAGAATATGATACGGCTAATAGATTGAATGTTGAGGCAGCTATAAAGTATGCAGCTGTTCCATCCGGTATTCAGAGGGTATTTATGGTACGTGGGTTAATTCCCAAAGAGACCTTAAAAACAGTGCTTAAATGTTTACCGGATAGTATAAAAAGTAATAAATATGCCGAGGCAATTGAGAAATATATTATGTGCAGACAAATAGAAGAGGGCGACAAGTATTATAATTTTAAAGCTTTTAAATCGGATGGTAGTACCTTTAAGCTCTCAGACTATAAGGGTAAAGAGATATTATTAATATATGGAGGATTAGGATGTATGGGTGAAGAGGGACGTGAGTATTTGGATAGTCTGTATAATAAAAGAGGCAGCAATAATTTTGAGATAGTTGTCTTCTGGCCAACAAGTAGCTTAGAAGGTTTATCTAAAATTATTAAGCAATATAAATATAAATTTTTACAAGTATCAGATTTTTGTGGCGATATCACTCCGTTTAAAATTCGATATGGTTGCCAGGCTACTCCTACTTGTTATTTTATAGATAAAAAGGGAATAGTAAAATTGAAAATGACAGGGCTGCACAGAGAAAAAATTTATCCCTTACTAAAATAAGCCAATTGAGAGCGCATCTGCCGCAATTCTATGTTTGTAAGTTATTCAGATTCAATATCTCGTTTACGGCTTTGCTGTAGCTCAGATTCAGATTTTATTTATACAGGCAGTAAAAAAACTCGTTTATAATCATCAAATGAAGTGATTATAAACGAGTTTGTACTTATGCTCTGTTAGCCTAATTATTTTGAAATTAGCACTTTGCGAGCCTTTCTCTTACCTGTTATTCGCAGCAGGAAATAAGGTTACGGTCGCCATAGCCGTTATCTACACGTGCACATGCAGGCCAAAACTTATTCTCGCGTATCCATGTGAGAGGATAGGCTGCTGTTTCGCGGTTGTATTTATGGTTCCACTGATCAGAGCAAACCTCCTCTGCTGTATGCGGTGCATTTTTTACAGGATTGTCTTCAGCATCAAAGTCACCATTCTTTATTGCTTCGCACTCCTTCTTGATCTGTTTCATGGCCTCGATAAATCTGTCGAGTTCCTCAAGAGGTTCGCTCTCTGTTGGCTCAATCATAAGGGTTTCATGAACAGGGAAAGAGAGTGTAGGGGCGTGGAATCCGTAATCCATCAAACGTTTGGCAAGGTCTGTGGCATCAATTCCATATTCGGCTTTAAAATGCTGGCAATCTATGATGCATTCATGAGCTACTCGTCCGGTTACTCCTGTATACAGAGTTTTGAACTCCGGTTCAAATTTGGCAGACATGTAGTTTGCATTTAAAATCGCTACCATTGAGGATTTTCGTAAACCTTCAAAGCCGAGTAGTTTGATGTATGCATGTGTAATAGGTAAAAGCAGTGGGTTGCCGTATGCTGCTGCGCTTACTGCCTCCATTCCCTCTCCTCCACATGCAGGATCGAGCGGATGGCCTGGTAAGTATGGTGCAAGTTCTTTTGTGCAGCAAATAGGGCCTACACCAGGGCCGCCTCCGCCATGAGGCATTGCAAACGATTTATGTAGATTAAGGTGACAAACATCTGCTCCTATAGTACCCGGATTTGTGAGTCCTATTTGGGCATTCATATTTGCACCATCCATATAAACCTTGCCGCCATTCTTATGTATGATATCTACAATCTCTCTAATTTTTACCTCAAAGACGCCATGGGTAGAAGGGTAAGTTATCATAAGACCAGCAAGAGTCTCTTTTGCCTCTTCTGCTTTCTGACGAAGTTCGTCAACGTTGATATTACCGTTTTCGTCACAACCGACAAGGACAATATCGTAACCTCCCATTGCCGCACTGGCAGGGTTTGTCCCGTGAGCAGAGGTAGGAATGATCATTGTCTTTCTGTGAGATTGACCGTTAGCTTCCAAATATCTTTTTATTGTTGTAAGGCCGGCATATTCACCTGCTGCACCTGAACTTGGCTGCAACGAGCAGGCAGCGAATCCTGTTATTATAGCAAGGTCGTTCTCAAGTTCTTTAATCAATTGCATATAGCCCTGAACTTGATCTTTTGGTGCAAGTGGGTGAACATTTGTAAGTTCACTCCAACTAAGAGGCATCATTTCAACAGCCGCATTGAGTTTCATAGTGCATGAACCGAGCGGAATCATTGAGTGTGCAAGAGATACATCCTTTCTTTCGAGCATTTTGATGAATCTCATCATTTGTGTCTCAGAATGATATGAATTAAAGACCTTTTCTGTAAGGAATGAACTCTCCCTTTCCATCCCGCCAAGACCCTGTTTTGCGCAGCATACGTGACCCGGACTGTGATGCAGCTCGTTTCCTTTCTCTTTGCAGCAGGCTTCGTGAGGAAGTGTGAATACTTGCTCCATAAGTATGTGTGCTTCTGTGCAGTCAGTAAGTTCATCCATACTGAATCTGATGGAGTTGTTGAGATACATAAAGTTAAAACCGGCTGCAAGAGCTTTTGCTCTGATCTCCTCTATTTGCGCCTTATTCAAATCTGTAATCTCAACTGTATCGAAAAAGTCGTTTGCAGCAAGTTTGTATCCGGCTTTTATGAGGCGGTCGGCGATTTTGCGGGCATATTTATGAGTTTTGTAGGCCTTGTCCTTAATCTCATCGGGACCGTTATACACTGCGTACATTCCGCTCATTGTTGCCATGAGCGCTGTTGCGGTACATACGTTTGAGGTGGCTTTCTCCCTCTTGATATGCTGCTCTCTTGTTTGGAGTGCAAGTCTTACAGTTTTGTTTCCGAGTCTGTCGACCGATATACCGATAATACGTCCTGGAATGTGACGTTTGTAGTCATCTTTGGTAGCCATAAATCCTGCCGTAGGGCCGCCAAATCCCATTGGAAGTCCGAATCTTTGTGCCGAGCCTACAGCGCAGTCTGCTCCCCATGCTGCAGGTTCTTTGAGAATTGCAAGTGCAAGGAGGTCGCAATATGCTGTTACAAGTGCTCCGGCGGCGTGTGCTTTTTCGCAGAATGAGGTATAATCCCTTATCTCTCCGTTGGCTGCAGGATATTGAACTATTGCACCGTAGCATTTAGGGCCGAATTCGTATTTTTTGTAGTTGCCTGTCTCAATTGTTATACCGAGACCGGCTGCACGGGTTTTAAGAACAGAAAGTACTTGTGGGAAGATCTCCTCGTCTACAAAGACAACATCTTTGCCTGCCTTTACGGCCTCTCTGCTTCTAACCTCATGCATCATTCTCATTGCCTCTCCTGCTGCCTGAGCATCGTCGAGCATGGAACAGTTTGAGAGTGGAAATCCGGTAAGACTGCTTATCATTGTTTGAAAGATAAGAAGAGCCTCCAGACGTCCTTGTGAAATCTCTGCCTGGTAGGGGGTATAAGAGGTATACCAGCAGGGGTTTTCAAATATATTTCTTACTATAACAGGCATCACTGCGGTGCCGTATACTCCGCATCCGATAAGCGAACGCATATTTTTATTCTTTGAAACCATCTCTTTGAGTTCTCCGAGATATTTTGTTTCGGAAACTGCTGGAGAGAGGTTCAGGTCCTCCTTAAGCAAGATATCCTGAGGAATAGTCTGCTGCATAAGTTCTTCGAGTGAGTTAACCTTAAGGACCTTGAGCATCTGCTGTATTTCAGTCTCCCTTGGACCGATATGGCGGTCTGCAAAATTTAATGACATATTTTATTTATTTATTTTTAATTGTTTTGAATTTGTGTTAAAACTAACAAAGATAATTATTTTTGATAATATTATGAATGATTTGGAGTAATATAGGCTGTGGCAACAAAAAAGGAGGCTCTGTCTTTTATGCAGATACCTCCTTTCAATTATCATAGGTTAAATTGATAATTAACTTTTTACTATACTGTCATTATCTCCCTCTCTTTAGCTGCAATTATTTCGTCCACCTTTTTGTTTGCGTTGTCGGTGTCCTTCTGAATAACAGCCTCCGCATCTTTGCATGTATCTTCAGGAAGTCCCTCTTTCTGAAATTTCTTATGAGCCTCCACTACATCGCGCCTTGCATTGCGGATGCTCAGTTTTGCTGTTTCTCCCTCTGCTCTTGCCTTTTTAACAAGTTCTTTTCTTCTCTCCTCTGTTAACGGAGGAATGTTTATTCTGATATTCTCGCCGTTATTGACAGGTGTATAGCCAATATTTGCGTCAAATATCACCTTTTCTATTATAGGTATTAGTTTTTTCTCCCATGGTTGGATTACGATAGTTTTGGCATCCGGCGTATTTACGCTTGCTACCTGTTGCAGAGGAGTGGGTGTACCATAATAATCTACCATCAATCCGTTGAGGATTGATGTGTTAGCCTTTCCAGCCCTGAATCCCTTAAGTTCTTCTTCCAAGTGTGCAATGGCCTTATTCATTTTCTCCTTGGCCTGGGCAATGCTTTGTTTTGATACGCTTATATCCATATAGTTGAATTTTATGTAATTGCAAATTTTTTAAATAATGCGAGGTAGATTTTATTTGTTAGCCACAATGGTACCTAATTCTGTTTTTCCGTTTAGAAGAGAGTTAAGATTGCCTGGCTTATTCATATCAAAAACAATAATCGGCATATTATTCTCCTTGCACAGGGCAAAAGCTGTCTGGTCCATTATCCGCAGATTTTTTATCAGAGCTTCGTCGAAAGTTACCGTACTGTACTTTTTTGCATTTTTATCTTTTTCCGGATCAGCAGTATATACTCCGTCAACCCTTGTTCCTTTCAGCAAGGCATTAGCCTCAATTTCACAAGCTCTTAGAGCTGAGGCTGAATCTGTTGTGAAATAAGGATTCCCGGTTCCTCCGGCTATTACTGCAACACCGCCTTTTTCCATAAGAGCAACCGCCTTTTCTTTTGCGTAGTATCTTGCCATAGGTTCCATTGGAGTGGATGTAAATACTTCTGCTTCAATACCTTCACTTTTGAGAAACATGGTAAGCCCTATACTGTTTATTACAGTTGCAAGCATTCCCATCTGATCACCTTTCACTCTGCTGAAACCTTTACCAACTCCAGCCACCCCGCGAAAGATATTACCTCCTCCTATGACTATTCCTATTTGAAATCCATCCTTGACACATGTGGCTATCTCTTTGGCATATTGAGAGATCATTGTTTGATCCAAGCCTATTCCTGAAGCTCCTCCAAGACTCTCTCCACTCAATTTAAGCAGTACTCTTTTAAATTTCATACTAATTTTATTGTTTCAAAAATCAAACAAAAATAGCCAAATATTATGATAATTGCAACTAACAATCTATCTTTGCATGCAAATCAAGAAATTAATTAAATAAAAATAACCTTATGGCTAATATATTTACATCTTCGATAGGTAAAAAACTCATTATGAGCATTACCGGTTTGTTCCTAATACTCTTTTTATTCATTCATGTAACTATCAATGCGCTATCACTTATAAGTCCGGAGGCCTTTGCGGCCGGTTGTGAATTTATGAGTCTTCCTATTGTTACTGTAATGGTTCCTATTCTTGCGGCTGGATTCATTTTTCACATCATTTATGCTTTTGTCCTTTATGTGATGAATTACAGGGCGCGTGGCAAAGAGAGATATGCTGTTGCTAACAGAGCCCAAACTGATGATTGGGCTGCAAAAAACATGATTTTCCTCGGAATAGTTATTCTTGGTATTCTTGCTTTCCATCTTACTCATTTCTGGGCAAATATGCAACTTCCTGAACTTTTAGGAGAGGAGGCATCAGATCCTGTAATGCTTTTGGGAGATACTTTCAGTAACCCGATAATTCTTGTACTCTATATCTTATGGTTTGTTGCATTGTGGTTTCATCTTACTCACGGGTTTTGGAGTGCGTTTCAGACAATCGGAATTGATAATCAGATTTGGATGAAGCGTTGGAAAGTCATCGGATATGTAGTTGCTACAATTTTGGTAGGTTTGTTCATCGTTATTGCACTTTATGCGCATTTTGTCTATTAAACAGATACTTTGACAGGCTCCATTGTACTTGTATAAGGAGAGGTATACCTCACTGGAAGGCGGTCAGGTAAACTTTTTGCGGTACAAAAAAGGAAATTTTGAATTGCTCTTGCAAACATTTGATTGAAAATGAAATGCAAGGGCAATTCCTCTTTGTACGGCGGCATGTCATAATACCTAAATATCTAATTCTATCACAGTAATTCGACAAACAGGCCTCGTGGCTTTGAATGCTATTACAGATACACATATAGGGATCTCGTTTAACTTCGGAGGCCTCAGATGCTCTCGATTCCCTATATGTGTAATCTGTAATACGCATTCTGTGGGATTTCTAATGAACTGCTAAAGGATGCGGAGCATCCGCACCGCTTTCGGTGCTGTGTTTCAGGCTGCAAGCCTGTCAACTGAGTTCAGCTCCTGCTGAACCTCTCGGCTCTGTTTTCGAAATTACTGTGATACGCATTCGTGGAGGTTCTAATGGATTGCTAAAGGCTGCATCAGCAGCCGCACCGTTCTCGGT
>CAZNBA010000080.1:0-6520 GCA_964571395.1 uncultured Muribaculaceae bacterium
TACAGATGCAGGTAGCCGAATTTGGAATCAAAGTTTTCTGTCTTAAGTTTTCTCTCAAGTAACCCGACACCCCCTTCGAGCGTGAGCGATAAAGAACCAAACTTCCAGCCATTGGAGAGGGAATTATCGGAATAAAAGGTGGTAGAATGGGGAGACTCTTCTCTTTCGATACCGCAGCAATCGTGGTCGGAGGAGATATTGTCGGGATACCTGACAACACTAAGGTTATGAGGTTTTGAACTAAACTTATTGACTGATTCTATAGATAATGTACTTTTTCCAAAATTTTTAACAAAAGAAAAATTGTTATTCACCAAAAGGTCAGGCATTTTAAAGCACTGGGAATTGGAATAGGAACCTCTTGTGAAAAGATTGGTGTTTTTAACTCCAAAATCTCCACTCAACTGATCAGTAAAGTAATACTTATCTGTATTGGCAACCAATTTGTAATCTATATGGGTACTAAACCGTTCCAAGTGCGCATTTTCCTCCTCAGCAACATAACGCTTAGAATTGTCATTTAAAAAATAGGTTGTATAGGCAGCGGCTGCAGAGCGCAAATCCTCCCTCAGACAATAGGCATTTGTGGTCAACTGGTAATCCTCTCCTATTTGCGCATTATTTGTAAGATTGAACAACTGGGTATTACCCAATCGATTGCGCTTGTTTTCAAGCGGTGAATAAGAGGGTGATCCAGATAAATAATCTGCAGAGGTATAATCTGAGGAACCCAAACCACTTTCGTTTCCGAATGAGGTAAGTTCCTCAATAAGTGGCACTCCCACATTATTGGCCTTTGCTGTTATCATCCAATTGGTTTTACCCCCTATGTTCATTGTAAAAAGGCTCGCATCATAGGCAGGAGCCACACCTTTGATATATGATGAATCGGCATAACCGGCTGCAGCATTGAGAGTTGACCTCCATTTTAACTTTGCAGACTCCTTCAATTTGATATTCAGAGCAGATTTGTCGGAATAGGCTCTGTTTCTCAGAGCTTTAATAGGTTGATGATTTTCGAGTACCTCAACTTTGGCAACATCCAACGGTGAAATATTGTTTGTGGCAAGCCCGTAACGGGAACCAAGCATCTCCTTGCCGTTTAGATAAAAATTACTAATCGGGGCACCGTTATACCTTATCTCCCCGTTTTCCATAACCTGAATTCCCGGCATTCGTTTCAATACATCACCAATATTTTTATCCTGTTTTTGAACAAAACTTTGAACATTATACTTTAAAGTATCCTCCTTCATTGTTATTGAGGCAGGCTTCACAATTACCTCTTTTAATTTTACCGCCCCCATTGCAAGTTTCACGGATAGATTATTCTCATACCCCGATACGACACCAGCAATATTTTCATTATCATTCTCATTTGTAAGCTTTTTGCCACTCCGCTCCAACTTCAACTCTCCTGCATTGGTTCTACTCTCAGGCCTCTCCTTCTCATTGGAGAGAGCATCTGTATAAAGATTGCTGCCGGATATTATATAAAGCTGCCCGGCATATCCCAACATTTGGAAACTCAAAGAGCCCTTTTCCGGAAAAGTTGGTAAAGAGAGACTATACTTCCCGGAAGTATTTGAAACATCATATTTTAAGAGACGTCCGGCAGCACTTTTAAGTAGCACCACAACCCCTGCAATAGGAGCTCCTGTTGAGGCATCGGTCACCTTTCCGGTAACGGAAAAGACTTTTTTTTGTGGTTCACTCTCCCAACTGCAAAACTCCATATTCCCCTTTGAGAAGAGCATGAAAGAGGTAAGCAGCATGAATCCTGCAATTGGAATGATTTTTTTTAAATTCATTGAATATAATGGTTTTATGTTAAGATTTTAATCTGAAATTGACCGATACAGTTAAAAGCAAATCTCATTTGTAAGTGGGCCCAATAATATCTGTCTCTATAAAACCATATTTCATTGGCGTATCTTTTGGAGTATAGGGAGAGCCATCAGCAGTCTTAACCGTAATTTTCACCTCCGGAGAATTAATTTTCAGAAAATCAATGAGATTGACAACAGATTTATGGAGAAGTTTGTAAAAAGAGCTACGATTTGTCTTTATATATTGATAATCCATCATAGAGACCTTTTTCCCTCTCCCATCAAGGTTGTTTATTCCGGCAATAACCCATGAATAATGGGCACGGGAATCTGTAATCTCCATAATCAAACCGGGTAAACCACGAAATTTCCATGGTCCGTCTATTATTGGAATATCAGGTGCAAACCATGCTATCCATCTTCTCCCTCTATATACCATCTCGGCACGAGTGCAGGTGTAACCCAAAATCTCCTTTGTCTCCTCTCCTATTGTCCAATCCATTGCTGGAAAGGGCTCCTCATACTTATAGTAATCATTACCCACTTTATCGGTATAAATTATACGTGACTTTCCGTTGTCCTTTATAATGTTCACCGTTGAGCCAAGTTTGTATTTCCCGATATTTGCCATCACCTCCTGAGGATTTGCCAACTTTAAAGAGTCAAAAACTACTCTGTCGAGACTATAGAACCGCGACATCTCCTTACCTACACGCAACAACATCTTCAACTCTTTAAAAATCGGTTCAGTTGAGGCGGTATCTTTATTGTATCGATAGTTGTAAATAAAATCCGCTGTCGCATTGCACAACTTAATCTCCTTTGCCAATGCATCATTTTGCTTTACAATTTCAATAGACATTTGCGCTCCGACATTTTGCGGGGCAAAAAGAAAAATGGCTACTAAAGCCATCAGGAATATTGCAATCTGTTTCATATTATTAATAAATATATTATTGTTTATAATCTCTTCCATTTAATTAACCATGCCCATATCATATCGATTTCACGTAATAAGGAGCTAATCCATATCATATTATAGCTCTTATAATCCAATACATTCAGTAAAAACCAAATTACATTTCCGGTTTTACCTCTACCGGCAATAAATTTCATGACACAAAAATACAGAGGCTTTATATGCAATATGGTTAACGGTGTGTTAAGAAGTGTTAAATAATGTTAACGACTCCACATGCTCAGTTTTTTTGAATAACTTTGCATATGAATCCTGCTGATTTGCAGAGTTTATAACAATATTATAAATATGCACCAACGCTGATTAAATTAATAAATTTAGATGAATAAGAGACAATTTAGAAGCATTGCAATAGTTGTGGTATGCTCCCTGGTAACACTTGCAGTTATGCAGACATTATGGTCGAGTCAAATGTACTCAAGTCTAAAAGGTGCCCTGCTCGACAAAGCAGGAAGCGCACTCGGAAAATCGGTTTTACAGGAGACCATAAAAAGGAACTTTGATACTTCGCATAACAACGATTCAAATAAAAGTGGCTCCTCTTTAGAGACTGCTTCAAGCCAAACATCAGAAACAATAACAACATCAAAAACAGGCTTAAAGGTAGACAGCATCCCCTCCTTATCAACAATACCTGCATCAAGTATTAAAGCCATCTCAATTCATAAACAAAATCTTAACTCTTCTACCGATACAATGAATCTCCATCTGAATATTAAAACAAATTACAATACGGAGAGAAAGAGTGATAAGAGTAAGAAGGTAAATGGGAACGGGAGTGAGAAGATAGAGATGAAATACACCATAAATGTAACAGTCAAGAGTACTTTGGACTTTAAATCAATAGATGTCGGGGTACTTGATTCACTTTTAGAAAAAAATTTAAAGGAAGTTGGAATTACCGGACTCCACAATCTTAAGATAAAAAATACTAAAAACGGAGAGAGTCTCTCAAAAACGAATAATATCATTCGCGATCCGCTGATTATCACCTATAAAAATGACGATCTTCATGCAGAATATATGGCAGAAATAGAAAATCCATTCTATAGTATTAGAGGAAAAATCAGAGGAGTTATATTTTCATCTCTGTTCATTGTAATTCTAATTGCTCTTTCATTCGCTTACTTGTTACGTACATTATTCAAACAGAAAGAGATAGAAGAGATGAGACGCGATTTTTCACATAATATGACCCATGAGTTAAAAACGCCGCTTGCAGTAGCCTACACAGCCAACGATGCCATGATAAATTTTTCTGCAGGAAACGACCCGCAAAAAAGAAATGAATACCTCAATATCGTTAAAAAACAACTTGACAATCTCTCCTTAATGGTTGAAAAAATTCTCTCCATTTCAATTGAAGAGAACCCCGATTTTTCACTCAATACCACAACATTTTATCTTAAACCGGAATTAGAAAAGCTCGCAGATCTCAACCAAAGAGGAGCCGGCAAAGAGGTGTTCATCTCAATAAATGTTAATCCCGAGACGTTACAGATAAAAGTTGACAAATTCCATCTCCTAAACGTTATCGGAAACCTTATCGATAATGCTATAAAATATTCCGGAGAAAGCGTAAAAATCTCCATTGATGCCTCTGTTTCGGAGGAGCACCTGCATAACTCAACAAAACGCATAGTAAAAATCAGTCTCTCCGACAACGGAATAGGGATGTCTTCAGAACAACAGAAACATATTTTTGAAAAGTTCTACAGGATTCCTACAGGCGATATTCAGGAGGTAAGAGGATACGGCTTGGGACTATTCTATGCCAAAGAGATTATAGAAAAACATGGCGGAAAACTTACAGTAGAGAGTAAAAAGGGAGAGGGCTCAAAATTTTCCATATACCTGAAATACAGAGTATAGAGATCATTTATAATTTTTACAAACAGCTCATTAATGGATTAAACCCGGTTTCATTAAAAAAGTCAAATAGCATGAATAAAATAAAGTTATTGCTTATAGAGGATGAGGAAACACTCTCTGGAATAATAAAAGAGACGCTCAACGAGAATGGTTTTGATGTGGAAACAGCCCGTAACGGAGAGGATGGCATGAAGAGATTTAATTGTTGGAACCCCGACATTGTTGTCACAGATATTATGATGCCTAAAATGGACGGGTTTACGGTAGCAAAACATATCAGGATGGTAAGGAAAAACATTCCTATCCTGTTTTTAACGGCACGGACAAAGGTTGATGACGTAATTCACGGTTTTGAAATCGGCGGGAATGATTATTTGCGTAAACCTTTTGCTATTGGGGAGTTGATTATAAGAGCAAGGGCGCTCGTTGGGAGAGCGGCATGTGGAACTCAACATGAACAGCGTGAGTATACAATCGGGGTCTATCGCTTTATACCGTCTGAGAACAGGCTTGAACAAAGATGCAACGGAGATACTGTACAATCACTGCCACTTTCGCAACGTGAATCGGATATTTTGCAATATCTATGCAAAAATCTTAACGAGACTGTTCCAACAAAGGATCTCCTGATTGATTTATGGGGAGACGACAGCTATTTTAACTCCAGAAGTTTAAATGTCTTCATTTCACGATTGAGAAATTATCTCAACGGCGACAAGAGAATCTCAATTACCAATTTTCGCGGGGTTGGATACAAGTTGGGAGCTCCTGAAACGGAGAGCTACTGTGTCACAGAAGATTCGAAAACAGAGCCTGAATAACGATTGTTTTGTTATTCAGGCTCTGTTTGTGCCCAGAACAAGACTCGAACTTGCACACCGTAACCGGCACCACCCCCTCAAAGTGGCGTGTCTACCAATTTCACCATCTGGGCTTAGCGGATGCAAAGATAAAACTTTTTTTGAAAACCAATATATAAAAGAGAAAAAACAGACCTGAAAAAGGTAAAAATAAATAGGTCTGTGCTATTTGGCTCATCTTGTTTATTTTTTTAGTATCTTCGCTCAGATATTACTCAAAAGAAATAACAACGCACTAAATTATTCACCTATGATTGAAGCATATAAGCAACAGCTCCAAGAGATTGGAAATCTCTCAGATATAACAGACCTCATTAATGAAGATACACTCTTTCAGAAAAATATTCTGAAATATCTCAAAACTCCATACGATGCAGATGTGGAGAGAGCAGGCAAAGGTATCTTCACCTTGGGTATAAGTAAATCGGAATCCCCTGAAGACTGCGATGCCGCAACCGCAATAACAATTGCAAATAATGAGGCTCTTGCAAAACTTGCCTGCACAGGTGCGCGTTATCTTACTACAAAGAACTCGGACGATATGAGAATAAATGTGCTCGGCCATTTTATCTCTCCAAAATCGGTTACCCCAATGGCTTTTGACTGCAAAGGAGACACAATATATCTTGTAGGAAAAAGAATAGATGACAGTGATTATCAAGTAAATTCAACAATGCTCGATTATATAGTAAAAAGTATAGAGAAGAATTTCATCACCAGTGCACATTATATCTCAAAAGACGGGCTTTTCTGTTCACTTGTTGAGGCTTGCGCACCAAATTCGCTCGGATTCGATATTACTTCCGATGCAGAAAAAGAGGACAAAGACTTTCTGTTTGGTACAAGCGACTATATTGCAGTTATATCAGTAAATGAAGAGCAGGAAAACGACCTTGTAGATTATTTATTTAACAATAATATTCCTATAACTCTGCTCGGACATGTTACAAAGGGTGAGTTGAGAATGGACGAATACTCTT
>CAZNBA010000081.1:0-6404 GCA_964571395.1 uncultured Muribaculaceae bacterium
ATGAAAAGGATGTCTTTGGTATATATGAGATGTTGCGAAAGGGAAGCGATGCTGCAAGGGAGATAGCTGCCGGGACATTGAAGGAGGTTAAGAATGCAATGAAGATTAACTATTTTGAAGATAAGGAGTTTATTGCCGAGCAGGACGCAAAGTTCAAGGCGGTTTCTGTAAAGTAAGGGTTGGCTCAATATTGGGTAACTATTTTGCAGGTGCTCTATTATTCTGCAAATAAATAAAAAGAGAGAGGGCGATTAGAATTACTTAATGCTCTCTCTCTAGTTTGAATTGAATCTTTTTTGAGATTCTCACTCTCTTTGGCAGCTATTCATTACAGTTATTCTGTAACGTTTTGCAGAGCCTCACGTACTTTTGCCTCTATCTCCTCTGCCAGTTCAGGATTATCCTCAAGCAGTTTCTTTACAGCATCTCGGCCCTGAGCCAATTTATTCTCGTTATAGCTGAACCAGCTACCGCTTTTCTTAATAATCTCAAGATCTACGCCGAGATCTATAATTTCTCCTATCTTTGAAATTCCAACACCAAACAGAATATCAAATTCTGCCTTTCTGAATGGAGGGGCCATCTTGTTCTTTACGATTTTTACTCTTGTACGGGAGCCGGTTGCCTCTTCGCCATCCTTTATTTGTGTTACCTTGCGAACATCGAGGCGTACTGAAGCGTAAAATTTAAGAGCATTTCCTCCCGTTGTTGTCTCCGGATTCCCGAACATTATACCAATTTTTTCTCGTAACTGGTTGATAAAAATACAACAAGTGTTGGTTTTGCTTATGTTCGCTGTCAGCTTTCTGAGTGCCTGACTCATGAGTCGGGCCTGAAGTCCCATCTTTGAATCTCCCATCTCACCTTCAATCTCTGCTTTTGGGGTAAGAGCTGCAACAGAGTCTATTACGATAACATCAATTGCTCCTGAGCGGATAAGACTGTCTGCAATTTCCAGAGCCTGTTCTCCGTTATCCGGTTGGGAAATAAGTAATGTGTCTACATTTACACCAAGATTTTTTGCGTATGTTCTGTCGAATGCGTGTTCAGCATCTATGATAGCTGCAATTCCTCCAAGTTTTTGTGCCTCTGCCACGGCATGTATTGCAAGAGTGGTTTTACCACTGCTTTCAGGTCCGTAAATTTCAATAACTCTACCTCTCGGGTAACCTCCTATTCCAAGTGCATGGTCTATTGCTATTGATCCTGATGGAATTGTAGAGGCCTCCCATTTAGGCTGGTCTCCCAATTTCATTACGGTGCCTTTGCCGTAGTCTTTTTCCAATTTGTCGAGTGTGGCCTGAAGGGCTTTAAGTTTTTCCGGATTTATCTCCGTACCCTTCTTAATCTCTTTCCCTCCATCATTGCCTGTTTGGCTTGTACTCTCTTTCTCTTTTGCCATAATAATGAAATGTTTATATATAAAAATGTTGTAATGGACTTTTTATTGTCCGATTGCTACAAATGTACTTAAAAAATTGTTATTATTTGTATTTTTGTATCTGATAAATATTAAGAAACTGATGAATTTGTCATCTGATTAAAAATTTAATATCTTGTTTGATCATTGCTCAGGCGATTATGTGTTAATGGAATCATGTTATGATTCATAATTTATAAATGCTAATTTTATGAATTTGTGGTTCGTGGGAGTGGTTGAAATAGAGTTATTTATGATAATAAGGTAAAGCATATATGAAGAAGAAATTATTGGGTTGTACTCTTGATGAGTTGAAGGAGATTGTAAACTCTCTCTCTTTACCCTCTTATACGGCAAAGCAGATAGCAGATTGGTTGTACAAGAAGCGTGTACGATCTATAGAAAGTATGACCAATTTATCGAAAGTGGCGAGAGAGAAGCTCTCAGAATCATATGATTTTGGGGTTGACAATTGTTTAAATACAGTAGTTTCCGCAGATGGAACAAAAAAATATCTTTTTAATTGCGTTCCGCATGGAATGCCTGTATCCCATTATTCTGTTGAGTCTGTGATAATTCCTGATAGTGATAGAGTTACAATATGCGTCTCTTCACAAGCCGGATGTAAAATGGCATGCGAGTTCTGCATGACAGGCAGGCAGGGGTTCAACGGTAATTTGGATGCAGGTTCCATTCTCTCTCAATTTATTATGGTTGATGAGAGTATGAATCTTACTAATGCCGTGTTTATGGGGATGGGAGAACCTCTTGATAATCTTGTCAACGTCATGAAGGCAATAGAGATTCTTACGGCTGAATGGGGGTTCGGTTGGAGTCCAAAGCGTATAACCTTAAGTACTATTGGAGTTACAAAGCGTTTAGATAAAGAGATGTCGGGGGTACTTGGCGATAATCCTCTTAAGTTTTTTCTCGACAATACAAAAGTTCATCTTGCAGTAAGCCTGCACGATCCTTTTACGGAGGAGAGAAGAGAACTGATGCCGTCCGAAAAGAGTTTTCCGCTCGAAAAGACGCTCTCCATTATTAGACAATATGATTTTACCGGTCAAAGGAGAGTCAGTTTTGAATATATAATGTTCGATAAAGTGAATGACGACAAGCGGCATGCTGATCGTTTGGCAATGCTTTTGCGCGGGCTTGAGTGTAGAGTGAATCTTATAAGGTTTCATAAGATTCCAGATAGTCCATTGGACTCCTCTCCTTATGCGGTAATTGAGCAGTTTAGGGAGAGACTTTCTGCTGCAGGTGTGACAGCGACTATAAGAGCTTCGAGGGGGGAGGATATACTTGCCGCTTGCGGAATGCTTAGCGGGAAAGGTAAGAAATTATAAAACATCTCTATATGGCGGGGGTCAGAATACATAATAATATCATAGTGCCGGCAATAGTTGTAATTTTACTATGCACTATTCTTCCGACACTCTCTTTTGCTGCAACTTTTGTTGCTGACAACTCTGTTACTGCAAGTTCTGTTATTTACAGTTCTGTTGAGGATACTGTTACGGTAAAGAA
Source organism: uncultured Muribaculaceae bacterium (assembly GCA_964571395.1). Classification (GTDB taxonomy): domain Bacteria; phylum Bacteroidota; class Bacteroidia; order Bacteroidales; family UBA932; genus Egerieousia. The sequence goes on from CAZNBA010000081.1 coordinate 2,954, forward strand.
AATTATATATAGTGGGACAAAGAGACCTAAAGTGGCTGTTGTACTTTGTGGAGGAGGAGCAAAGGGAGCTGCTCATGTTGGGGCGTTAAAGGTATTGGAGGAGGCCGGTATTAAGCCAGATCTGATTGTAGGAACCAGCATAGGAGGTATTGTGGGTGGAATTTATGCTCTTGGGTACGATGCCGTAAGATTGGACTCAATTATAAGAGGCCTTGATTGGAATTTTCTGCTTAGTGACAACACGGCAAGAAAAAATGTAGCCTTTAAAAGGAAAATGTTGGCTGAGATGTTTTCGGTTCAAATTCCTTTTTACACTATAAGATACAATAGCGGAGGCCTAAACAGGAATGAAAATAAGGATAGTTCTCCCGTGCCGCAGTTGCCAGGAGGTTTTGTGACGGGGCAAAATATTATCAATGTCATGTCTGATCTTGCGGGCGGATATCAGGATTCGATAAATTTTAAGGATCTTCCTATTCCTTTCGCCTGTATGGCTACCGATTTGGCTACAGGTGAGGAGGTTGTGCTTGACCATGGACAACTTCCGATTGCAATGCGCGCCACTATGGCTATACCTGGGTTTTTTACTCCGATGAGAATAGGAGGACGCGTGCTTGTAGATGGCGGTATGGTGAATAATTTTCCTACAGATGTTGCCAGAAGAATGGGCGCGGATATTGTTATTGGGGTTGATATTCAAAATGATCTTGCAAATGAATATCAGTTAAATTCTGTAAATCAGGTTCTTTCTCAGATAATGGGGCTTATGGGAAATGATAAATATCTGAAAAATATTGGAGATGCAGACATCTATATAAAACCAGATGTCTCAGGTTTTACAACTTTTAGCTTTAATTCCACTGCTGTAGACTCATTGATAACCAATGGCTACAAAGCTGCAATGGATAAGAAGGAGGAACTTTCTCAACTTGCTGCAATTTTAAGTAGGTATCCCGACAATAATATCAGTAAGAGAATAGCTGGTCGTGCTGCAACTGAGGTTAATAAAGATCTCTTTTTTATTAAGGATATTGAGCTTAACGGAGTCAGTCATGCAGATGGCGAATGGCTTTTGAAGCAGGCAGGACTGGAAAGAAACAGAAGTATCTCAGGGAAAGAGATTAATAATGCCGTCTCAATTTTGGCAGGGACAAAAACTTTCTCCTCCGTAACTTATCAGATAGTAAAGGATACTTTATCTGGTGCCGATAAACTTATTCTCGATTTAAAAAGAGGGCCTACCAATATTGTAGGATTAGGTATGAGATTCGATTCCGAAGAGATGGCAGCAATACTTGTATTTTTGGGGATACATACCTATGATCTTCACGGTTCTATGGGCTCTATAACGGGCAGACTCAGTTATAATCCATATGGAAGAATAGACTATTCTTATGTATCGAGAAATTTTCCTAAAATTAATTTTTCGTATAAGTTTCAGTCATCCGATATGAATATTTATCAGCGAAAAGGCTCCTCCAATCATCTGAAATTTTATCATAACAATATTGACATCTCCTTTGCAAACAGATATTTGAGAAATTTTGATTTCCAATTGGGCGTGCGGTTTGAGAGTTTTAATTTTACGCAGTTTCTGAGTTCTATTGATTCTTTGGATTTTACCTTAAAGGCCAGAAATTATCTGAGTTATTATCTTAAGGCTGTTATGGATGACAGGGACAGTAAGATTTTTCCCACTTCCGGTATGAAGATAGATGCCGAGGGCTCGTTTTATCAAACCAATTTCAGCTCCGATTTTAATAAGTTTGCTGCCGTGAAGTTTAATATTGAGGGGGCTGTTTCATTATCTGATAATGTTGTACTGCAACCTTCGCTCTATTCGCGTTTTCTGTTTGGCAACATGGACGAGTATGCTTATCTTAATTTTGCCGGTGGTTCGGAGCCGGGAAGATTTGTGAGCCAGCAGATTCCTTTTGTAGGAATCAATTATGCAAATGTTTTCAGGAATAATCTTGTTGTGGGTTCTGCTGAATTGAGAATTTCTCCTGCAAGAAATCATTATGTAAGCGGGATTGCCAACTATCTTAGAAATGGGAATGATTTTGTTTATCTTTTTAATAAGAACGGAAAGGGGTATTTCGGACTTGCTGTCAAATATGCTTATTTAACCACTTTAGGACCATTAAGCATTAATTTTCACTGGTCTGATTATAACCAAAAGGTGGGTTGTTATGTAAATTTCGGGTACTATTTTTAGCTTTTTTATGATGATAACTAAAAAACAGGCATATGGAAGGATGGCTGCATTATGCAGCAGAAAGGAGTATTGTCGTGTGCAAATTGAGGAAAAGTTACGCAAATTGTTAGAAAGGGTGGGAGAGGACTCTTCTGATGATGCTGTATCTAATGTAGAAAGGGGTGATATGATTTCCGGAGCGATTACAAATAAAGTGGCAGTTAGGAATAGTTTGGCGGATCATAAGTTTGATGGTGGAGGCATTTGTAATTTTAAATGTATGCGTAGTAAAATCGCCGAGGAGGGAAGGGATGAGGTTATGCGTATAAATGATATTTCTGAGATTATCGGGGTACTTGAAAAGGAAAACTATTTGAGTGATGAGCGTTTTGCCGCTGCTTATGTGAATGATAAATTGCAATTTGGCGGTTGGGGGAGTAGAAAGATAATTTATGGATTAAAGGGACTGGGCCTGGCGTCAGAGATAATTAACAATGCCCTCTCGGAGCGATATGAGGGGAAAAGCAATGGGATAGTGGAAAAAATGGTGATAGCAAAGTTAAGGTCAGTGAAGGGGAAGCCTGATGCCAAGAATAAAGTGATCAGATATATGCTTGGCAAGGGATTTGGCTACCATGAATTTTGTGAATTTTTGGATTTATGATGTTTATTTGTTGTGCACAAATGGAGTATCAGGCTTATTTTTGCAAATTATTTTTAATTTATGAGTGATTATACTATCAATGGTGGCGTAGGACAGAGAACTATTCCGAACGAGATATTGCTGCCGGAGGTGGCGCGACTGCTTAGTGAGGGCATCAGCGTTACTTTGCAGGTGAAAGGTACAAGTATGCTCCCTTTTATTGTAGGAGACCGCGACAGCGTGCTTCTTGCAAAGGCAAAAATCTTTAGGCGGGGAGATATTGTTTTGGCTAAAATTTCAGATGACAGATATGTTTTGCATCGCATCATAACCATTAATGACCTTGGGGCAGTGTTGAGAGGAGACGGTAATCTTACAGTTACTGAGCATTGTCTTGTTGTTAACATTTGTGGTAAGGCTGTCAAAATTATAAGGAATGGCAGATATATAAAAACTGATAGCTTCTGGGAAAAGTTGAAAGTATTCTCGTGGGAAGTTCTCAGACCAATGAGGAGATACTTGCTTGCTGTTTATAGACGGATCCCGGTATTGTCATAGATGACAATGACAGATGTGTACTTAGCTTCGTTGTATGGAATGCTATCACAGTA
>CAZNBA010000082.1:0-1318 GCA_964571395.1 uncultured Muribaculaceae bacterium
AGATTATCCTCCCGAACCTACAGAATGTAGGGATTGTAGAGGAACCGGATTAACCGAGGATGGGGATATTTGCTCCTCATGCCTCGGTGCAGGGATTGTAGAAGATAACGAACCTGATTGGGATAATATAAGAGACGAAAGAAGAGATGAGAACTCATAAACCACCACTTACAGACAGACATGTCGTTCTGAAATGTTTTGCCCGACTTTGTGAATATATGTACAAAAAGGGAGCAATGGATGCTGCCGAATTATATAATCCGGGATTAGTGCAGGACTTCCTTGACGAAAATGATGTGAAGAAAAATCTACGCTTCGTTTTTGACGAGAATAGCCGAAACTTAAAACTTGAATTCTACTCCTCTATATTGTCTGTTTACATGATTAGGCTTGGAGCAAAAAAGGGTGCGGTGATACTTGATAAAAGCCGAGTGGAAAAGAATCTACAAGCTGGAGCAGCTTATCTTGCAAATGCCTACTATCGTAAAGGATTAGAGGATGGAATGGAGATTGACCTAAATGAAGCCAAAGGGCTTTATTATAAGGATGAGAAATGCCTGTCACATGAACTTGTTTCAGGACAGAAGTTTGATACTATAGATTTCTTTCAGGATATGGAAATGCATGCTTTGCGGCTTGATGGAGATGACCAGGGGGAGGGATATCGTATTTGGAGATTTATTGGTGACGCATTAAAAGAATATTATGCTCGGCGATCAAAGTTTGATGAGTATTGAGCATCTCTATTCAGAGTGCAAATTAAATGCAATGCTAATCCCTTATGGGATATATAAGAACGCATGGGTGGAACGTCTCAGGTATGGAGAAAAAATACTAACCTCAGACGATCCTCCTATAACTATAAGGGTGCTAGATAAGCTTGTAATACCTGTTGGTAGTACTATAGCCAATAGTATGTCAATGCTTATCTATGGCCGCCCGATAGAGGTGATATTTGACGCCATGTTCCGTAATTTCGGGCATGACATACAAAGAAAAAATGTAATACTGTTGATTTATGAGCCGCTCGAAGATTGAACATAAATTTCAGAAAGAGATATTAGTGCCGTGGGGTGCAATATCCAATAATATAGAGATGAGCAAGATAGTAGAAACCTCGGATAATATTCTATGCTCCGTTGTCAAGAAAAAAGAGGTCCATCTCATGTCGGATGAAGCAAATGAAATCATTCAAAGATTATATAGCCTTAGTCAATGGCATTACCTTATTTTATGGTATAAGAAATTGCCAAGTATAAGTACATTATGGTTGGTAAGTATGGAATTAAAACAAGTAAAAGTTGAGGATGAGGAATCA
>CAZNBA010000082.1:1418-4879 GCA_964571395.1 uncultured Muribaculaceae bacterium
GAATCTTCAGTAATAAGCGAGGAGGAAGATAATGGTTAAAGTAATATTAGAATCTCCATACGCTGGAGATATAGAAAGAAACATAGAATATGCACGGTTATGCATGAAGGATAGCCTGATGCGTGGAGAGAGTCCGATTGTGAGTCACTTGCTTTATACACAAGTATTAAATGACAAAATACCAGAGGAGCGAAACATTGGCATTGAGGCGGGGTTGGCATGGATGGATGCGGCTGATATGCATGTGTTTTATGTTGATTACGGATTTAGCGAAGGGATGATTACAGCTAATAAAAAAGCAGAACAAATGGGTATTTCAATTGAAATAAGAACAATATTATGATACAACTAATAAAGGGCGACTGCCTTGTTGAGATGAAAAACATACCAGACCGTAGCGTAGATATGATTTTATGTGATTTACCGTATGGAACAACCAAGAATAAAAAAGACAAACGCATCCCAATGGCTCCGCTTTGGAATGAATATAATAGGATAATAAAGCCGCATGGAGTAATAACATTGTTTGCTCAAGGTTTGTTTTACGTTGACCTTATTAATTCCAATAGGAAAATGTTCAGGTACGATTTAGTGTGGGATAAGAAACTAACATCAGGATTCTTGAATGCCAAAAGAATGCCACTTCGTAGGCATGAACAGATTGCTGTTTTTTATAAGAAAATTCCAACCTATAACCCTCAATTCGTGAACGGAAAACCTCTACACTCAAAAGGTATAGCGTTTAAAAATAAAGAACATAAAAACCAAAACTACGGAAACTTTAAACAACTTGATGATAACCGAAAAGGATCAACAGATAAATATCCTACATCTATACTCGAGTTTCAAAAACCGCATCCATCTAAGGCTAAACATAGAACTGAAAAGCCTTTATCTATAATACTTGAATTAATAAGAACATATACCAATATTGGTGACACGGTTGTAGATAATTGTGCGGGAAGCGGAGTTACTGGGGAGGGTTGTGTTTTGACTGGCAGGAATTTTATCGGCATAGAGATGGATGAATTTTATTTCAATATCGCACAAGACCGCATAAATAAAGCTATATCAGACCATGCAGAATAACCCCCTCCTCCTTCGCCCATATCAGGGTCGGATAATAGAAGCGGCTCAGTTATCCCTTTTAAAAGAGAGTAAAAAAGGTAGCAGGCGTATTGGAATTTACGCCCCTCAAGGATCTGGCAAGTCGGTTCTTGCCGCTTTTATGGCACAAAACTCCGCCTTAAAAGGCAATCAGACACTTATTCTTACTCACCGTGCTGAGATTTTAAAACAAAATTTTGCCAAGATGGAGTTGCTCGGCCTTGATGTCGCATTACTGAATGCTGACACACAAAAGATACCCACAACTAAAATAGTCTGCGCCATGACGCAAACTCTTAACGCGAGATGTGAGAATGCAAAAAGAAAAGAAGAGTATCAGAAATTTATCGCTTCATTCGATTTTATTATTATTGATGAGGCTCACCGCTCAGATCACGACAAATTGTTTCAATACTTTAAGCCTGACGCTTGGGTTGTAGGGATGACCGCAACTTGGCTTAGATCAGGAAACCAAAAACAGCTTGGAGATTTTTATTCGGATATAGTCGCTCCGGTTATGCCATCAGAGCTTATTGAATTAGGTAATATACTTCCATCAGAGAATTTTATTTTTGATGCTCCCAAACTTAATGATATAAAGGTAGATTATAGTTCAGGAGATTATAACCAACGCCAACTTCAAAATAGATTCGCAAAACCGGAAAGGTATGCAGGGATAATCGAAAACTACCAAAATATTTGTCCTGGCAAAAAAGTAATTGTCTTCACTACGGGTGGAGATCATTGCGTAGAGCTAACGAAACAATTCTGCGAGGCGGGGATAAAAGCTAAATACTTATTATCGGAACGTAAACCGGATACAGATTGGAAATATTCCGGGAAAAGAGAGGATGTGATAGATGAGATTAGGCGTGGCGATATAGATGTATTATTATCCGTAGAGATGTTATCGACAGGCCTTGATATCCCAGAGATTGAAGGGGTTATACTTGATTTTTCAACTAAAAGCTATACAAAATATCAGCAGTGCGTTGCTCGTCCAGATAGACCTTACGGATCACAGAAATCATTTTTTGTTTTAGATTTTGGAGAGAATGTAAAAACATACGGAAAATTCGAGGATGACCCTATCATTTCGCTTTGGCATCGTCCAGGCGGAAATGGTGTGGCTCCAAGTAAATTTTGCCCAACTGATAGGGAGGATTACACAGGGCATTTAGGTTGCGGCAGGATAGTTCCTGTATCAGTCATGGTTTGCCCGTATTGCGGGTTTACGTGGCTTACAGATAAACAACAATATGAAGTAGAACTTACAAAGTTAGTTGAAACTAAAAAAGATAAAGAAGAAACCATCCATCAATATTGCGCAAGGAAAAGGCTTGAAGGTTGGAATAATAACCGAATACTCATGTCGGTTGTTATAAAAAACAAGGATAACCAGAAGAAAGCATTTTTAGAAGCCATTGAAGTTCTACGAGGAAGTAATGGTGAATTAATTTCTCCAAAATATTGGTGGGCGTTTAAAAACAATATACTCGATAAAGCAAAAATAAAGGCTCCATAAGGAGCCTTTACTATTTCACTATTCTGCCGGTATCTCTTCTTCCAGCACTTCTAAAATCGCTGTAGCTTCAATCTTTGCTATCTCCCAATCCGATACGGTGCCGGACATATTGTCGACAAGTAATTCGCGGGCTGATTTAAGATCTTCGGCCTGTTGTAGTATTGTGATATTAGTACGCTTTTCTATTGCTTTAACCGTATCAAAAGTAATCAATACAACCTTCGCTTTGTACCAATTAGCGGCATCTTCATTTCTGAATATATCCGCAATACTTAATCTACGGATAGACTTGATGAATAACTCTCCTGAAGCGAATGGAGTGGCGTATTCGATTATACGCGCTTCAACTTCGGTATAAGTGTACGCGTCGATAACATAGGTGTCAGTAACTTTTTTACTGTCACCGGGTCTGTTGTAGCAAATTTTTACTTCAAATAAGTTTTTCATATTTTTTTGTTAATTAATTATTAAAATGGTAAATCGGTTGATGCGTCATCTGCTTGCGGATGAGCAGTAGTTCCCGAATTAATGGTAGTCTCAGTTTGGGCGGTTTGTGCCACATCTGATTCAAGCACTTCAATCCTCCATGCTCGATTCTTTCCAAAAATTTTATCCTGCCATTCGTTTGTACTCATGCTAAATTGAATTAGCAAAACATCACCCTCTTTCGGAACTAAAACGTTTTTAATGAGTTCAAAAACTGCCGATTGTGGGTATTTGTCAATCTGCTCTTCCACCCAAATTTCATTTGTAGTGATATCCCCTGTACCATCTTTTTTTGCAAAGGTTTTAGTCATAACCTTTTTTACTTTTCCTTGGAATTCCATTT
>CAZNBA010000082.1:4979-6134 GCA_964571395.1 uncultured Muribaculaceae bacterium
TTAATCCTCCAAATAATGTTTAATAACCCCTTTTTTAGTCAACTGTAAAGCCATGCGAAATTTTCGCGTTCCGACTGCAATAATATGCATTCCTGCACGATTATTCATAAATCTTGGCTCACGTCTACGCCTTTCTTTCCTGTTTGGTTCTGTTGGTGCGTAAACTCCTGAAATAGGATTCAATAAAGATCCATTTTTGTCATACTTTTTTACATACGGCTGATTCATTTTGTTTTTTGTTTTTCGTTAATAAATAAGATAATACTATCACTATCACTTCCTTTTTCTACTACTACATCTCCCGACGGAAGTATATACCCCACACTGGGGCTATATCTTTCGCGATGGAACCTCTCGGTAAGTTCTTCTTCAACCCATAACTTCTTGACGCGCCTATAGCCTCCTGTTGTATGCCAGACGCCAACCCAAACTGTTATTTTACTTTCGTACATTTTAGTCAGTATCAGAACAATTTTCCTCTACGAATATTTTATAGCGACAACTATCACAGCTCTGTGGTAAGTAGCGCCTGGGTGGTTCAGATAAGCTATTCATTTGAATATCCTTTAAATTCTTGGCAAGGAATAGCTTCATTGTATCGCCGAAATTCGGATCATTACGATTCTGCATTGTCGCGTACAACTCTTCAATGAATGTAGGTTGTAAATCAGCAATAGCATCCTCAATGGTTTTTCCTTTAGCCTGCTTTGATATTGCTTCGGCTGCTTCTGCTTGCTCAGGATAATAATAAGCCTCGAGTTGCTTTTTGCGGCGCTCGATATAGGCTTTTCCAGGAATACTCGACATTAGGGCTGTAGCCTTCCTTGTGGCGGATAATTGCGTCTCATTGCTTAGAAAAACCCTTCGATATAATTCTCCCGGTAGTTCATTTGTCATTATAGTCAGGTCAAGAAAAAACATTTCATCTGAATGCATCCTGACTCCGTTCATGTTTGGCGGACTTGGTAACTTTAAGCTTCTCATGTTTTTGAAATTTTATTAGTTGTCTTATTGCGTTATATAGCTTAATATCTGTCGTTTTTATTTTTGCAAGTTCAGGTATGCATCGTAAAAGCATAGAGTAACTGGAGTTGGAGATTTGTTTCATAGCGAAAGCAAATATTCAGTCCATTGGGTTGCCATAGCTTTTGCAAT
>CAZNBA010000083.1:0-5855 GCA_964571395.1 uncultured Muribaculaceae bacterium
GCGATATGTATATTTTTATGCCTGATGGTACTTTGGTTGAGAAATTTGATACAGGAGGATTGAATCCGATAAAGGTTTGCTATCTTGCAAAATAATGAAGAATTTTAAGATAAAGTTTCTTTGTACAGCTTTTGTGCTGGTATTAACGTTTTCATGTAAAAGTACTGGCGATGGTTTTGTCGCAGATGGGCTGAAACATGAGAAAATGCTCTATGCGAAGGGTTTTAAAATTATCGAGTATGATAAATATTCTATGATTGATATAATTAATCCATGGGATACCACAAAGTTATTGCACAGATACATTTTATTGGACAGAAATTCTGCACCTCCCAAAAATTTGCCGGAAGGTGTTGTCATAAAGGTGCCTGTTAAGAGGGCGATTATTTATACTTCTGTGCATACAGCTGTTTTTGAACAGCTTGGGGTTATAGAGTCTATTGCCGGTATTTGTGAATCTCAATATGTGACCTCTCAGTCTGTTTTAAAAAGAATAGCGGAGGGCAAGATATTGGATTGTGGGGTTTCAACCTCTCCAAATATTGAGAGAATAGCAGAGCTCGGGGGGGAGGTAATCATTGCCTCTCCCTTTGAACACAGCGGTTACGGCCAGGCCGAAAAATTGGGAATACCGATTTTTGAGGCGGCCGATTATATGGAGGAGTCTCCGTTAGGAAGGGCCGAATGGATTAAGATATACGGAATGTTGGCCGGTAAAAGAGAAGTTGCAGATTCGAGCTTTAATGTAACTGTAAAGCACTATTTGAGTCTTAAGGAGCTTGCCGCCTCTTCCGATAAACGCCCTGCTGTTTTGGCGGAGAGAAAATACGGAGCATCTTGGTTTATTCCCGGAGGGAAGAGTTATACCTCTGTTATGTACCGTGACGCAGGTGCCAGATATATCTTTGCCGATAATGTTGAAAGTGGAAGTGTTCCTCTCTCCTTTGAAACTGTCTTTGAAAGAGGTGTTCATGCAGACTTCTGGCTGCTGAAATATACGATGGAACGCAGAATGAAATATTCTGATTTATCCAATGAGTATCCGCCATATAAGGAGTTTGGAGCGTATAAAGGCAGAAAGGTTTATGGTTGCAATACAACTTGTACAGGTTATTACGAGGATATTTCAACTCATCCGGATTATATTTTGGAGGATCTTGTCGCAATTTTTCATCCAGATTTAAAAAAAGGATATAAATTACGTTACTATTTTCCTTTGGAGTAGTTTAATTATCAAGTGAATCACATAAATCCGCTACGTTCGAAAATACGGAAAACGTTCCATCGGGATAGCGGATTTCTATTTTTTGTGGAGCGTGACAAAGTACGTTTGGGTAGTCGGGGGAGACGGGAGAGGGAGTGAAGCCGTTTCTGAGGAGAGCATTGCCTATCCAGAAAGAGGTGGTAAAATCTCCCTCTACACCAACAGGTCTCCTTTTTGTGATGGTTGTATTCAACTTGCCGGTGTTGATATCAAAGAATATATTCTCTTTGTCGAAGTACTTTCCTATCTCTCCCTTCATAATTAAATCTTCAGGAGCGCCTGAAATAATAGGTTTTTCTCTATCTATCAGCCATATTCTATCGCTCATCTGTATGGCAGAATCTATATCGTGCGTAGAAAGAAATACTGTTTTATGCTTTTCGTGTGCCATTTTTCGTAAAAGGGCGATTGTTTCAATTCTGGAGGTTACATCCAAAAAGGCTGTTGGCTCATCTAAGATAATTATAGGACACTCCTGAGCCAATGCTTTGGCAATCATTATTTTCTGCCGTTCTCCGTCTGAAAGTTCGGAGACATAATATTTTGCTTTATGGGCCATGCCGGTAGCCTCAAGTGAAGAGGCTATGATTCTATGGTCATTTTCCTTAAGGTTTCCCATAAAACCTGTGTAAGGGTATCTTCCAAGAGCAACTAATTCGTATGCAGTTATGCCTCCTGCATTTGTTTTTTCTGTTAGCACTACTCCTACCATGCGTGAGAGATTGCTTTGGGAATATTTGTTTATTGATTTTCCGTAAAAGAGAATCTCTCCCTTAAGTGCCGGTTGAAATCTGCAAAGAGTACGGAGCAGAGTGGATTTTCCTGAGCCGTTCAATCCGAGAAGGCATGAGATCTCTCCCGTATGCAATTCCATCTCTATATTGGATTTTACGGCTTTTTTTTTACCTCCGGAGATGTAGCCTATCTCCATTCCGGTTACCTTTACCGAGGACTCTTTCTCTTTCATCTTAATTGAAATACTGAATATTTTTTTTGTTTACTATTACGTATATTATTATTGGAGCGCAAATTACAGGAGTTACTGCATTTAACGGCAGAATACTATTACTGCCCGGTACTATTGTAAGTATGTTGCATAGTAACGCAATACAGGCTCCGGAAAAGATAGTTACGGGTACAAGTTGTTTATGATTTGAGGTCCCGAGTATCAGTCTGGATATGTGCGGTACGGCAAGTCCGATAAATGATATAGGACCGCAGAAGGCAGTGATGGCTGCTATAAGGAGGCCTGTGCACAGAAGGATTGCTATTCTGATACGATGTATATTTACTCCTAAATTGCTGGCGTACATTTCTCCCAATAACAGGGCATTAAGCGGTTTGATAAGGAATAGAGAGTAGACTATTCCTGCTGAGGCGAAGACGGCAAAATAGGGCAATTTATTGACTGATACCCCTGTGAAATCTCCCATACCCCACATTACATATTGATGCACTTTATCTGCTGCCGCATGGTAATTCAGAATTGAAATGGCCGATGAGGCCAGGTATCCTATCATTATTCCAATAATCAGCAACATTACATTGCTTTTAACTTTGCGTGAAAAGTAAATGATCAGAGCGAGTACAAAGAGAGCTCCGATAAAGGCGGCGGCAATTATTGAGAGATAGGTATTCCCGCTCAACTCTCCTGCAAATTTTCCGGAGTACAATATGATAAGTGCTACACCGAGATTGGCGCCGTCGCTGACTCCGAGAATAGAGGGACCTGCAAGCGGATTGCGAAACAGAGTCTGCATGAGCAATCCGCTTATTGCCAATCCTGCCCCTGCAAGGATGGCCGTTATACATTGCGGAAATCTTGATTCGGTAATTATAATATCCCATGACAACTTTTCTGAGGTGCCTTTTGTCACAATGTTTAGTATACTTTCAATAGGAATATTTACTGCTCCGTATGAGAGGCTGACTATAATTAATAGTAGCAGAAAAGGAATGAGAATTAAGTATGCTTTATTAACTCGTTTCATATTGCAAAGATAGTAAAAAGGGCCATTTTGAGAGCGTTACTAAAGTGGGTCTACGTCAAAAATTATATTGTTTGGTTTTCGTAATGACTCAATACTGTCAAGCAGAGCTGTTTTGTTCTCTTTAAGAGATTTATCGCGGGAAAATTTTACGTAAAAGCATTTCAACCATTCTCCTCTGACTTTGTCGATGGGAGGGGTGAAGGGTCCTGTAAGTTCTTTGCATTTTATCTTCAGTGCAACTATCTGGTTGCAAATTTTATCAACTTTTGTGATATCGCGGTGCCTGACTGTAATCTTTATCATGCGTACAAATGGAGCGAAATTATATTCCCGGCGTTCGTTAAGTAACCCCGACAATAGTGATTCGTTCTCCGTAGTTGGACCTTTAAGAATTTTATATACAGTGTGTTCCTTTTGGGAGGTTTGGATAATCAACTTTCCCTTTTCGCTGCGGCGTCCCGTACGGCCCATTAGTTGTGTGAAGAGTTGGACTGCCCGTTCGTCTCCTCTGAAATCCTGAATCCCGATTATGCTGTCTGCTCCAAGTACTGCGACAAGATGTAAATTGTCAAAATCGAATCCCTTGCTCAGCATCTGGGTTCCTACGAGAATATCTATTTCTCCTCTTGAAAATTCCCTTATTATACTTTCTTCTCTCCGTTTGCTTTTTGAAACATCGGCATCAAATCGCTCGATTCTTGCCTCTGGAAGCAGTGTTTTAAGTTCCTCCTCAATTTTTTCTGTGCCGGAACCTTTATATGTCAGGGTATTTTTACCACATGATGGGCAGATATTGTTGAATTTTACAGTATAATCGCAATAGTGGCATCTGAGTGTGTTATTATATTTATGATAACTCAGATAGACATTGCAATGTGGACATTTTGGGATGCTCCCGCACTCGCTGCACTCTACTATTGGTGCGTATGAACGCCTATTGCGGAAAACAAGTACCTGTCTGCCCTTTGCTACGGTTCTTTTTATCTCATTAATCAACTTTTGTGAAAAATTGCCTCTCATCTGGCCACTCTTTCTTGCCCATATTGTATCTATAACCTCTATCTCAGGCTCCGATGCTCCAAAATATTTTTCGGGCATCTCAACCTTTTCATACCGTCCTGCGGTACAATTGTAAATTGTTTCAAAAGAGGGAGTTGCAGATCCGAGCAGGATGTTGGTGTGGTATATTCTGGCAAGCATTATGGCCGTATCGCGGGCATTGTAACGTGGAGCTGGTTCTGTTTGCTTGTAACTTATGTCGTGTTCCTCATCTACAATTATCAGCCCCAAGTTATCGAATGGTAGAAGCAGCGAGGAGCGTGTTCCCAACACAATTACGCCCATTGGTGTTTTTCCGCCGTTTAGATTTCGCCTCTCCTCAGTTCCATATGATACAACCTTGTGTATGAAGGCCTTCTCTGCGGAGGTCTGTTTGGAATGAAAAACGAGTAGCCTCTCTTTGAAATGTTTCTTCAGCCTGCTGTTCAGTTGTTTGCTAATGGCAATCTCAGGAACCATGTAGAGAACGTTTTTGCCCTGTTCAAGTGCTTGAGCTGCCAATGTAATATAAACCTCGGTCTTGCCTGAGCCTGTTGCGCCATGCAGCAGTACCGGTTTACCATAATCCGAACTGCCTTCAATATTGAAATAATGCGATATCTCCTTATATGTCCTTTTCTGGTACTCCGACAGCTCAGGTAAATTAAAATAGCTTTTTGTCTTTGTCTCGATAGGCTTTGCCTCCTCGCTTTTTCTCTCCTCCTCTGCAAGTTTTTGGAAATAGTTCTCCGGACTCTTGCGGCACCTAACACTCTCGTGAGCTGTTGCACTTGTCGTGTAGGCTGCCTTATAGACCTCTCCAACGGTACACATATAATAATCCGCTATCTCTTCCCATAATTTGATCTGTTTAGGTGCCACCGGAGATAGAGGTAGTAAACTATCTATCTCCTTGTAATTTATCTGATTATTATTCTCTTTAGGCGTAACTAATCTCTTTACAACTGCTGTGTAGGATTTGTTTGCGAATGTAACCTTTACTCTGCTTCCGATTTGCAATTGAGTGGCCTTTTGATATTGTGTTTCTGAGGTTTTTGTTTGTTTAGTCTGTGCCTGTATATTTTTCCCTCCAGAGGTGTCTCGCTCTTGTTTATCCATGAGAGCAGAGTGAATATTAGAGCTATTATTTATTGAGTTTGAGATATCTGCCGGGATAAGATAGAGTATCTCCTCCCTGAATTTTATGGGGAGTATAACGCTTGCGTATTTAATCTCTGTATTTACCAACATATCAACAAATGTAGAGAAAAATGGCGTTTGATAAAATTATTTATTTCAAAATTTGTTCGGTAAAAAAAAATACTTACCTTTGTAGCCCCAAAACGAAGCCATATAGGGTAAATGGTGTCATAGCTCAGTTGGTAGAGCAAAGGACTGAAAATCCTTGTGTCCCTGGTTCGATTCCCGGTGACACCACATAATAAAAGCCTCTCGCAAACGCGGGAGGCTTTTATTATGTGGTGTCTGTAGACACCTTTAGTTCACGCACTTCGTGTGGAGGAGGCACGGCCTTCGGCCGGTCTGCTGCTGCAGACTTTGGA
>CAZNBA010000084.1:0-5821 GCA_964571395.1 uncultured Muribaculaceae bacterium
GAGAAAGAAGAGAAAGAAGAGAAAGAAGAGAAAGAAGAGAAAGAAGAGAAAGAAGAGGGTGTGGGTAGAGATGAAGTTAGCGATGACGATTTTGAAAGGGAACTTTCGGCTATGATTGATGTTGCAAAACAGAAGGAGGTCATAACAATAAATAATGAGAACCTTAATATAGATTGTAAAACGGAATCCGGCTCTAATCCCGGTGCAGCCTACATAGAGAAAAATACTGAGAATTTTAGTGCTGAAAAAACACATAGTGAAGAAGATATGCAAGTGGTGTCTGATGATCAAATACAGACAGATGCCAATATAGCAACGGAGGCTCTGTGTACAACTGATTCTCAAAATGAGTCAGATTCTACAAAGGATGGTGCTCAGAATGACATTGATAATATAAAGGCAGTGGATATTGCTCTTACAGAGGAGGAGAAAACCGAACAGAAAAAGGAGACAAAAACGACAAAAATTCTGAAAATTATATTCATCATTCTTGTCGTCATTGCTTTGATGTTAGTTCTTGCTACTTTGATTTATCTCTTTAAGGAGCCGCTGAAACCGCTTCTTGAGAGGATATTTTATTCTAAAGAGGAGATTGATATGGTGCACAGCCTTGGGCTATAGTCTCCATATCTACCTTATTTTGTTATCCAAGTTGAGTTATCCAACTTGAGCTCCGTTCCCGATTCTTTCGGCCGGAGTTACAAATCTCATCTTTCCGTCGAGTTCTTTGGCCATGAGAATCATACCTTTCGATTCTATACCCTTTATGGTTCTTGGTGCAAGGTTAGCTAAAATACAAATCTGTTTCCCAACCATCTCTTCAGGAGTGTAGTATTGTGCTATGCCTGATACTATTACACGTTTATCTATGCCTGTATCAATTGTGAGTTTTAGTAATTTATCCGTTTTTGGTACCTTGACAGCCTCTATAACTGTGGCTGTACGGATATCCATCTTGGCGAAATCGTCGAAAGTGCATTGCGGCAGTTGAGGAGCCACATTTCCGCCTTGTTCCTTTGCTGCGGCCTCATTGGCCTCCTTGGTAGCATTCAATTTATCTATTTGGGCCATTATAGTATCATCCTCTATCTTTGCAAATAAGAGTTCAGCCTCGTTGAGTTGATCTCCTGGCTCCAAAATATTCATATTGCCCAGTATTTTCCAAGTGTTGCTCTTTTCTCCGGACTGAGGCATAGCCTTGCCCTCCTTTGTCTTAATATCTGCAGGTATGTAGTCGCTGTTCGGATTAGAGCGATCTCCTGCTGCCTCGGAGAGATTGATTTTATTGTCGAGGTTTAAAATATGAATCAATTTTTTTGATGAAAATGGCAGGAACGGTTCAAATGCGATTGCAAGATTTGCGCAGATCTGAAGCGAAATGTTCAAGATTGTTGCAACTCTTCCCATATCTGTTTTTGCAACTTTCCATGGCTCAGTTTCAGTGAGATATTTGTTACCGAGCCTTGCAAGATTCATTGCCTCTTTAAGTGCTTCGCGGAATTTATACTCCGTTAGATTCTTCTCAAGTGAGGCTTTAATAAGAGGGACTTGCTCCATTGTCTCGTTGTCTGTCTGTTGCAAATCTCCCGCTGCCGGTACTTTGCCACCAAAATATTTATGAGTCAGTACAACTGCACGGTTTACAAAGTTTCCGTAGATGGCCACAAGCTCGCTATTGTTTCTGAGCTGAAAATCTTTCCAGGTGAAATCGTTATCCTTTGTTTCAGGGGCATTTGCACACAGTGCATATCTGAGCACATCCTGTTGCCCGGGAAATTCTTTGAGATATTCATGAAGCCATACCGCCCAGTTACGGGATGTTGAGATTTTATTGCCCTCCAGATTTAAAAATTCGTTAGCAGGTACATTATCCGGTAGAATATATCCCTCTCCGTATGCCTTTAACATTGTAGGAAAGACTATGCAATGAAATACAATATTGTCTTTTCCTATAAAATGGACCATCTTGGTGTCGCTACTCTTCCACCATTGTTCCCACTCTTGCGGCAGTAGTTCAATCGTGTTTGAGATATATCCGATAGGCGCGTCAAACCATACATATAGCACTTTCCCCTCTGCTCCCTTAAGAGGTACGGGTACTCCCCAGTCAAGGTCGCGGCTTACCGCACGAGGTTGCAGACCTCCGTCCAGCCACGATTTGCATTGGCCGTATACATTGGTTTTCCACTCTTTATGTCCTTCGAGTATCCACTTTCTAAGCCATCCTTCGTATTGATCAAGAGGAAGATACCAGTGTTTGGTGCGCTTCTTTATAAGTTGACTACCGCTGATTGCGGAGTGTGGGTTGATTAATTCATCTGGGCTCAGTGTACTGCCGCATTTCTCACACTGGTCGCCATAAGCACCCTCGTTGCCGCATTTTGGACATGTTCCTACAATATAGCGGTCTGCCAGAAAAGTATTGGCCTCAGTGTCGAAGTACTGTTCAGATTCTTTCTCTATAAACTTCCCGTCATTGTATAGTTTTTTAAAAAAGGCTGCTGCTGTTTTATGATGAGTAGTGGAACTTGTTCTGGAATAGATATCAAAACTGATTCCGAATTCAGCAAAGGAGTTCTTTATGATAGAATGATATTTGTCAATTATATCCTTTGGCGTGCAGCCGAGTTGTTTGGCCTTGATTGTAATTGGAACGCCATGCTCGTCAGACCCTCCAATGAATTTGACCTCTTCCCCTCGTAGTCTGAGAAATCTGACAAAAATGTCTGCCGGCACGTAAACTCCTGCCAAGTGTCCGATATGAACCGGGCCGTTTGCGTAGGGAAGTGCTGATGTAATTAGGTATCTCTTTGTCTTCATATTTATTGTACTTTAAAATGTTATTCTGTTTAGTTCTTTTGAGAAGATATTTCTGACCTGCATCAGAGTGTTGAGCTGTTCCATAATCATCTTCTGCTTTTCAAAATTATTCTCCTTTTGAGCTATTCCCAACTCTTCGGTAAGATTCATCGAGGCCTGAGCGGTTACCTTGGCTTTGTAAATAAGTACCGATTTTGGTACCACTCTGCCGAGAATATTTTTTTCCGGGATAAGGGATTTTTTGAAATTTTCTATTGTAAGCGTGTATGGTTGCACCATAATATCAAGGACCAGTTTTGATACCGAAGGGTCCGGATTATTTGCAAAATAGCGTACTATCTTCTCCTCTTCATGGTCCTTAAGAGTGAAGTACTCATCAAAGATGTTCTTATAGAGAAGGTTCTGAAGTTCAAGATCGTCATTTTGCAGTTGTGCGAGAATATATTGTGAAACCGTCTGATTTTCTATTGCCTGAGTTCCGTACAGAAACTCCCGTTCAAGATGTATCTGGCAATTTCCGAATTTTAGCAAGTAGTATAAAATCTCCTTTTCGGCCTCTTCGCAATAGGTGTTTATGACGAATGACGGTAGCGATGTCTTTTCTGCCAGAGAGTAGATGGAATTCTCATTGTCTGAATTATACTCCTTTTTCCCGCTCTCTTTTGCTGCTGTGTCTCGGTACCCCGACAAACCGTTATCCATCTCCCTTGCTGCACTTATTCTCTCCTCTCTCTCCCTGTTGCGCAACATTTCATATTGCCTTTTTTTACGGAGTTTCGCAACCTCTTGTTGTAGCAATTCCTCCTTAATCTTCAGGCGCTTGGAGGTCTCCTCTATATATACGTTTCTAACAATAGCATCAGGGATTACAGAGATACTGCCGATTATATCATTTACAAGTTTAGCTCTTTGCAGAGGATCTCTTTCTGTATCTTTACTCAGAATCTCGTACTTGAATGCAATAAAATCCTCTTCGTGGCTCTCCAAAAACTCTTTAAGTTCGGAGGAAGAGTGTTTTTTTGCAAAGGAATCAGGATCTTCATTGTCGGGGAAAAGAGCAACTTTTACCTCCATACCCTCCTGAAGCAGCATATCTATACCTCTGATAGAGGCCTTGATGCCTGCTAAATCTCCGTCATAAAGAACTGTAATATTGTTTGAGAATCTTTTGATAAGCGCAATTTGACCCGTAGTAAGTGAGGTTCCTCCGCTTGATACTACATTCTCTATACCGGCTTGATGGAAAGAGATGACATCTGTATAACCCTCTACAAGATAGCATTTCTGCTCCTTTACAATTGAGGCCTTTGCCTCGTAAATTCCGTAAAGCGATTTGTTCTTTATAAAGGCTTCGCTTTCAGGTGAGTTTACATATTTGGCAATCTCTTTGTTGTTGCTGAGACGTCTTCCTCCGAAAGCAATTGTCTTTCCACTTATGGAGTGCCACGGAAACATTACCCTTTCAAAAAAGCGGTCGTAAAGTTCTCCTGTATGTTCACTCTCAATGGAAAGTCCGGTCTTGGTTAGGTGTTCCTTTTTATAGCCCTTAGACAGTGCTCTTTGAGTGAACAGCCTGCGCTCTTTGGGAGCATATCCCAATTTGAATTTTTTTATTGTTTGTTCGGTAAAGCCACGCTCCTTGAAATAGCTTATTCCTACGGCCTCTCCTTCTTGTGAATTCCAAAGGGTTTCCGAGTAGAATTTTTCAGCAAAATCGTTGACTATCAGTAGTGATTCATGCACAAGGCGTTCCTCTGCCTCTTGAGGTGATTCCTCTTTATCTTTAACCTCAATTCCATATTTGTGCCCAAGATATTTAAGAGCCTCCACATAACTCATCTGCTCGTGTTCCATTATGAATGTGACAACACTGCCTGCCTTACCGCATCCAAAGCATTTGAAGATTCCTTTTGAAGGGGAGACGGAAAAACTTGGAGTCTTTTCTTGATGGAAAGGACAACAAGCTACGAAGTTAGCGCCACGTCTTTTTAGGGAGACAAAGTCGCCCACAACCTCTTCTATACGGGCTGTATCCAATATTCGTTCTATTGTGGCTCTGTCTACCATTTTGATGTAAGGTTTTATATGAATTGCAAAGATAATAAAAAGAGAGGTAAAGCAGAGAGCCAATTCAAAACAGTTGGCATCACTCCATAAAAATAATTACCTTTGTCAACTTAAATTGTGGGCGGATATTAGATTTAGATCAATGGCCTTTTTAACCTGTAACAGTTGGGATATAGTAGGGGAGGAGCTATTTTCTATGATCATATACTGCTTAAAATCAATTGTAATAGTGCGGAATAGAACAAGAAATTATTTAATTGTATGAAACAGATAATACTTACAGCCGACCGTCCTACCGGTAGATTACATCTCGGACATTATGTCGGGTCATTAAAGAGAAGAGTGGAGTTGCAAAATTCCGGCAAATATGATAAGGTGCTCATTATGATAGCCGATGCGCAGGCCTTAACCGACAATGCTGATAACCCTGAGAAGGTGCGTCAGAATATTGTTGAGGTGGCGCTCGATTATCTCTCCTGCGGATTGGACCCTAAGAAATCAATAATTTTTATTCAGTCGCAGATTCCTGAATTGTGCGAACTTGCTTTCTACTATATGAATTTGGTTACTGTGTCGAGGTTGCAAAGAAACCCGACAGTTAAGAGCGAAATTTTGATGCGAAATTTTGAAACCAGTATTCCTGTGGGCTTTTTTACCTATCCGATAAGCCAGGCCTCCGATATTACTGCTTTTAAGGCAACTGCGGTTCCTGTGGGAGAGGATCAGAAGCCAATGCTCGAACAAACGGTTGAGATAGTTCGTAAATTTAATTCTGTTTATGGGAACGTTCTTGTGGAGCCTGATATTTTATTACCGGAGAATACTGCCTGTTGCAGACTTCCGGGCACTGACGGTAAGGCAAAGATGAGTAAATCTTTAGGGAATTGTATCTATCTTAGTGATACTGCAGAGGAGGTGCGTAAGAAGGTGATGA
>CAZNBA010000085.1:0-5630 GCA_964571395.1 uncultured Muribaculaceae bacterium
GTGTAAAAAGAGGTTTTCTGAAGTCTAATCAGCAGATAACTCTTTGTAAAAGAGATGGTTCACAGGAAAAATCAAGGATAAAAGATCTTATGGTCTTTGACGGTTTGGGAAAAACCAAGGTTGATGAGGTCCAATGCGGAGATATATGTGCAGTTGTGGGGATAGAGGGATTTGAGATTGGCGATACAATTGCTGATTATGAGAATCCTGAAGCTCTTCCTCCAATCGCCATAGATGAGCCTACGATGAGTATGCTCTTCTGTATCAATGATTCTCCATTTTTCGGGCAGGATGGCAAATTTGTTACCTCCAGACACCTGAAGGAGAGATTGGAGAAGGAGTTGGAGAAGAATCTTGCCCTTAGAGTGAAAGATGGTGTGAATTCCGACTCTTTTATAGTATACGGACGAGGTGTACTTCACCTGTCGGTTCTAATTGAGACCATGAGAAGAGAGGGTTTTGAACTTCAGGTTGGTCAGCCGAAGGTGTTGGATAAAAATATAAACGGTGTAAGATGCGAACCTGTAGAGCACCTTACTGTAGATGTGCCGGAAGAGATGGTTGGTAAGGCTATTGAACTTACAACACGCAGAAAGGGAATCCTATTGCACATGGATCACAGAGGCGATAGAATTCATTTGGATTTCGATATCCCGTCACGCGGAATCATAGGTTTGAGAAGCAATCTGCTTACTGGTACTCAGGGAGAGGCTGTTATGGCACATCGCTTTAAAGGTTACGAACCTTATAAGGGAGAGATTGAGACAAGAATAAACGGATCTCTTGTTGCAATAGAAACAGGGCTTTCCGTAGCCTATGCTATGGATAAGTTGCAGGACCGCGGTAAATTTATAATCTTCCCGGGTGAGGATGTTTATGCTGGCCAGGTTGTAGGAGAGCATACAAGACCTGGTGATCTTAATGTGAATGTTTGCAAGACAAAAAAACTTACAAATGTCCGCGCTTCAGGAACAGACGACAAGGCCGTACTGCCGCCACCGCTTCAGTTCAGTCTAGAGGAGATGCTCGAATACATTCAAGATGACGAACTTGTTGAGGTTACTCCAAAACATTTGAGAATTAGAAAGATATATTTGGACGAAACGGAACGCAAGAGACGCGGCCAGAAATAATCTATTTGCGAGAACAAAATTAATTATTACCTTTGCAGCCCTTAATTATCATGGAAGAGGAAAACGGATTTATAATTCGCATCAGAAACCTTCGGAATGGAATACAGAGTTTTAATTACCATATAGAAGGAAACTTTTTCAGAGAATTCGGCAATACGCAGATTCTTGACGCTTGTCTGGATGCGGCGGTTGAGGTGGAGAAGGGAAGCGGTTGGATGAAGATACAATGTGCCGTTCGAGGAACCGTAACAGTTGAATGTGACAGATGCCTCGACGACCTTGTTCTCCCGATTGATTTTAAAAGCAATCTGGCTGTAAAATTTGCAAAGACGGGAGAGAATGAGGAGGAGGAGAGTTCTGATGAAATGATGATTTTGGACCCGTCTGATGGAGAGGTTGATTTGAAACAATATCTTTATGATTATGTTTGCACGAATCTGCCTGTTCAAAAAATCCATAAAGATGGGGAATGTAATGCAGATATGATGGCAAAATTGGCCGGAATGAGTGGAGTGGCTGAGAAGAGCGGTAAGCAGGAGGAAAGCGTTAATTCTCAGTTTAGCGGATTAAAAGAATTGCTCCGCAGTAAGGAGAACAATAAAAAGAATAGTAACAAATAAAAAATAAATAGAGATGGCACATCCGAAACACAAACTTTCAAAGCAGCGCAGAGATAAGAGAAGGACTCACGATAAAGTAGCAATGCCTACACTTTCAACTTGTTCAAATTGTGGGGCTGCTGTTGTATATCATCACGTATGTCCTGAATGCGGTTTTTACCGTGGACGTTTAATCGTTGAGAAGAAGCCGACCAAGGCATAAGCTGATGAACAGAATCGGCATTGATGCAATGGGCGGTGATTTTGCTCCCCAAAATGTTGTGTTGGGAGCGATAGATGCCTTTTCCTATATCAATGAAGATTCAAAGATTTATTTAATTGGAGATCAGAAAAAAATTGCCGAAGTTTGCAACCATTACGGTGTGGACTCCGGTAATTTTATAATAATGAATGCCTCCCAAGTGATAGAGATGGGAGAACATCCGGCAAAGGCGTTTAAAAAGAAGACCGATTCGAGTATAAATATTGGCTTTAAACTGTTGGCGGATGGAGAGATAGATGCTTTTGCAAGTGCCGGTAATACCGGAGCGATGCTCGCAGGGTCTATCCAGACCTTAAATTTATTACCGGGAGTAATAAGGCCATGTATCTCAGCACAAATACCGCTGGTTGATGGTAAAAATATGTTGATTTTGGATGTGGGATTCAATTCCGATACTAAAGCCGATATACTCTATCAATTTGCTCTGCTCGGAGCGGTATATGCAAAAACAATGATGGGCGTGAACTCACCGCGGGTTGCACTGCTCAATATAGGAGAGGAGGAGGAGAAGGGAACTGCGGTTGTAAGAGAAGCACATAAGTTGATATCGCAAAACAAAAATATAAACTTTGTAGGTAATATGGAGGCAGACCGGCTTTTCAATGGAGGAATTGCTGACGTTCTTGTTACCGATGGTTTTGTTGGGAATATTTGCTTGAAACAGGCAGAAGGAATGTATGCATTAGTCTCAAAGCTTGGAGTAAATCATCCCTTTATGAACAGATTTAATTACGAAAATTACGGAGGAACTCCGGTATTGGGAGTTTCTGCACCGGTTGTAATTGGGCATGGAGCATCGACGCCTTTAGCAATTAAGAACATGATAATGGAGGCGAGAAAGTCTATCAACAACGGACTCGTTAAAAAGTTAAAGGATGCTTTTTTCAATTAAGCCGTCAGTTACCATAATAATATGACTGAATTAAAAGCGATAATAACAGGAATAGAGGCATATTTGCCAGACTATGTTTTAACTAACGAGGAACTTACCCGATTAGTAGATACATCCGACGAGTGGATAATGTCACGTGTCGGAATAAAGGAGAGAAGGAGGTTGCGTGAAGATGGGTTGGGTACTTCATTTATGGGAGAGCATGCCGTAAAACGACTTTTAGCTGCTACCGGTACAAAACCGAATGAGGTTGATATGTTGGTTTGTCATACGGTAACTCCGGATATGTTGTTTCCGGCAACTGCGAATATAATATGTGATAAATGCGGGATACTGAATGCGTGGGGATTTGATATGAATGCTGGTTGTAGCGGTTTCCTCTTCAGTTTTGATACAGTTAGAACGTTCATTGAAAGCGGAAGATATAAAAAAATAGTATTGGTCTGTGGCGAGAGGCTCACCTGTCTTACAGATTATTCTGACAGAACCACCTGCCCGTTGTTCGGCGATGCTGCAGTTGCAATGATGATAGAGCCTACAACAAATTCGGAACTTGGATTTCAGGATTCGATTTTACATGTAGACGGTATAGGTAGAAAATATTTGTATCAAACTGCCGGTGGGTCATTGTATCCGGCAAATATTGATACCGTAAAGGAGCACAAACACTTTATTCATCAGGACGGACAACATGTATTTAAATATGCGGTAACAAATATGGCCGATGTTTCGGCAGAGATGATGGAGAGACATAACCTCACTCCGGATGATATTGCATACCTTATTCCTCACCAGGCTAATTTGAGGATTATAGATGCAACTGGAAGGCGTATGGGACTCTCTGTAGATAAAATATTAATAGACATACAAAAGTACGGCAATACGGGAGGAACATCTATTCCTTTGGCAATCTGGGACTTTAAAAACAGATTTAAAAAGGGAGACAACCTCATCTTCTCAGCATTTGGAGCAGGCTTCACATGGGGTTCTGTCTTCTACCGCTGGGCGTACTAAAATATTGGCCCTATAGTTCAAGGGATAGAACGGAAGTTTCCTAAACTTTAAATCGCGGTTCGAGTCCGCGTGGGGCTACAAAACACTATATATAAGGCGTTTATTCCATTCTTGTTTATGAGTTTAATTATCTAATTTTAAAATTATTTATGAGCAGAATATGAAATTATTTAATTCCGAAATTTTTCATATTCAAAATCTAATTAAAGTATGAAAAAATTATTATGTTTTATTGCCGCATTGGCAGTAACGATCAATATATATGCCGAGGGATACCAGGTAAATACATTGAGCGCAAGACAACTTGGTATGGGGCATACCGGAACAGCCCTCAAACTTAACTCCGAGTCCATCTGGTTCAACCCTGCAGCAACCGTATTCCAAAAGAACAAGTTTGATATGAGCCTTGGTTTTACAGGAATCTATTCGAGTGCTACATATAGCACTATAAACTATACTGGCGAAAAGTTAAAGGCAAAATCAAACAATAAAATTTCAACCCCTTTGTTTGCCTACTTTAACTGGAAACCTATGGAGGATCTCTCTGTAGGTATAGGATTTACCACTCCCTATGGCTCAGCTATGAAATGGCAGGATAACTGGGCAGGAGCTCATCTGATTCAGAACATAAATATGTCGATGTACTCCATACAGCCAACAGTAGCCTATAAATTTTGTGACGGACACCTTTCTGTCGGGGCCGGCATAATGATTGATTTCGGCGATTTCAATCTCTCCAGATCTATGCTCAAAGTAGGTGAAGAGACCAATAACACAATTGCAGGACTCCTTACTCTAAAAGGTATGGGACAATATGCGCCGATAATCAAAGGGGTGGGAAACAATCCGCTTGTTTCGGCTAAATTGAGTGGCAATTCTAAACCACGTATCGGCTTCAATATCGGTATTATGTACGACATCAACGAGAGCTGGAATGTTGCACTTACCTACCGTTCGAGAGTTAGAATGAAGGTTCGCAGCGGAAATGCCGAGCTTAGTTTTGCAAATGAAAATGTGAAAAAGGTTTTGGATGCTACAGGAATTATTCCGAAACTCGACGAGGGTACTTTCAGGGCTGAATTGCCTTTACCTGCAACCGTATCTTTAGGATCCTCTTTCAGACCCTATTCAAAGTGGGAATTTGCAATTGATATCCAGTGGGTGGGATGGAGTGCCTATAAGAACTTGAATGTAAGCTTTAACGAGAAAGAGCTACAAATTCAGGATATAAATTCTGTGAAAAATTATAAGAACACCTTTATGACAAGATTGGGCGGAAGCTTTTTTGCGTCTGAGTACTTTACGCTCAGAGCTGGTATGTATGTAGATGAAAGTCCGGTAAGGTCGAGCCACCTGAATCCGGAAACCCCGTCTATGACCAAAGTTGGGTATACTTGCGGATGCAGTATTATGCCTTTCAAAGGGCGCAACATATCGTTCGATGCCGCTTATGGATATGTCTCTACAGCTGACCCTGAGAGAACAGGCTCTTATCCATATGCTAATACCCTCAAAGGCGGAGCGATTGAGGCCTTTTCAGGAAACTATTCGCTTGATGCGCATATTTTCTCGTTCGGTCTAAACTATAAATTCTGATTAGCCCACCCTCTCTTTTGATTATACACTTTTTCCCGCTTACTTGCATCGAGCAGTATTGGGCGCATCTGAGGCGTTCAGCAGGAGCTGAACTCAGTTTACAGGCTTGCAGC
>CAZNBA010000086.1:0-5502 GCA_964571395.1 uncultured Muribaculaceae bacterium
AGTTGAGACAAGATGATGATGTTCTTGATACTTGGTTTTCATCATGGCTTTGGCCTATCTCCGTATTTGATCCGGAAAAACCTGGATTCCCTGAAAGAGAGCCCAACAAGGAACTTGCCTATTATTATCCGACAAATGATTTGATCACTGCTCCGGAAATTATTTTCTTCTGGGTTGCAAGGATGGTGATGGCAGGAACGGAGTTTACAGGAAAGGTGCCATTCAGAAATGTTTATTTTACAGGTATCGTGCGTGATAAGCAGGGAAGGAAAATGTCTAAGTCTCTCGGCAACTCTCCGGATCCCATAAAGATGATGGAGGAGTATGGTGCTGATGGAGTACGTGTTGGAATGTTGCTGTGCAGTTCTGCCGGAAATGATATTTTGTTTGATATAGGTCAAGTTGAGCAGGGACGTAATTTTGCCAATAAGATTTGGAATGCGTACAGGTTGGTATCAGGATGGGAGTATGATGAGAATATTAAGCAGAATGAGCATAGTAGAGTGGCTGTAGAATGGTTTTCCAACCGGCTGTCCAAAACGATTGAATTAATTGAAGATCATTTTGAGAAGTTCAGGCTGTCGGATTCACTGATGACAGTTTATAAACTTTTTTGGGATGATTTCTGTGCTTGGTATTTGGAGATAATAAAACCTGGATTCAATACAAAAATAGACAAAAAAAGTTACGATGCTACAATGGGATTCTTTGATTCACTGCTTAAATTGTTGCATCCATATATGCCATTTATAACTGAGGAGTTGTGGCAAAATCTTTCTCCAAGAAGAGAGGGAGAAACAATTATGCTGCAGCAGATGCCGGAACCGCAGAAGTGGTCTCAGAAGAGGGAGGATACTTTTGAAATAGCCTCTCAGGCTATTATAAATATACGAAATATCAGACAATCTAAAGGTATTTCAAATAAAGAGTCGCTAAATCTCTTTGCAAAGGAGCCCTATGATAACACTATGGCATCGGTGATTGAAAAATTGGCGAATGTTTCTTCGGTTGATATTGTTTCTTCATTTGATACCTCTGTTGAGGGAGCCAATTTTCTTGTTGGAACTACGGAGTTTTTTGTTCCTCTAAAAGGTCTTATTGACGAAGAAGAGGAGAGAGAAAAAATTAATGCTGAAATAGAACATCTTTCAAAATTTCTTGCCGGAGTAAATGCCAAGTTATCCAATGAAAGGTTTGTAAGCAATGCACCTGCCAGTGTGGTTGCCGTTGAACAGAAAAAAAAGAGTGACGCTACTCAAAAAATTGAAAGTTTGAACAATAGGCTTAAAAACCTTAATAAATAATAAATTACACATATTTATAACATAAAAGTTACTTGATTTTGACGGCAAAAAAAATACCTCAATAAAATTATAATTACATAACAAAAATGTTTTATGCAAAGATACTCAGGGCTTAACGAAGAACAGGTAAATCAGAGCAGATTGGCACATGGTACTAATGATCTTACTCCTCCAAAGCGAGAAAGTTGGGTTAAAATGCTGCTTGGAAAGTTCAATGACCCTATAATAAAGTTGCTATTGTTTGCTACATTACTGTCGTTGGTTACCGGCTATTTTCATGGTTCAATGGCGGAAAGTTTTGGAATAATAATTGCCGTGCTTCTTGCTACGTTTCTCTCTTTCTTTAACGAGTATAAAGCGGGAAAAGAGTTTGATGTTCTTAATACCATTAATGACAGCACATCTGTAAATGTGTACCGATTTGGCTCTGTGCACCGCATATCAAAAAAAGAGATTGTTGTAGGAGATGTTGTGGTACTTGCTCAGGGCGATGAGATACCTGCAGATGGTAAGCTTATTGATTCTACAGATATGAGTGTGGATGAGTCATCGCTAAATGGGGAATCGCGACCTTCCAAGAAGAGCCATATAAAGGTAGATTCCTTTAATGGTGCCTATTCTCCCAATTTCGTATATAGAGGGACCAATGTTACAGAGGGAGATGGTATAATGGAGGTGATAGCTGTTGGAGATAGTACTGAGATTGGAAAGACTGCCCGTCAGGCGAGTGAACTTACCGGGGCTGAGACTCCATTAAACAAACAGTTGAATAAATTGAGTACGATTATCGGTAGGGTAGGTTTTACTATAGCCGGTCTTACATTTATTGCTCTTACCGTAAGAGATCTTGTAAAGGGGATTCTGACACTTTCTCCAACACTTGATAATTTTACCATTCTATTGAGTTTCTTTATGATAGCCGTTACGTTGATTGTTGTGGCTGTACCAGAAGGACTCGCAATGAGTGTTACGTTAAGTCTTGCTTACAGTATGCGCAAGATGACGGCCAGCAATACTTTGGTGCGTAAAATGCATGCTTGTGAGACTATGGGGGCCACTACAGTTATTTGTACAGATAAAACTGGAACTCTGACACAAAACAGGATGAGAGTTCAATATTGTTCATTCGAGCCCGATGAAAATTTTGCTAAGGCGGTTTCATTAAACTCTACTGCTTTTCTTGAGGAGAAGGAGGGTGAATGGGAACCACTTGGAAATCCTACTGAAGGAGCACTATTGCTTTTCCTTCACGGTAAAGAGTTTGATTATACTGCCATTCGTTCCCAATATAAAGTGGTACAGCGTCTGCTCTTTAATACACAGAGAAAATATATGGCTACGCTTGCAGATACTGGAGATCCAGTAAAATTGTCGCTGTTCATTAAGGGAGCCCCTGAGATTATCTTCTCATTTTGCAAAAGAGAGGATCCTGATGTACGGAGGTATCAAGACAAGGGAATGAGAAGCATTGCCTTTGCTGTCGCCGAAGTTTCGCTTGTGGATTTTGAGAAGTCGGTAGAGGAGATTATACAGGAGGCAGAGTTCAAATATACCGGTTTTGTTGCAATTGCAGATCCTATCAGAGATGATGTAAAAGCCTCTATGCTGCAATGTCTTGGAGCTGGTATAGGAGTTAAGATCGTTACCGGAGATACTTCGGCTACTGCTGTGGAGATTGCTCGTCAGGCCGGTTTATGGCAAGAGGGCGATAATCAGACAAATTATATAACCGGTGTTGAATTCGAACATCTGAGCGACAAAGAGGCAGCTGAGGCAGCCATGAGAATAAAGGTTATGTCTCGTGCAAGACCTACAGATAAGATGCGTCTTGTAAGATTGTTGCAGGAACAGGGACAAGTTGTGGCGGTAACAGGAGATGGAACAAATGATGCTCCGGCTCTTAACTATGCAGATGTCGGACTTTCTATGGGATCCGGAACTGCTGTAGCAAAGGAGGCGAGCGATATAATTCTTTTGGACGACTCATTTTCAAGTGTCACAACAGCTGTAAGATGGGGTAGATCTATATACTTAAATATTCAGAAATTTATCTGGTTCCAACTTACAATTAACTTAGTGGCTCTCGTAACGGCTCTTACAGGTCCTTTTATTGGGATAGAATTGCCACTAACGGTTACTCAGATGCTTTGGGTAAATCTTATTATGGATACATTTGCCGCTCTTGCGCTTGCCTCTGAACCATCGTATCCTGAGGTTATGAAGAACAGGCCGAGAGGTGTAAACGATTTCATTATTACAAAGAGCATGTTCATGGGAATATTCAGTTGGGGTGTACTCTTCCTTGTTGTTTTAATCTCTCTTCTTGTATGGTTCAAATCTGATGGAGATATTTCAACATATGAATTATCTGTGTTCTTTACAGTCTTTGTCATGCTTCAGTTCTGGAATATGTTTAATGCAAGGAGTTTAAGCTCAAATAAATCTGCCTTTTCAAGTATTGCTGCCAATAAATATTTTATTCTGATTTCATTGTTGATTATTGTACTTCAGTTTATTATTATTGAGACCGGTGGTAAATTTTTCAGAACCGAGCCAATTAGTGCTATAGATTGGGTATATATTATTGCGGGGACTTCGATGGTACTTTGGGTTGGAGAATTGCATAGATACCTCCTTAGAAGAGGTGATAGCAAGAATAAAATTGTCGCATAACATTATAAATAAGAATAGTACATAAAAATTATATATTTAGAATGGAGGAGATAATAATGACCTCGGAAATGGATTTGGAGGTAAGATATTATGAAACAGACCTTATGGGAATTGTTCATCATTCAAATTATGTCAGATATTTTGAGTGCGGGCGTAACAGATGGTTGCAAGAGGTTGGGATACCTATCGGAGAGATAGAGAGAGCAGGAATTATGATGCCTGTAGTTTCTGTTGAGTGTAATTATAAACTTCCTGCCAGAATGGGTGACATTTTGCATATTGTGACTACGGTAGACCGGATGCCTATGGCGAGAATAACGGTCTTTACAAAGATATACAATAAAAAAGAGGGGAATTTGTTATGTGACGGTAAAGTAGTACTTGGTTTTATTCATTCTGATACGAGGCGACCAACAAGGGCTCCACAAATATTTATTGATAGAATAGAGGATTTTTTTAAGAAAACACATATTAACAGATAATAACATGAATCATTTTTTACTTTTTGGAAACATTGGAGCAGGCGAGGTTATCCTGATTGCTCTTGTAATTCTTCTCCTGTTTGGAGGGAAAAAGATTCCTGAACTTATGAAGGGAATAGGTAAGGGTGTAAAGAGTTTTAAGGACGGCATGAACGGAATAGGCGAACAGATTAATTCCGATGATGTGAAGAGCAACTCAATTGAGGTGGAGAAAAAAGAGGGAGAGAAGAATGAGAAGGAGGAGCAGAATAAATAGATTTTGCAAGAATTTAATATTTAGCTGAATTGTCGGAACAGAGGGAAGAAATGACATTTTGGGAGCACCTCGACGAACTGAGAAAGGTACTCTTTAGGTCTGCTGCATTGATAGCCGTTTTAATGGCGGTTATTTTTGCCGCTAAGGATTTTATTTTCAATTCTGTAGTTTTTGCGCCAACCACTTCTGATTTTCTCCTTTACAGAGTAATCGATAAAGTTTTGTTGCTGCTGGGACTTCCGGCACTTGAGCCATTTAAAATTCATCTTATAAATATAGAACTTACGGCGCAATTTTTTATTCATATAAGTACATCATTTTATTTTGCGCTTGTAATTGCTGCACCATTTATTTTGTATCAACTATGGCTTTTTGTTAAACCGGCGTTATATGAAAACGAGAAGAGTGCGGTTGTTAAGGCCTTTTCTTTTGCAGCTCTTCTATTTTTTGTTGGGGTACTTGTTGGTTATTATCTAATTTTTCCTCTTACTCTCAGGTTTTTAGGAACCTATCAGGTAAGTGTAGATGTAGTTAATCAAATCTCGCTGCAATCCTATATCTCAATGTTCACCTGGATGATATTGATAATGGGACTTGTATTTGAAATGCCCTCTGTTGCTGCAATTTTAAACAAATTGGGTGTTCTTAAAAAAGATTTTTTAAGAAAATACAGGAAACATGCTTTTGTTGCTCTTATGGTTGTGGCGGCGGTAATTACTCCGAGCGGGGATCCGTTTACACTTATGGCTGTTGGATTGCCTCTGTATGCGTTATATGAATTAAGTAT
>CAZNBA010000087.1:0-5325 GCA_964571395.1 uncultured Muribaculaceae bacterium
TTAGTTAATCTATAGTTAATTTTTAGTATCTGTGTTATATAGGTAACCAAAAATTTGCTCTTTCTTTATTTTATGCTGAGTTCCGGAGTTTAAATCTTTTATTGTAACAATTT
Organism: uncultured Muribaculaceae bacterium; assembly: GCA_964571395.1. Taxonomy (GTDB): domain Bacteria; phylum Bacteroidota; class Bacteroidia; order Bacteroidales; family UBA932; genus Egerieousia. The sequence goes on from CAZNBA010000087.1 coordinate 114, forward strand.
CTTGCTCCATCTCCTCTGCTCCTATTATTACAAAGTATTTAATGCCCTTTTTATCGGCATATTCAAATTGTTTTTTGAGTTTCAGGTTATCAGGATATATTTCGCAACTAATTCCTTGATTTCTTAGCCGGGCTGCTAATGGGATTGTATATTTTATCTCCTTTTCTCCCATATTGGAGAAGAGAATTTTAGTGCTTTCTGTTGCGTCTGCCGGAAATTTTCCGAGTCCGTTAAGAACATCGTATATTCGGTCGGCTCCAAACGAGATACCAACTCCTGACATATTAGGCAACCCGAATATTCCGGTAAGATTATCGTAACGTCCGCCGCCGCATATACTTCCTATTTGGAAATCCAGCGCCTTAACCTCAAAGATAGCGCCTGTGTAATAGTTCAGTCCTCTTGCAAGTGAGAGGTCGATTTCAACAGATTGTGTTATACCGGCAGTTCTGATGAGTTCGAATAATTCGCTTAATTCTGCAACTCCACTCATTCCTGTTTCTGAGGAGGTAAGGATGGTGCTGATTGCCTTAATCTTGTCCTCATTAGAGCCTGTTAGCAGAAGTACGGGTTCTATCACAGCAATACCTTTTTCATCTATTCCCCGCTCTTTTAACTCCTCTTTAACCGCATCAAGGCCAATTTTGTCGATTTTATCAATTGCTACGGTGATATCAACGATTTTGTCGGGGTACCCAATAACTTCGGAAAGGCCTTGCAATACCTTTCTATTGTTGATTTTAATACATATCTTTATATCAAATGCTGCAAAAATCTCCTCTGTGATCTGTACAAGTTCGAGTTCGTTTATCAGAGAATTACTGCCTATCACATCTACATCACACTGGTAGAATTCTCTGTATCTGCCCTTTTGCGGCCTGTCTGCACGCCATACCGGTTGTATCTGAAAACGTTTGAATGGGAAAGCCAATTCGTTCTGGTGTTGAACCACATAGCGGGCAAACGGGACAGTAAGATCATACCTTAACCCCTTTTCGCATACTTTTAACGATAAGGCATTACTGTTTTTCAACTCGGAAGAGTTTATATTGGCAAATGCCTCTCCCGAGTTAAGAATTTTAAACAGTAATTTATCGCCTTCGTCTCCGTATTTCCCGAGCAGAGTGGAGAGGTTTTCCATTGATGGTGTTTCAAGCGGTGCATAGCCGTATTTTTTGAATACAGCTTTTACAGTGTCGAAAATGTAATTGCGACACGCCATCTCTTTTGGAGAAAAGTCTCTTGTCCCCTTTGGTATGCTCGGTTTCTGTATCATGGTTATTATTATTTGCTGACAAAGTGAAAATGAGGACCGAATCTTTCGAAAGCGGCTCTGTCGAGTTCTTCACGACTGTTAGGGTGAGCTATGCTGATCATAAGTTTTGCTCTTTCCTGAAGTGATTTACCGTATAAATCAACAGCTCCGTATTCTGTAACAAACCAGTGAATATGATTTCTTGTTGTTACCACGCCGGCTCCGGATGTAAGTACGGGGGCTATTTTGCTCAGTCCTTTATTTGTTGCGGAGGGCATTGCAATAATAGCCTTTCCTCCTTTGGAAAGTGAAGCACCATATACAAAATCTATTTGGCCGCCCACTCCTGAGTAGAATTTAGTTCCTAAGGAGTCTGCGCAAACTTGTCCGGTAAGATCTACCTGAAGAGCCGAGTTAATTGCGGTTACTTTCGGATTCTTTGCAATAATGTACGGGTCATTTGTATATCCAACATCCATCATTGCAACACCTGGGTTATCATCTATAAAATCATATACCTCTTGTGAACCCATAAGGAAAGTTGAAACCATTTTACCTTTGTCTATTCCCTTTTCGGCCCCGTTAATTACACCCTTCTTTACAAGAGGAAGTACGCCGTCAGCGAACATTTCTGTATGTATTCCTAAATTTTTATGGTTGCCGAGTTGTGCGAGAACCGCATTTGGAATAGCTCCGATTCCCATTTGAAGCGTAGCTCCGTCTTCAATAAGGTTTGCGCAATTCTTGCCTATGGCTGTCTCTATCTCGGTTGGCTCTGAAAAATGTGCAGGTTCCAGCGGAGTATCGCACTGAACAAAATAGTTTATCATGCTCAAAGGAATGAGTGCATCTCCGAATGAACGTGGAACATATTTGTTTACTACCGCGATAACGACTCTTGCGCATTCTATTGCGGCAAGTGTTGCATCAACCGAAGTGCCTAAAGAGACATATCCGTGTTTATCAGGCTGTGAAACCTGAATCATGGCAACATCGCAAGGAAGTGTGCCGCTACGGTACAACTTCTGAGTTTCGCTCAAGAAGATTGGAATATAATCGGCATAACCTGCTTGAACATTTTTCCTTACATTTCCTCCTACGAAAAAGGCCTGGTGGAAGAAAATTCCCTCATATTTTGACTCTGTATAAGGGGCATCACCCTCCGTATGAAGGTGGTGGATTTTGACATCTTTGAGTTCTCCCGCATCTCCTCTGCGGCAAAGTGCATCAATAAGCACTTTAGGTGCGCTGGCTACGCTGCTCAAATGGATGTGATCACCTGATTTGACGTACTTTACAGCTTCGTCTGCACTTATGAATTTTATATTTGTAAGCATATTTTGTTTTTTGTTTAACTCTTTAAGAGAGTGGGTTTTCTAAAAAATAAATAATTTACAAAAGTAGATAAATTTGCCCTAAGAAACAACCTTTTTCGTATATTTGTGCCTGCTATGCCAATAATATCTATAACAAGTGATTGGGGGGGCGAAAATTATCGTTTGCCAATGCTTAAGGGGATGATCTGTTCCTCTTTGGCTCTTATCGGAGATAATGTAATATGCGGCAGGTATCAAATAGAGGAGATTTCCAACTCCATTAAACCATTTGATATTCGTTCTGCATGCTTTATTTTACGTCACTCTTTTGCCTGTTTTCCCTCCGGGTCGGTGCATTTGATTTGTGTAAGATGTGAATCATCTGGAGAGGCAGGCGTTGTTGCTGTTGAGTTTGCAGGGCATTTTTTTATAGGCGCGAATGATGGTAGATTTTCTCTTTTGTTTGATAATCTTCCGGCAACTGCTTATGAAATAAAGGCTGATAATGAGTATGACGGAACGGCAAAACTATTTGCCAAGGCTATTGGAGAGGTGGTGAGCGGTAAAATTTGTGAGAATAGGGTGGTCGCATTAAAAAGGGCTGCCAGAGAGGTGCCTGTAGTTATGAAGGATAAAATTATAGGACATGTCGTATTCATAGATAGTTATGGTAATGCAATTACGGATATTTCAAAAAGTTTGTTTGTTAAATCGTTCATGGCGGTTCGTTCAGCAATAGGAAGAGAGCCGGAATTCAAACTTTTTGTTCATGGCCCCTATTTGGAACTTGATACTATCTGTTCAAATTATACCGATATTGGGAGCGGCGGTACCGCCGCTCTGTTTAATTCGCTCGATTTACTTGAATTTGGCATCAGAAACGGTAATTTTGCCGCAATGGAGAATATTGATACTACCACAGAAATAATAATACAATGGAAAATACTGTAAATAATAAGAGTGCGGTTGAAGCCTTTGGAAGGCTTTTGGAAATTATGGATGAGTTGAGGGTAAAGTGCCCCTGGGATAAAAAGCAAACTATCGCGACTCTCAGACCTCAGACTATTGAGGAGACTTATGAATTGAGCGAGGCTGTGCTAAACGGAGAGATGCATAATATATGCAAGGAGTTGGGAGACGTTCTTCTTCACATTGTTTTTTATGCCAGGATAGGCAGGGAACAGGGGGCATTTGATATGACCGATGTGATCAATAATCTTTGCAGTAAATTAATTTACAGACATCCTCATGTTTTTGGAGATGCGAGTGCAAAGGATGCTGAGCAGGTTGTTAAAAATTGGGAGCAGTTGAAAACAAGGGAGAAGGAGGGAAATAAAACGGTGTTAAGTGGCGTACCTGAGAGTTTGCCTGTTATGATAAAGGCCTATAGAATGCAGGATAAGGCAAGAGGGGTGGGGTTTGACTGGACTGAGAAGGAGCAGGTTTGGGAGAAAGTTGAGGAGGAGATTGGTGAATTTAAGGTGGAGTTGAAGGGGTTATCTAAGGATTGTGACTCCGGAAACGTTACTGAGGCTGGTTATAAGGAGAGAGCTCAAGGTGAATTGGGTGATTTGCTCTTTTCTATAATTAACGCAGCAAGGTTATATGATTTGAATCCTGATACTGCTCTTGAAAGTACTTGCAAGAAGTTCCGCAGTAGATTTACGTATCTTGAAAATGAGACAATTAGAAAAGGAAGAAATTTAAATGAAATGACTTTATCTGAGATGGATAAAATTTGGGATGAGGCTAAAAACATGGAAAAGCAGAGGTAGTTTATGGGAGATTGGAGAGAAAGAACGGAACTTATTATAGGTAGAGAGGGTCTGGCAAAGTTAGCCGGCTCTACTGTTGCAATAATCGGACTTGGGGGTGTTGGTGCTTATTCTGCGGAGATGCTGTGCAGGGCCGGAGTGGGACATCTGATTATTTTGGATTCCGACAAAGTAAGCGAAAGTAATAGGAACAGACAGTTGCTTGCCATGACCTCTACTGTCGGGGTACTTAAAACGGATGTTATGGAGCAGCGGCTCAAGGATATTAATCCGGAGGTTTGTGTCTCAGTGATTGATGAATATCTTGAGGAGGAGTGTGTTGATAGATTGATAGGGAGTTATAAAATTGATTATTTGGTTGATGCAATAGATACACTTGCGCCCAAGATAGCTCTTATTAAGTATTGTGTGGAGCGAGGCATACCGCATGTGACCTCAATGGGGGCAGGTGCCAAAGTTGATGCTACGGCTATCAGAATTGCGGATCTTTCCAAGTCATTTAATTGTCCGCTGGCTTACATTTTGAGGAAGAAATTGCGCAAGGTGGGGATTTATAAGGGTTTTGATGTGGTCTTCTCGGAGGAGTTACCGGAAAGGGAGGCTATTGTGCCGGTTGAGGAGAGGAATAAAAAGAGCATGGTTGGAACAGTTTCGTATTTGCCGGCTGTATTCGGTTGTGTTTGTGCTCAGGCGGTCATTGCTTATTTGCTCCGATTGTGATTCAAATAAAAATATTAACTTTGCGACCGCTATTGCGTAAATAGCATATTAACTCGAAAAGTCATAATTTAGCATTTGATGCAAGTAGTTGTAAAAGAGGTAAGTAACCAAAAGGAATTTAAAATCTTCTATCAGTTCCAAAATAA
>CAZNBA010000088.1:0-5241 GCA_964571395.1 uncultured Muribaculaceae bacterium
AATAGATAAAACAATCATAGAGAACAATTGCAAACAGTTTAACTTATGAACATTTATTTAACCAATGAATCAACATTATTATTTATATCAAAAGTTTTTAATAATTTTGTAGTAATCTCTCCACAACATAGGGGGGATGAACCTATAACTTATATGACAATATTTTAGAGATGCCTTCAACTGAGAAATGCAAATACCGGCTTACAGTAGCTTCAAAAATTTTGTATAGTCTCACCGCTATTTGTCTAATCTGTATAATAAATAGTAAAGTAGCAGTTGCTCAATTCAATAAACAGCCAGTTTTAAATTATACCGCCGATCTTGAATATAAGTTCATAAATATTGTTGAAGAGGACGGACTTTGCTATAAAAATGTCTTAGATATAATAAAAGACAAATACGGATATATGTGGTTCGCAACCGAGAACGGATTATCAAAGTTCGACGGCATCCATTTTTTTACCTATAAAAATAGTGAAAAAGAGACCTCCTCATTATCAAATAACTGTGTAACAGCTCTTGCAGAGGATAAGTTCGGTCAACTATGGATAGGTACAAAGAACGGGCTTAATAAATACGATAGAAAACAAAACAAGTTCATAAGATACTCGGCAAAAGAAATTCCAGGTATAAAATCAGGCTACATACGAGCACTGCATGCAGACAATAAGGGCTTTTTATGGATAGATTGTTCAGACGCCACATTGGTCAGATACAATATTAAGAGCGGTAAATCCGTACATGAAAAACATATTCTCTCCAATATAGAAGGAGTCTACTACTACGATCATATATTTGAGGACTCTAAGGGGACAATATGGGTTGGAGGAAGATGTATACCGGCACAAAAGGTAACTAACTATAACCCACTTAAAATTAAAGAAGTACCCAACAAAACAACTATAGATTATCATGCGGCTTGCTACGCCGAGTTAAAGGATGGTACCGTCCTCTGTTTCGACGGCAGCGGTAAATGCTACAAATACCATAAATCAGATAATGTGCTGCTCTTTGATCACCAAACTCCCATATCAACAAAATGCGCAGTAAGAGACCGCTATGGCAATATCTGGATAGGAGGAGGCGGCGGCATAGCAAACATCATAGAGAAAAAGCAATACCTGCCCGGGAATAATGCAGCCACATCGCTTCTATCAGATGATGTTATGTGCCTATACCCCGACAACGAGGGTAATATATGGATCGGAACCGATAAGGGAGTCTCTCTCTTATCCGCCTCCAAAAATGCAGTTAAAAATTATGTTCACTTGAACAAAGAGGGAGGTATAGTCCCTATAACATCACTTATGCAAGACTCCGACAATCTGCTTTGGATAGGAACGGAGAACGATGGTGTAGATACTCTCAATATTAATACAGGGGCTGTCGGGAACATAAAGTACTCTCTGCTCAGAGAGAATCTCGATGCGGCAACCATAGCAAAAGAGAGATATACTCTTATGCAATACAAACTTCATAATTTTGACGGCAGCCGCTATAAATATCATAACGAAAACAGGGTTTCCACCCTATATCAAGATACTAAAGGAAAGATATACATAGGATTATGGTCCCACGTAGGCTTTAATGTCTACGATAAAAAGACTAAATCTATAAAACGCTATGCCCTCTGGAGCGAAGCTCCGACTATGTCTCTCCCCAATCTGTTCCGAGGAAATCTATTCGGAGCAAATTGGTATGCAGGATTTCTGGAAGACAGCATGGGAAACTTCTGGTGTGCAACATGGGAATCAATTGGGTTGAATTTATTCGACAGAGATAAGGGGTCATTTACAGGAAGAAATTTTATTAATAAAAAGATCCCCTTATCAACAATAGGCGGAAGTATTACAAAATTTATTGATAAGAAAAGAAATCGCATCTATTTTACAATAGGCAGATCCTATTTCTATTACGATATTGCTAAAAATCGCTTTATCAGATACGCCAACACCTTCCCGGCCTCATATCCAAATAGGGAGATCTACGAAAAATATTATCAAGATATCCCTCACATTCCTCTTAATATACCTCCGAGAACAAGAGATATGAAGCTGACCCCTTATTCTCAGGACACTATTCTTTTGACCTCACAATCAGACATAATGATACATGATCTCAATAAGGATAAAATTGTAAAAATCATAAAGACCGACAATCAATACTCAAATTATGTTTTAATAGGAAGGGATAAAACAATAGGTTATAACTTCTCTTCCTCTAATATATATAGAGTAGACCTCAAAAAAGGCACCTACAGAAAACTCTCCGACTATTGTAAAAAGGCTGTGTTACCGGAGAAGGATAGGACGTTTTCACAATACATCAACCCAAATGGTACTTTGTTATATATCGGCTCCTCTAACGAACTTTATCTATATGACACGGAGAAGAATCTCTTTTTCAAAGCCAATATACAGGGTTACAGCGGTGGAAATATTATTTTTGATATTACAGAGGATGATAAAGGCTATATATATCTTAGCACGAACAATGGTATCTCAATAATTGATAAATTAAACGAACAGCATCACCTCCTGAATGGTGTCGTAGTTAAACGTATTATTTTTAATAAAAAAAGGAATTTGATTGCCTGTACTAATGAAGGCCTATTCATTCTCGATTCAAATTATCACATAATCAAAAGATACTCCCATAATCCCCTGAGCTCAACCTCTACCTCTACAAATGCCATCGTGGATATCACTGAGATAATAAATGATAAGTATTTTGTCTGTGGGGATATTGATGAATTTGTTCAGTTATTCGATCTTCAATCCGGAAAATTTTCAAACTTCTCCGATAAGGACGAATACGGCTTGAGCACAAGGCTTGCAAGTTGTATTATAGAGGACAACCACAAAAATATATGGTATGGAAGTACCGAAGACGGGGTAAATATAATAAACCTTAAAAGCGGTAAAGTAAGACATTACAGATATTGCAGTTGGGATAAAAACTCCCTACCTGATAATAACATCAATTGCATGAAGATGGATTCGGGTAAGAATATCTGGATAGGTACATGCTCCGGGCTGTACTTAGTAAAAAATAAGGATATCCCCTCATTCAATAATATCCCCAACACAATGGAGATTCTTCTAAAAGAGAGCGATAAAGAGGCCTACTATAAATTTAACACAGAAAGTATCGGTAAACGAATTACAGAATTTAGTTCAAAAAATATAATGGGAATTGAGGAGGATAGTAAGGGAAGACTTTGGATCACAACCAGTTCAGGTATATTTTGCTATAATGTCGAGGAAAACATAATAATCTCACTGCCACAACGAATGGGCTTCAGCTCCAACAACTGGGTTAAAAACTCATCGGCCAAGCTGAGCAACGGCTCGCTTATCTTTGGTAATGATAAAAGTGCAGATCTCTTCTCACCGGATTTTCTACTGGCGCAAATACATTTTCCTCAAATATTACTCTCTAATTTCAAATGTAAAGAGAAAATTTTGTACCCCGATATCTCCTCTATTCCAACCGAAATAAAATTGAAATATACAGAAAACAGCATCAGTTTTCTCTTTAGTTCAACCGATTATATAAACAGCCGAACAACAAAATTCAGATACAGAATTAAAGGTTACGAAGAGCAATGGAATTACCCGAGCACAGCCGATTCTCGAGCAACATACACAAAAATTGCCGCCGGTAAATATCGGATCGAGATAGAGTGCACCAATAATGCAGGGCAGTGGCCCGATGAAGTTATAAACTTGCAGAGCAAAAAAGCAGAGGAGATAATGGCGAAGGGGATAAATGAGGGCCGATATAGCGTCCTACTCATTATCTCTCCCCCATTTTATATGTCGTGGTACTTTGTCATACTATGTATCATAATATTAATCACCCTCATATGGATTATCATAAAAGTGCGAGAACGAAAGATACTAAGATAGAAAAAGGAACTGGAACTGATTGTTGAGCAACGTACAAGCGATCTAAAACAGGAGGTGGATAGTAAAAACAAGTTCTTCTCCATAATATCACACGACCTAAAAAATCCAATCTCCTCACTTCGTTATACGTCGGAATACCTCTACGATAAATATATGGTTATGAGCGAAATTGAGAGAATAGAGTACATGGAGGTCATTAAATCAGCCTCAGAAAGCACCTTCGACATACTCAACTCCATATTAATGTGGGTACTATCGCAAAGAGGGATGATTAAGGCTAATATTAGAGAGTGTAACTTACACAATCTTGTCACACAAACAAAAGATAATATAAGACCTGAAATTATTAAAAAGAAAATTAATCTCATAAACGATGTCCCGGAAGAATACATAATACAGAGTGACAGCGATTTATTGACAATAATTGTAAGGAATCTTATTAGTAATGCCATAAAATTCACGCCTGAAAAGGGTAAAATAATAGTCGGAACTGTTATAAAGGATGAGAAAGAGGCACTCTACATAAAAGACAATGGTATAGGAATGACTAAGGAGATAAGAGAAAAACTATTCAGAATTGATACAAAAATCAGTACTCATGGAACAAAAGGCGAGAGCGGCAGTGGATTTGGACTAATAATGTCAAATGAACTCGCAATAAAACTTGGCTATACAATTGAGGTAGAAAGCACTCCGGGCAAGGGAAGTACATTTTTTATCTTTATGCCGGCTCAAGATATTCCAACCCACTGAAGCAGACAAAATAATCGGCACCGCAAATCCCCTCTCCCACACGAACTGTTTTGAGGCAATAAAAGCCCATCTTTGCTATTGCCAGCCTCCTCCCGGATAATAATTCGTCTTTAAATCTGCTTCTTACAAAGACTCTCTCCTCCTCCAGTATATTTACACTAAGCATACGCGCTAAGAGCACTATAGTGATCTTTGTCGGGACCGACAGTTCAATAAGAGTGTAGTTATCACCTATTGAGCTAATAATAATATCCTTATCATTTTTTATGCAATGTGGCAAAACTTCGGTAGCAAACTCCTGTAACTCACCTTCCGTTATTATAGCGCCTCCTCTTTCGGGCTTACAATTATGCCTAAAAAGCAATGCATCTCCATTTTCATCAGTAACAATGTTCATTACAATAATTTTGTATAGTTGCAAAAAGTGCGAACCCCTTTTATGGGTGTCCAGGTATTACCACGTACCTCTATCACTACATAAAATTGAGTTCGCACAAATTGAGCAAACATCTACATTTTACTAAGTGATAGCTACAATAAAGTGGTAATTTAGGACAGCTACAGTAAAAGCAAATAC
>CAZNBA010000089.1:0-5023 GCA_964571395.1 uncultured Muribaculaceae bacterium
GCCGTGTGGTACACGGTATTCTCATTGGCAAAGAGATATATTATAACAACAGATTTTCCAATGCCTTGAAGTCGATGATTTTACCTCGTCCTCCTTGGAATGTTATAATGCCGTCGCGCACCATCTCAGATATGGCACGTGATAGAGACGGGCGCTCCACTCCGAAATACTCGGCAAGCGATGCGATGCTTCGCTCCAAATCGAACTCGCCGCCATGCTCACGTGCCAGTATGTAGTAGACTATTTTTGCTTTAATTCCTTTTTGTGCAAATATCTTCAAACGCTCGGAGATGTGTTGCATTTGGTTGGCGTTAAAAGCCATGAAACCACGCAAAAAACCGGGACATTTGGCTATCTGCGCTTCGACGGACTCTTTTGAGATATAGAGCACCTCGCACTCCTGCATGGCAATTACATCCACCGGAAAGCGATTGTCATCTGCAAACAGAAAGGCAGCTGCCAACGGATAGGGGGCTTCAATCTCTTCCATAGGCAGGGCGAGTCCGGAATTTGAGACTATCTCTGTCTTTACCCTACCTTTTATGAGCATTATCAGGTTTTGTACCCGATCACCTTGATAGGCTATGTGTGCACCGCGTTTGAACTCTTTTACCGTATGCGGTATGGTGCATTTTATATTCTCGATATCTTCGGGCGATTTATCACGACACATCGAACAAAAAAACAGCAAATCACGTTTTTCCATTGACTATAAATTTGATACAAATATAATTAAAATCTATCGGCGTAACAAATGTTACGCATAAGTGTATTACACTCCACTATCTTTGCGTAAAACTAAAACCGAATAGCAATGGAAAAGAAACAAATCACCGGCTCTTTTATTGCAAAAGACAGAATTGAATACGCTGCAGAAAGCGTTGTCAGCCAGCAAATATTGCTGAATAGTGCGGGTAATATCACCCTTTTCTCTTTTGACAAAGGACAACAGCTGAGTGAGCATACTGCTCCGTTTGACGCTGTGTGTCAGATACTGGACGGCCAGGCTGAAATTCGCATAGAAAATAATACATATCTTCTTAATCAAGGGGAGATGATTATTATGCCGGCCAATAAACCTCATGCACTCTATGCCAAGAGTCAATTCAAGATGCTGCTTACAATGATAAAAGGAAATTAATTAGGATCCTATCAAACGGATTGTAATAGGTTTAGAAGAAAAAATAATCATTTTAAAATCAGAAAGATATGTTTTGTTTTCAATGTCAAGAAACAGCTCAGGGCAAGGGCTGTACAATAAAAGGTGTCTGCGGAAAGACCGCCGATGTTGCCAATCTACAGGATTTGTTGATTTTCCTACTCAAAGGAATCTCACACAAAACGGTGAAGATGAGAGAGTCTGGTAAAGACGTTCCGGTCACAGTCAATCGGTTTATAATCGAGTCGCTATTTATGACCATCACAAACGCAAACTTCGACAAGGAGCGTTTTGTGGAGCGCATCAAAGAGGCAATCGCACTGCGTGACGGGCTCAAAGTAGAAGGTGTGGCATGTTCCCAATGCGACTGCCTGAGTTGGAGTGGGAACACCGTGGAGCAGATGGAGGAGAAAGCTGCACAGGTAGGTGTCCTACAGACTGAAAACGAGGATATACGTTCGTTACGCGGGCTCATCACTTATGGTCTCAAAGGAATGGCGGCCTATGCCGAACATGCCTGCAACTTGGGTTATGAAGACAATACAATCTACGAGTTTATACAGGATGCACTTGTTGCAACAACACAAGAGCTAGAAGCAGATAAGTTGGTTGGCTGGGTACTTCGCTGTGGTGATATGGGGGTCAAAACGATGGCTCTTTTGGACAAGGCCAACACCTCTACCTATGGCAATCCCGAGATTACAAAGGTTGATATAGGAGTTCGTGCAAACCCGGCTATACTTATTTCGGGTCACGACCTGCGTGATATGCAGGACTTGTTGGAACAGACCGAAGGCACGGGTGTTGATGTCTATACCCACAGCGAGATGCTTCCGGCGCATTACTATCCTGCTTTCAAAAAGTACAGCCACTTTGCAGGCAACTACGGCAATGCCTGGTGGAGACAAAACGAGGAGTTCGAGAGTTTCAATGGACCTATATTGTTTACTACAAACTGTATTGTTCCGCCTCGCTCTTCGTCTACCTATTCCGACAGAGTTTATACGACAGGAGCGGCAGGCTTCTCGGGCTTCAAACATATCCCTGCAAGAGCCGAGGGAGGAAAGAAAGATTTTTCGGAAATTATAGCCCATGCAAAACGTTGTGCATCACCCACAGAGATTGAACGCGGCGAGATAATCGGAGGCTTTGCCCATGCTCAAGTGTTGGCTCTGGCCGACAAGGTTGTAGATGCAGTCAAAAGCGGAGCTATCAAGAAGTTTGTCGTTATGGCCGGTTGTGACGGAAGGATGAGGAGTCGCGAGTATTACACCGATTTTGCCGCTGCACTTCCAAAAGATAATGTGATTCTTACGGCAGGTTGTGCCAAATACCGCTACAACAAGCTCCCTCTGGGAGATATCGGAGGTATTCCTCGCGTGTTGGATGCCGGACAGTGCAACGATAGCTACTCTTTGGTATTGATTGCACTTGCCCTGCGCGATGCGTTTGGACTCAAAGATGTCAACCAATTACCGATTGTTTACAACATTGCATGGTACGAACAGAAGGCTGTTATCGTACTACTTGCGCTTTTGTCGCTCGGAGTAAAGAATATTCATCTGGGTCCTACGCTTCCGGGATTTTTATCTCCTAATGTAGTCAAAGTACTGGTAGAGAACTTCGGTATCGGAGGCATATCGACCGTTGACGAAGATATGAAAAACTGGATTTAACAATTTTACTATGAATAAGGGCTGTCTTTCTTTTTAGGCAGCCTCTTTTTTTTGATTTATTTGAAAGCCTTTGTATTTGGTTATTACATAATTGAGAAAACCTTTCTCAAAAACCTTCCTCAAAAACCTTTTTCAGAAACTTTTTTCAATAACCTTCCTCAAAAACATTTTCCAACACTTTTTTTGTATAATAACAATTCCTACTTTTGAGGCCGTTGATATAACATAAAAATAAGAATGGGCAGATTAAAAAAAATCCTCGAGAGAATCAATATTAAGACAGTCTATTTTAATTTGAAATATCTTCCATTTAAGGATGCGATAAAGTTGCCGATTTTGATTTCGAGAAATGTTTTTCTTCTTGAGACAAATGGGTCAATAAAGATTGATGCTCCGATTAAAACGGGAATGATACAAATCGGTTTTGGAAATATTGGGATTTTCGACATGAAACGTTCGCGAAGTATTTGGCAAGTTTCGGGAGAAGTAACATTTAAAGGTGAAGCCTATATAGGTCACGGAGCTAAAATTTCAGTTAATGAGGATGCACATTTGGAATTCGGAAATAACTTTAGAGTAACTGCAGAATCGGAAATCGTAACTGAGAAAAGCATTAAATTTGGGAACGATGTATTAGTCTCTTGGGATTGTTTAATAATGGACACCGATTTTCATAAGTTATTAGACCAAACAGGAAAAATAATTAACCCTCCTGAACCGATAATTATAGGAAATAAAGTCTGGATAGGTTGTAGGAATGTAATTTTAAAAGGGAGTAAAATTAGCGATGGCTCAATAATCGGAGCCAATTCTTTTCTGAGTAAAGACATTTCAGATAAATCGGGACTATATGCAGGAAACCCGATTCGATATATAAAAGGGGATATTAATTGGGAACGTTAAAAACATAAACTTGATATGATAAAAAAAATTGGACTTATTGGGATCTTAATTTTATTCTCAAACAGCCTTTATTGCCAGGTTGATAGTATTAAAACACAAATTCTTGATTACAGCGATTCGCAATCGACAATAATATCAAAAGGTAGGAGATTGCTGTTAGATAAGTTTGTAGAAGGTGACATTAAGAAGGTTAAGGAGGTTAAGGACTATCTTATTCAAACTGAAGACTCTGATTATTTAGCTTTATATCCGGAAGAATACTGGATAATTTTGTATTGGACAAAGGAATATGCGGAGTTGACGGAGAATATTCAACAACTTGATTCAGCGAAAGAAGCTAGTTTAAGAAATCGTATTCGCCCCTTAAATGACATGCTTGATTATAAGCTAGATGAGAAATCATTTGCCAATGAGGCTCAATTAAAAAAACAGATACAAGATTCGGAATTGGAGCCGGAGACGAAACAATTTCTAAGTATGCATCTTGATTGGCTACTGTTGGAAAACAGAAAAACATTTTCTGCGCAAGATTCATTAAATGAACAAGCTGATAATTTTCTTGAGACATATCCTCAGAGTAAATATGAGTATTTTACAAAAGAATATATTAGATACAAATTAGTTCCTGGAAATTGGGGCTTTGGGTATGGGATTTACGGTGGTTATGGAAAATATTCAGAGAACTTAAGTGAGAATTATAAAGACAATGCCACTTTTGGATTATCATTTGATGTTTACTATAAGAATTTTGAATTAGATCTTAGGATGAATACTAGCGGCACTAAGTCGAAAAATGATTTTAGTTATTCTTTAGGTACTTTTGAAAAAGGTTCAAAAATGGCATGCGATTTTTTTGAGGCTTCCTTGGGATACGCTGTTTTTAATAATAATAGATTCAGAATATTACCATTTGCCGGAATAGGCACTATGAGTATTCATCCAATAACAAAAGATACTGAGAAAACACCTGAATTGGAAGAAGTGTCTTTAGATTATACTTCAACATATGTTGTAGGATTAAACTTTGATATAAAAATAGGTCAGAAGGATGCTCCGAAATTTTATCCCTCACCATCCTATGGATTTATAAGAATCAGATATGAATATTGTATGCCGAGATTTGAAGAGAAATATGACGGTATGACAGGAGATATGCACTATATAACAATTGGATTTGGTGGAGTTGGAAGAGGAGTAAAAAGAGATCTTTAAAAACCTACACAAGACATTATATATGGAATGCGTGTTTCCGAGAAGAGTGAGAAAATTTGACTATACATTAATT
>CAZNBA010000090.1:0-5013 GCA_964571395.1 uncultured Muribaculaceae bacterium
CCATATTATAATTGTTCTTTAAGTTTCTTAATAACTGCCGACAATTCCATTTGTCGGTTAAACTGTTTTTCATTGCGGCGTTTGGCTTCAAGTGTGGCAATCTGCCGCATTATCTTGTCATGTTGTTTCTGCCGTTCGATGTCTTGCGTCAGACTTGCGGAAGTGGCAGTCGGCAAACTTTCACCTGCTACTTGCCGTACAAAATTCTCAAAAACTTTGTCCAAATCCAGCCCCTCAATCCGCAATTGCGCCTGCGAAGCCTCAACCCAGCCACTCTCGAAACGCTCTACGATACGGAATCCGCCTTGGTTGTTAGCTGTGGGTTCTTTGTGAGCAATATTGACGCACACTCGCTCGCCATAGTGCAAAACATAGACAACATACACAGCCACGCTCTTATCAATCACATCAAAAATACCACGATTGCAATCCTCGTGTTTGAGGTACACATCAAATATCGCAATCTCTTTAATTTTGTCTCCGGCTGCTAAGTTAAGGGTAGTTTTTGACAACTTATGACACCATACAAAATAATCGACATCATCGACAAAACTACGCTTCACAACACCCGACACCTCCAAGCGAGAATAGAACTTCTCTTTGGGCATTCGCTTGCCATAATAGGTCGATTCGGGAAACTTTATCATCACTTAACAACAATAAAACAGATTAATTCAAAATCGTTCAGCCCCGAAACCTTGCTGCCAAGAGCCGAAGTTTCAGCAGAGGTAAAGAAACTGTCCAATTCGCTATCCTCCTTCACATTTACAATAGAAGCAATGGCATCGCCAAGCAGAGCCGAGTATTTGCCCATTTTGCGTCCGTCGGCAGTTTCACGATTGAAGCGGTCGCACAACTTATAATCGGGTTCGGATTGTCCCTTACACATCAATCGCACAATGTCGAGCATCTTCTTTGGTTGGAGATGATTACACGCAACTTCACCATCATCTGTAATATAGACCATATAAAACGGATGCAGGCGGTTTTGGTTGTCGATATTCACTCCCTTATTTATGTTCTTGAGAATAAATATAGTTCCTTGTTTCAGCCCCTCCTGTGCCTTCACCAAAGCGTGCATGCCAAAAGGCACATGGTCGATGTCACCGTGGAGTTTCATATATTCGAGCAAGTCCAAACGAAATTCATTCAAGCCTAAATCCATAATGGATATGCCGTCGTTCATATCTTCTAAATCAACAACCTCCTCTTGCAGGCGTTTGAGTTGTTTACTGCGGTACTCCAACGCACCCTTCTCGCTGTCGTTTATCAAATCATCATCGCCGGTTGATGTCATCACCGAAATACGCATACGGGTTTCGACTCTCGTTTTAAGGTTGATATAATCATCGAGATTCATATCTGGCCAGAAATTGACCATTTGAATCTTATCATTCTTACTACCAATACGGTCTATACGCCCAAAACGCTGAATAATGCGCACTGGATTCCAATGAATATCATAGTTTATCAAACAATCACAATCTTGAAGATTCTGTCCCTCAGAGATACAATCCGTAGCAATCAAGATGTCGATTGTATTGGCGTCATTAGGCATCAGTAGTGCTTTCTCTTTTGAGACAGGCGAAAAACAAGTAAGCACAGAATTTAGGTCTGTGCGCAATTTTGGGCAAGTTGTCCGGCCTTCAACATTACCAGTTATCAAAGCTGTATTGAGGCCAAATTGTTGTTTGGCATATTGAGAAATATGTTCGTAAAGATAATTAGCTGTATCGGAAAATGCCGAGAATATTAAAATCTTTCGATTGCTGTCGTTTATAGGTTCCTCTATCTTACACTTAATTACGCCTAACAATGTTTGTAGTTTTTCATCATACTCAGGTGTAATATCGTCCATAAATAGTAGCAAAGCCCCTAATGATTCACTATCCTGCGCAAGTTTTTCTCGCCACGAAGGGCAATCCATATCTGCCAAGTCTATCTTGACTTTCTTACCAACGGAAAACAACTCTGTATTTTGGTCATCAAACTCAAGGTCTGATTCAACCGCAGATAAATCAATAGCATCTATTTTGGTTGAATGGTTATCAATTTTTTGAATTGTATTGTCAATCAACTCTTTGATGCGTCGAGTGGTAAGGCGGAACGAATAGACAGAACTTTCAAGTCTTTTGAGTAAATTGATGCTCATCAACCGACGAATTCCTTTTTCACGACCGAGTGATAAACCACCACTAAAATCGTCATCATCGAAATATTTTTCTCTTGCACTACCGTGTATAAACTCAGACGGAGTATAAATACTTAAATTCAAATTTATTAGAAGTTCATAAATTTCGTCGTACTTTAAAGCTCCTTGTTTCAACGTGAATGGAGGCCGACAAGAGATAGGTTTAAGACGAGTCGGGAACTTGCCAACAGCCTCTATATTATAATATTTCTCTATATGACGACGAGAACGGGCAATGGTAACACTATCAAGCATTTCAAAGAAGTCGAAGTCCAACATCTGTAACAAGGTTTCTGTTGTGCGTTCCTCTGCTGGATATTTACTCCATTTATTGAATGCCGCTTGTGCTAATCGGAATATATCGTCTATTCCCTTATCCACGTTTAGCAACTTATTTATTTGAGCCGTATTGCCTTCGTATGCCAACTCTAATTGATTCTTTAAGTCATTGAAACGGTTATTTACAGGCGTTGCTGACAGCATCAATACTTTAGTCTTTACGCCTGAGCGAATAACCTTATTCATCAATTTGAGATACCTATTTTGAGAAGATTCGCCATCGCTCGTACCTTGTCCGCCGTTTCTGAAATTATGACTCTCGTCTATCACCACAAAGTCATAGTTGGACCAATTTAGTTTTCCAAGGTCGTTGCCATTAGAAAAGCCATTGTTTCTTGATAAATCGGTGTGGTAAAGAACATCGTATCGTAGTCTATCTTTTACTAAAGGGTTATTAAGATAATTGGCCTTGTATGTTGTCCAATTGTCGCTAAGTTTTTTAGGGCATAATACTAACACGGACTTATTTCTACTTTCGTAATATTTAATAACTGCAAGTGCTGTGAATGTTTTACCAAGTCCAACGCTATCAGCTAAAATACAGCCATTATATTTCTCTAGTTTGCTAATAATAGCAATGGCCGCATCTTTCTGAAAGTCGTATAGTTTATTCCAAATAACACTCTCTTTAAAGCCTGTAGCTTCATTTGGTAATATATCCTCAGATATATCCTGTAAGAATTCATTGAAGATGTTGTATAGCGTGACATAATAGATGAACTCCGGGCTATTTTCCTTATAGACATCGGATATGCTCCTTATAACTTCTTTCGTCACATCTTGCAATTTAGACTTATCGTTCCAAATATTGTTGAATATTTTTAGATACTCATCACTAAAAGGAGTTTCCATTCTGTTGACTGGATTACATATTTCATCACCTTTATCACAACCTAAATCTGTGGTTGTAAAACCGTTTAGTGGTAGATATACATATTGATTATTATCGGCAACGAGATGCATAAAATTAGGCATACCGTTGTTAGTTGTATTGGACTTAAAAGTGACTTTATTTCTAATCCAGTCTGCACACTCTTTTGCAATAGCCCTTTGCGACAGCTCATTTCTGAGTTTCAGCTCAACATCGGTCCCATACAGATTACGTTCCCTATTTAATCGAGGAATATAAAATTCACGCTTCTCATTAGGTGTTTTTTCGGCTATAAATGTTGGAGAAGTGAAAATGAAACGTAACTCGGAAATGTCTTGTAATTGTTTCTTTAAAACCTCAAAAGCAAATATTGAAAAATACGACGCAGATATAGATATACGACTATATTGTTTAATCGTATTCTCCATATCACTCTTAAGAGTACTGGTTATGTTATCAATAAATTTCATCAACTTTTCTTACTTACTTTTATTAATCAGTTCACGGCGGTCGATGTCCAATAGTTTGGCAATCTTATCTAAGTTGTCAAGCGATGGTTGGTAAACGTTTGTGCACCATTTCGATATAGTGGAGGTGTCTTTGCCAAGCTGCTCGGCCAGCCATTTGTCCGTTTTATAATAGTAGTTATTCGCAAATTTAATGATTCTTTCGCCGCTTTACGATTATTTCATTAACATTTATCATCTTCGAGATAAATATCACAGCGGTAGCTTATTGTGTGGCTGTGGTACGGTCACTCAATGTATGACACTTTTAACAAATGTAAGCCGCAAGATTCAGGATTAGATCACCCACTGCACTGATGCCCAAGAACCTTGAGAAATTAGACATCAATAAATACCGAGCCTTCAGTGTGCGTTCTTTGAAATATTGTGTAAGGCGAATGCAGAGTCAAGTTTACTTGAACTCTACTAAGCCGCAACCAATATTGAACTTTGTTAAATATTGTGTAAGGTGAGATTTAGAGCATGAAATTTGGTTGTTAGGAATATTATTACATAATTTACGTAACGTAAAATGTGTAATAGAGAAAGCATAAACATTATGAAGCCAAATAATCCATTTCTAATAGCAGGATATGTTTCTCTCTGCCAAACGTCCGTTTTATCAAAGTACACAGACACTTGCCATTGATAAAATAGATAAGGATGAGTATTACGATTTTGCATATAGCTTTTTCGATAAACAGAAACGAAAACTTACCAAGGCTACATTTGACTACCTACATAATCAGTTTGACGGCCACACTTGGTATATTCAAATCATACTTAACAGGCTTTATGGTATATCTGAAGAGGTTGGTATGAATTCAGTTAATGAAGTCATCACGGAAATTGTTTCAGAATCAACCTACGCTTACGAGAATCTATTGGCTGCTTACTCATCTGGAAATGTCAAACTACTCAAGGCCATTGCTAAGGCAGAATGTGTGAAAGAGATAAATTCAGGAGCATTTATCGGTCAGTATAACCTAAGGGCTGCAAGTAGTGTCAACTACTCATTAAAAAAGTTACTGAGTAATGATTTGTATTATACAGTTCAAATATTAATAATGTAAAAAGAGGGCAACTAAATTACTTTTTAGTCACCC
>CAZNBA010000091.1:0-4728 GCA_964571395.1 uncultured Muribaculaceae bacterium
CCCATAAAGGAATACGAAGAACAGAAGTATCCGGAAACTGCCGCGAGTGAAATTTATCCTTATACATCGAAAGATACGTTTACTTACGAGATAACCTTTCTTGCGATTGGAAGTTTTGACACGGTTAATGCTTCTGTGAACGCTTTTTACGATAGCTTATTTACGGCTGACGGAGACCTTTTACATGCCTTACCAATCACCATACTGAATTATTGGAAAGGAATAGAATTTGTAGGATATGCTACATCGCCGAATACTGTGAGTCACTATCCTGAACTGACTGAATACGAGAAATCTGCATACATTTTTACCATACCATTTTATGTCGCAGATCCAGCAACATTTAAACCGATTACGGAATGAAAAAAAGAATATATACCGATAAAGAGTTAGCACTTTCTTTTAATGAGAAAGTTCTAACTTTCAACAATCAGACATTAAGTTTTTGGACAAAAGGATTGACGCATTTTGATGTTAATGCATTTACCTACGCTGAGGCTGAAATGGGAGCGGCTTCTATATCCCTTGACCTTATGGTTGAGCCGTCTATTACGCCAGCTTTTGACCGTTTTTGGTATGTAGATTTTCGAGGTGAAAGATATTTTTTATCAACACTTACTCCGTCGTGTGTTAAAGATACTTCTTCATTAAAATATAAATATTCGCTTATTTTTAAATCCGAGCGCGCCGACTTGGAACGGTATGAATTTGCTAACTTCGTTACCGCCGGTAGTGTGCAGCAACCCGTTTCGTATGATTTTGCACTACCTGTTACTGTGGCAGAGTTCGTCGAGCGAATGAATATCAACCTTGACTACTATTTTGGGACCGGGAAATGGCAAATGATCCTTGACCCGTCATGCTTGGACGAATACGGTAAAGTCGTAAACAATATAAACACGGCCATCTATGACGGCGTTTCAAAGGTTACAGTTTCTTTTTCACGCGAAACACTTTGGTCACTTCTAACTGGATTGTATGATGTTTTTGGATTGCGTTGGAAAATATCAAACGAAGATGGAATTATGACTATACGTTTAGGATATACACCAATAATCCTCGAACATACCTTTGAATACGGCAAGGATAAAGGTTTGATTTCCATTGAACGTATTAATTCCAATCCAACTGTTTACACACGTCTATCGGGAAAAGGATCGGATAGAAATCTTCCATACCGTTACTACGATACTGCTGCAAGTGGTTACGAGGCTGATCCTGACAACAATATTTATACACGGGATATTCCTTACTCTGCTTTGATGCCAAAATCATACAGAGATTACGTTCAAGGATGGAATGATCACGCAGCATCACAACCCGCCTCATCTTCTACTTATGCTTATGAAAAAGGCTATACAGATACAGTTTTCAATCCGGTAGATTATGTTGTTGATGAAGCGGCTGAGTTGATTTACGGTGTAAGAAAAGGCTCTGTTGCTGATTCTTCGGATATCTATCCAACATTACAGGAAGCTACGGATCCAGTATTAGGTAGGCTTGATGAAGTAGTAGCCGTCGAGCCTATATTAAACGATGATACCACACAGGTTGTTTCTAACCAAAATTTAACCGACAATATTTCGCTTCAAAAATACGTTGAAGCAAATAGTGCTATATCGGCTCAGTTTGATTCTAGTACATTCGTTATTGCCGCACCATACAATAAAATAACATTTTCCCTTACCCAATCATTTACAGGAGAAGGATTGACGCCATATTTTGATTCAAATGTTCAGGTATCGCTTATGCATGGCACAACAGAAGATGCTTCGGTAGTTGTCTCGGGATTAAATCCTGATGGACCATACCCTGTAGCTATTGCTGAGGAATTTTTGGATGTTTCTCCTGGAACTTATTATCTGCGTTGTTTATGGACAGTTGATAATACCCAGACAGGATATCCCGTAACCGTAATAACAGGACTCGGAGATATTAAGAAGAATGAATCTACTCCATATAAACAAACTTTCGATATATGGATAAAAAATATATGGAATACAACAAAAAGCATAGATGAGACTGAAGATGAATATATGCACCGCGTTTGGGATCCGCTATTTGTCCCGAATAAGGAAATGTCCGTATATTTTTCTGACAGATTGTTGGCGGGTGAAGATTATGAATTTGTAGTTGCAAAAAGAGAAGGGACAAATAACTATTATATATATCACGACGAAACAGAGCCTAATTCTCATTGGAGGCTTAGTCTAATAAAGTCAGACGTAAATTTTAAAGCAACAGGATTAATGTTGCCTAATATGACTATTTGTGCCACGCCTGGAGATCACTTCTTTTTCACGAACATAGAACTTGCTCATAATCCTTACGTGTTGGACGCAGAGGAGAGGCTTGAAATATTTTTAGAGAATGAACTATTAAAAGTTAATAATGAGAATCCTACCTACGCTATTAAGCCGTCCTCTATATTTCTCGAAACATACGCAGAAAATTCATCTGTACAGATTGGGAATAAAATACCACTTTATGACGAGCATATATTAGGCAATTCATCGGTAGGGCTTTCAATAACAAATCTAACAATAGAATATAAGGCTGATAAACTACTACCTGAATGGAACGTGACTATAGCAGAAAAACCTACAGTTACAAAAAATAGTATTCAGGTTATTCAAGGTGATATCAAGGTTTTGAGCAATAACCTTTTATCAGCTCAGGAGTTGACTTCACAAGTCCAGCTTTCACTTGACTCAAGATATTTACGCAGGGATGGGGTTGAAACAACTTCTCAATCTCCTACTATCTTCGATAGAGAGATAAAAGCCGATGTAGGCGTCGCTTCTTCTGATTTCGCATCTGGTCAAATTTCAGGAACAGGCTATTCTATATTCAAAGATGTTAATGGGGATTATGTTTTAGAGATAGATAAACTTAATATTCGCAAGACGCTTTATGCCTCAGAATTAGTTATCAATCAGGTATCTATATACGGCGGAATACACCTTTATTCCGCAGCGGCTATGACCGTCTCAAAAGTAGAAGATACAAGCACCGGATATAAATGCTATCTTGACATAAAACAAGGAACGGTTTTCAATCAATTTGTAGTAGGAGATTATGCTTATTGTAAACGCTTTGAACCCCTTGATCCTAACTCAATAATAAAATATTATTGGAAGAGTGTTGTCGGAATAGGGTATGATTATATTGAAATATCCAGTTCGGGAGGTGATGGCTCAGGAACGCCAGAAGTGGGCGACAATATCTCGCAGTTAGGAAATGCATCGGATATAAGAAGGCAATCTGCATTAATAATAGACCAAACGAATGGAGGATCAGTCACTCAGTACGCAAAAGTTTCCGATACTTCACTTGGAGGCAAAGAATATATTGCGTATGGCGTAGACCCATCGACAGGTAGGGCTTATGAACGTATTTATGGAGATGTATATGTTGGAGGAAGGAATCCATCCGTGGATAATTATATTGATTTTGATTCCTCCACTGGAGAAATAAATTTTAGAGGCTGGCTACGGCAGGATTCAATGATTAGAAATCCTGATGGTACAGCTTCAGAGATTGTAACATATAAAGGCGTGTATGACCCTGATGCTTATTATTACAAAGGACATATCGTAACATGGAATGGTGTAGCATATTATTGCGATGTCACGGCTCATGGAATTCCACCATCAAATACCGGGCATTGGCATATATGGGTGGATAAAGGTGAAACAGGGTCGAGCGGAGTGGATGCAAGAAAAGTGGATCTTACATCAACCGCATGGGCTGCATCATTTGATGCTGCTGGAAACCTTATTGAGCCATCCAGTATAACCTTGACTGCGACTGCTTATAATTTTGTAGAGACACCTTATTTTCAATTTTTTGAAGGTGATGCTTCGTTAGGATTACCATCAACAAGTAATACTAAAGTTTACAGTCTGTCGGGAAAGATATTTAATAATATGCCGCTCACCCTAAAAGTACAAGTAAGGGAGGGTGCTGCCGACGGGTCAATAATGGCAAGGGATGAAAGTTCATTTATAGGTGTTATTCCCGGAACTGATGGAGTAAGTGCATTGCTATCGAATCAAAATCACTCTATGCCGGCTGATGCATATGGAAATATCACATCTTACGAGGGTTCGGGAACTACTATTCAGGTTTACGAGGGGTCAACGTTATTAGAATATAATACTGTTTTAGCGGCAGGTAAATTTGCAGTTGGAACGCCAACCGTTTCTCCTGCTGGTGCGATTACTGTTGGAAATATAACAGGAAGCGGAACAACTACCCTAATGGTCGCAAATGCTTCCGCAATGTCCGCAGCGCAAGACGTTGTAACAATAATCTTTCCTTTAACTATAAGGCGATTGGATGGGAGAGAGTTATCTTATTCTGTTGTTCAAACTATTACTAAATCTAAAACTGGGGCTACAGGTGCAAACGGTAAAGATGGTGCAAACGGTAAAGATGGTGCAAACGGTAAAGATGGTGCAGACGGTAAAGATGGTGTAGACGGTACGAACGGATATAACGGGACAGATGGGGCGGATGCAAGGAAAGTGGACATCCTTGCCGCAACCAATGCTGTTAAGTATAATGCAGCGGGATTAATACCTGACCCTTCGTCTATACTAATAACCGCCGATGTTCATAATACGACGGGAGTAGTCTTTTACGAGTTTTTAATTGATAGTTCTACTGTCCAAAATTCATCTATAAATACTTATACTTATAACCCACAAGCTGACGCTACTAATA
>CAZNBA010000092.1:0-4376 GCA_964571395.1 uncultured Muribaculaceae bacterium
AGGTAGATGAGATTCAGACATGGTTTATTGCCAATGGGATGAATATTACCAATATCAATTTAGGGGGTGGTCTTGGAGTTGATTATGAAAATCCTAATGGTAACCCGATAGCTGATTTTGAAAAATATTTTGAGATTATTCATCGCAATTTGGTGGTAAGTCCTAATCAAAGAGTTCATTTTGAGCCGGGAAGGGCGTTAGTAGCTCAGTGTGGGCATCTTATATCGAGGGTACTGTATGTAAAATTGGGACAGAAACGTAAGTTTGTGATTTTGGATGCCGGTATGAATGATCTTATCAGACCAGCTTTATACCAGGCTCATCATGCAATAGAAAATATCTCTTCTCAATCGCAAAGGATTTTAAGATATGATGTTGTAGGTCCTGTTTGTGAGTCGAGCGATACCTTTGGAGTTGGTATAAAATTGCCAATTACAAAACGCGGAGATTTAATTGCCATTCATTCTGCGGGTGCATACGGGCAGGTAATGGCAATGAGGTACAATCAGCGTGATATAGCAAAGGCCTATTATTCAGATGAATTATGCAGGTAAGCGTTTCACCTGTATAGTCAGCTGAACCGTTAAATAATGAAAGTAATAGAAAAGAGTATAATATATGTTTGAAAATCTGATAGATAAATTGGAACATTCCTTTAAGTTGCTTAAAGGAGAGGGAAAGATAACCGAGATTAATGTTGCCGAAACGCTTAAGGATGTGAGAAAAGCATTACTCGATGCTGATGTTAGTTATAAATTGGCAAAGAGTTTTTGCGATTCGGTGAAGGAGAAGGCCATGGGTCAGGATGTGTTGAAATCTGTGCGTCCGGGGCAAATGATGGTTAAGATTGTTCATGATGAACTTGCCGCTCTAATGGGATCGGAGGCTGTGGATATTAATATTAAAGGGACTCCCGGAATTGTTCTTGTTGCCGGTCTTCAGGGTTCAGGTAAAACCACTTTCTCAGGAAAACTTGCTCTAAATTGTAAAACCAAGCGCGGATTAAAGGTAATGCTTGTTGCGGGCGACGTTTATCGACCAGCTGCAATTGAGCAGTTAAAGGTGCTCGGTGAGCAAACAAGTGTTACTGTTTATTCAGAGGAGGGGAACCAAAATCCTGTTCAGATTGCCAAGAATGCTGTTGCTTTGGCAAAAAATGAGGGCTATTCGCTTGTTATTGTGGATACTGCAGGACGACTTGCTGTTGACGAACAGATGATGAATGAGATTGCTGCTATTAAAGAGGCTGTTAATCCTACCGAAACATTATTTGTTGTTGATTCCATGACAGGTCAAGATGCTGTAGAGACAGCAAAGGCTTTTAATGACAGGCTTGATTTTGACGGAGTTGTGCTTACTAAATTGGATGGAGATACCAGGGGTGGTGCAGCTCTCTCCATTAAGGCAGTTGTCAATAAGCCAATTAAATTTGTCAGTGCCGGTGAAAAGATGGATGCTTTGGATGTCTTTCATCCAAAACGTATAGCTGATAGAATATTGGGAATGGGAGATGTTGTTTCGCTTGTTGAAAAGGCTCAAGAGCAATTTGATGAGGAGGAGGCAAAACGTCTTCATAAGAAATTGGCAAAGGATCAGTTTACTCTTTCGGATTTTTATGATCAGATACAGCAGGTAAAGAAGATGGGTAATATTAAGGATCTAGCCTCCATGATTCCCGGTATGGGCAAGGCTCTTCGTGATGTTGATATAGACAATAACTCTTTTAAAGGTGTTGAAGCAATTATTCTCTCTATGACTCCTGCAGAAAAGGAACATCCTGAGATTATTAACGGGAGCAGACGTAAACGTATTGCAGAAGGCAGTGGAACCTCCATTGTTGAGGTCAATCGTTTGCTTAAACAGTTTGATGATACAAGACGCATAATGAAGAATTTTGCCGGCAGCAATGGTTCAAAGAATGCGATGCGTGCCATGGGTGCAATGAAAAGGATGCATAGATAGTTTTTACTGGATTTAAGATAAATACATAGATATGGCAACAATTTTAGATGGTAAACATACCTCGGATAATATTAAGTTACAAATTGCGGCAAAGGTTAAAGAGTATCTTTCCAAAGGGAAGCGTGCTCCGCACCTTACAGCTATTTTAGTAGGTCACGACGGTGGCAGCGAAG
The DNA here is from genome assembly GCA_964571395.1 of uncultured Muribaculaceae bacterium. Classification (GTDB taxonomy): domain Bacteria; phylum Bacteroidota; class Bacteroidia; order Bacteroidales; family UBA932; genus Egerieousia. The sequence goes on from CAZNBA010000092.1 coordinate 2,136, forward strand.
CCTATGTCGGAAATAAAGAACGCTCCTGCAATGCGGTTGGTTTTAGCTCTACTGTTCTCCGTTTTGAGTCAGATATTACAGAGGAGAAGTTGCTTTCTGTAGTGAAGGAGATTAATGAGGATAAAAATACAGACGGATTAATTGTCCAATTGCCTCTTCCAAAGCATATAAATGAAAACAAGATTATAGAGGCTATCTCTCCAAATAAGGATGTGGATGGTTTTCACCCGGTTAATACAGGAAAGATGATGTTAGGACTCCCGACATTTCTTCCTGCAACTCCTTTTGGTATTCTCAGACTTATTGAGGAGTATAAAATTGAAACAAAGGGTAAATATTGCGTTGTTTTAGGACGCAGTAATATTGTCGGAAGGCCCATAGCAAATCTTCTGATGCGTAAGGCATATCCCGGTGACTGCACAGTTACAGTGTGCCACAGCCGGACAAAAGAGATAGAAAAATACACTCGTGAAGCCGATATTATTATTTCAGCTTTGGGACAACCTGTTTTTTTGAAGGGCGATATGGTCAAAGAGGGTGCTGTCGTTATAGATGTTGGTACTACCCGTGTTAAAGATGAGACTAAAAAATCAGGTTTCAGACTCTCAGGAGATGTGGATTTTGCCTCAGTGGAGCCAAAATGTTCCTATATTTCTCCGGTGCCCGGAGGTGTGGGGCCAATGACAATAGTATCATTAATGACAAACACTCTGCTCTCATACGAACAGAGTGTTAAATAATTGAACCTTAAGAAGAATAGTATATCTCTCTATTAGAATCCAAAATCTTCTACTTTTTTCTCCTCCTGCTTGTCATCGCTTGGTTTTGTGGCCAATCCTTGAACAGGCAGTGAGACTACTTTTATTGCCTTTGGTGTTTGAGGACAGATGTATTCGCATCCACCGCAACCTATACACAACTCTTTATTTAGTTTTGGATGATATAGGAAATCGGCTCCGGCAACTGGTACCATTATAATAGCCTTTGTTGGGCAGTGTTCGTCGCAGGCTCCGCAGTCGGTACCGTCTGTGAAGACAACACAACGTTTGGGAAAATATACTGCACGACCAATTTGTGTTAACTTTTTCTTTTCTATTGTCAATGGTTGTAACGCACCGTTAGGACAGACTTGAGTACATTTGTTACACTCATAGCCGCAAAATTTATGATCGTATTTAATGGTAGGTAACATGATGCCGTCTGTACCGTATTCGAATGTAGCCGGATGAATTATTCCGTTTGGGCAGGCTGCCACGCAGGCATAACAGGCTGTACAATTCTGCTTTAGGTGATTAATGCTTATGGCTCCAGGAGGCGTTATCCCCAGGCGGCTTAATGGTACATTCTCCGTTTTAGGCACTAATGTTTCACCAAGAGCTTTATGTGCAATAAGTGCAGTACCGAGTGCTCCAAAAGCGATAAGAGTATTTCGGCGTCCTGGGTCTTGACAGCTCTTTTTTTCTATTTCATGATTTTGACTTTTTATTTGCTCGTGTTTTTTGCTCTCTGTTGATGCTGATGTTGTACTATCTCTGTTTTTTGTACTATTTAACTGTTCGGATGTGGTGTCGGAGTTCTTTGCAGTTATAGAGGTACTGCAGGTAAACCAAAGAGGTTTGTATTTTATACCTGATTGTGAACAGGCCCCAATGCAATTGAAGCATACGACGCAGCGCGATGAGTCAATCTCCTTTTCTTTAACATTTATGCAGTTGCTTTTGCATCTTAGTGAGCAGGCATTGCATTGAATACATTTGCTTTTATCTATGACAGGTCTGAACAGCGATTTTCCTCCAATAAATCCGAGTAACGTTCCTACAGGGCAGATTGAATTACAATATAATCTGCCTTTGAAGCCGCTGAAGACTATAAGTACAAGCAGGAAGATTGAGGAGTAGAGGCATGCAAAGAGTGAAAATCTGAAGTATTCCTGATAAGGGATAGTTGAAGGAAAAATTCCAGCAAGTATATTTGTAATAAATATTTCTAAGTTGCCGATAATTTGTACCGATATTTTACCGAAAGCAGAGTAGGGATCCAATAAGGTTAGCGGTAGAGTCAGTCCAAGTGCAAAAAGTGCACCTATTATGATAAGAATAAGATATCGGAGTTTATTATGAGGCTTTTTGTATCCTTTGTTTCTTAGCCGTTTTTTTCCTTTATGAAAGAGCTTGTATGAGTAATCTGAGAGTCTTATAATAATGTCTTGCAATATTCCGGTAGGGCAGAGGAAGGAGCAAT
>CAZNBA010000093.1:0-4152 GCA_964571395.1 uncultured Muribaculaceae bacterium
TTTTTGTAAGAGTCTGATAGCCGTTCCGCTATCGCTGCACTCTCACATTAAATTTTTTAATCACTTTGAGTTAAGGTATACATTAAAGCCACTTCTTAGTGAATTAAAAATTTCATGTTCGGTTTCATACAAATTTAAAATTTTGAACAGAAAATTATGAAAATTAGTCATACGTTTATAAATAATTTATTCAGGCGTATGCTAACTCTGTGATAATCTTTTTATAATTATCGCCTTATAAAAATTATATTATTTCATGTTGCTTTGCGGTTTCTGCTTTTTTTAATTCTTTCTAATGTTTATGTTATTATGATATTCTCCTTCGGATAGTCAAATTTATTGTTTGTATGCCTTTTTACTATGCCAAATAAAAGGGTGATGATTCCTATTCTTCCAATGAACATAAGTGCGATTATGACTATGCGGGCTCCATCTCCGAGCATAGGTGTTGTGTTCAGGCTCAGGCCAACGGTTCCGAGAGCAGACACAGCCTCAAAAAGAAGATTAAGCAGAGGGATTGTTGGCTCGAGTGCCGATAGTATGAACAGTGCTGTTGTTATTACAAAAATCGATGCTGTAATTGTGGCATTTGCCATATTGGTTGAGCCGGATCTGATTGCTCTTCCAAAGATTTCCGATTTATGCTTGCCTCTTGCAACAGACCACAGATTAATTACTGCGACAGCAAAGGCATTGATTTTTATACCTCCGGCAGTTGATTGGCTCGATCCTCCAATCCACATTAACAGTATGGTTATAAGTATACCGTGCATCCCTAAAGTTTCCATTGGTATTGAGTTAAATCCGGCAGTTCTTGGCGTAACGGCGAGAAAGAAACTTTGTACGAGTTTATCCCATACGTTACCTGTAATGGAATTCCATTGAGCGAAGGCCATTGCAGCTGTGCCTGTGATTAGCAGTATTGCCGTTGTTGTGAGGACAATGCGGCTGTTAAGACTTAATAAATGAACTTTCCTTCTGATTCTGTGGTTCTTGTCAAATATTTTCCGTACTATATTTTTTAAATAGTATGCGCCGAGCGTAATAAAGTTCGCAAGGATAGGGAATCCTATACCTCCTAAAATAATTAATCCTGAGATGCTGAGGTAAAGAGAGTTGTTTCCTGTTACCGCTTTATCTGCAAGGTTGCCAGGGAGTGTCGAGAATCCTGCATTGCAAAAGGCGGAAATACTGTGAAATATGGAGAAATAAATCTCATGGAGTGTTGAGTATCCGAGAGTTCCGTGAATTGAGAAGAAGACGGCAATTATTCCCATTAGCTCTATGAAAGCTGTGAACAGCAGTATTTTCCATAAGGCCGAAAGAAGAGATCCGATATTATCTGAACTTATTAATGAACTTATGACTATTTGGTTGTGGAGAGAACGATTGCCCATGAAGAACATTGCAAAAAAACTTGTCATTGTCATTATTCCCAATCCTCCAATTTGAATAAGAATACAGATTATGATCTTCCCGAGCGGAGTAAAGGTGGAGGCAATATCTATAGGTGTAAGTCCGGTTACGCAGGTGGCACTTGTGGAGATAAAAAGAGCATTAATTGTTGAAATTCCATTTACAGTGGCCTCTGGCAGCAATAATAATCCTGTTCCTATTCCTATGACCATTAGAAAACTGATAGCCAAAATCCTCGATGGGTTAGTATTCTTGTTGTGAAGTCCGGCGATTGTATTGGAAATCTCAATTATGGAGATAACACTTAGAACTATTGCCACATAATATTTGCTTTTCAGTACTGTGCAGATAGTTTGCCAAATTGTTGCCATATATTCACTGCCCGATTCAGGAAATATTGCCGGAAGGAGAATGACGAACAGAAGCAGATATATTATTGCAATCTTTTTCTCCTTTCTTTTCTTTTTTATCAGCACTCCGGAGAGATGCCTTGCAACCCACGAAAACATAAAGAGATACGGCAATTTAAGCAGTGCATTGTCGAAAGTTGCTCTGAATGGGGCTGTGCTTGGAAATCCAACGCTGTAGATCATCAGTCCCAATACAATAAAACTGAAGAAGACAATAATGAAATTAGCTGTGCGTTGAATCCACAGCATCCATTGTAAAAAAAACTTATTGTTGGATATCTTATAACTCTTGAACATATCGTTTTAACTGTTTTTCCCTTTTGATGAAACTCTCTTGTCTCCCTTTTGCAGGAGCGGTCTTATCTCTCTCTCAAAAATCTCTTTGCTGATTATTCGATAATGTGGCGAGTAGGTTTTGTTGAATTCGCTGCTATGATGCCAAATATAGTTGTTGTTATATAGACTCTCTTCGATTCTATCTGTCTCAGTTTTATAATTAGGGAGGTTAAGGTGCATATTGTCAATTACGTTTTTGATTTTATGCCATTCCTCAATCCATTGCTCATTAGTTGGAGGTTCTATGCTATTTACACTTTCTATAAAGGTATCAAAGTACTTTTTAAATGAGATTTTGCCAATAGTTATAGCCCGCAAATCCACTCTGTAGAAATTATGGTTGTAGCCAGTAGGTTCTGCAAGACAGTATAATTCACTCTTTTCATTGTTCATCGATTTTATCTCCGAACGCAGATATTCGGCGGCTGAGGCAGTGTCATTTATCATATGTCCTGGTCCGAACCGATCTTGAAAGAAGTTCTTATAGAGATCTATAAGATGTGATTTAGGATATTTTTTTATTTGTGTCTGTACGGTCTCCTTGATTGCTTCATCGAATTTTATGCTGCTTATATTGCCGCATTCCAGATGCCGTTGGGGCATCAGGCTTGTAAGAATAAACAGTACCGCGATATGAAATAGACAGGCCATACTTTTTTAAATATATTATCAGTAGCAAATATAAGATAAAACTGCACACAGGCAAAACTCCGACCGCTTATAGGAAGCCATTAGAAGCTACATAAATAGATGTTTTTAATTGTTATACTGCTTTCTATATGGCCTTTTATTTATTAAAAGATCGAATTTCCAATATCTGTAGTGAAGCGTTCAAGTACCTCAATGCCCCTGATTGAGTTGCCGCGATCGTTTAGAGCAGGGCTCCATACTGCAATTGCAAGATTACCTGGTATATAAGCGACAATTCCTCCTCCTACGCCACTTTTACCAGGCATGCCTGTTCTGAAGGCATAATCTCCAGATTCATCATATAGACCGCATGTGAGCATAAGAGCGCCGAGCCGTTTCGATTGGCTTGCAGTAAGTAACCTTTCATTATTATAAATGTTGATTCCGTGATTGGCAAGAAAGAGAAATGATTTTGCAAGATCGCTTGCAGACATCTCTATACTGCATTGGTGGCAATAAATATCTATCAAGGTGTTGACATCATGTTTTATATTGCCGAAACTCTTCATAAAGTAGGCAAGGGCCATGTTCCTATCGGCATTATCTATTTCGGAGAGGGCAATTCGCTCGTTATAGTTGATATTCTGATTATTACACAGTACTCTGATGTAATTTAGAATCTCTTCTTTCGTGTTGCCGAAATAATCCATGAGTCTGTCGGTTATGACCAGTGCTCCTGCATTCATGAAGGGGTTTCGGGGAATGCCCTCCTCTCTTTCGAGTTGCACAAGAGAATTGAAAGGAGTTCCGGAAGGTTCTCTTCCTACAAATTCCCATAATTGCTGTCCAATCCTCCCTGCCAGCATTGCGAGCGTGAAAACCTTTGAAATACTTTGAATTGAGAATTTGACCTCCTTATCTCCCACACCATAGCTGCATCCATTGAGCGTTTCAACTGCAATTGCAAAATTATTCGGGTTAATTTCTGCAAGAGCAGGAATGTAATCGGCAACATTGCCGGTTGTCTTTTCGGTGCGGATATCGTTATATATTTTTTCTATTACTGTTCCGTAATTCATTGTTTTTTCTTTTTTTGCGCTGCAAAGATACTTATTTAATGTGCTTGGAAGCAAGTATAATAACATTTTTTGCAATTGAAAAATAAATGTATATCTTCGTGCCAAATAATTGAGCTCTTTTGAATCTATCTTTGTCAGTGCTATAATCCGTATTATTACAGGTATTTCATTACCAAGTATCGATCTCGACAAGCTCTTTTGTTAGTGAATTTTTTTAATTAATACAAATCAGATGAACATTTATGTTTCACGTTTAAGCTACAGCACACAAAGTGAGAGCT
>CAZNBA010000094.1:0-4128 GCA_964571395.1 uncultured Muribaculaceae bacterium
AAGATAACTCCTTTTCCACCTTAAAACACTGTCCTATTTTTGGGGAGTATTATAGTATCCGGCAAACTGTATCTCATGGTCAAGTGATAACATCTGTAAAAAACTAACCTGTTATATTATATATAAATGGAGATAAAATGGATGAGGATGAAGGATGGCGGATACTTTTCAGAAGAAGCAAAATAGAGATAGGACGAAGTTCGTTAAATTTTTAATGAGCTATTAATAAATTGTCATTAATTGATAATTTAATTATTCAAAACAGATTATTACCTTTGCCACACATCTTCAAAATTCATTAATTTTATGAAACGGATTCTTGTTGTAGATGACGAACAGACATTATGCGATGCACTTTCATTCAATCTTGAGGTTGAGGGTTATGCCGTTGATACAGCTCTGAGTGCAGAGGAGGCACTGAAATTACCTCTCAGTGACTATTCATTAATTCTTTTGGACGTTATGATGGGTACAATGAGCGGATTCCAAATGGCAAGGCTATTGAAATCAAATCCAAAAACCGCGCAAATTCCAATTATTTTTTGCACTGCAAAGGATTCAGAAGATAATATTGTTGCCGGACTAAATATAGGAGCCGATGATTACATTACAAAGCCCTATACGATCAGGACTGTTTTAGCACGTGTAAAATCTGTGCTCAGAAGGGCGGACAGGCAGATTATGGACAGCAGTGGTACTATTTCGCTTAACGATTTGCGAATCAATACAGGAGGAAAAAGTTGTACAATAAGAGGCAACGAGGTTCAACTTACAAAAAACGAGTTTGAAATTCTCTGTATGCTGATTTGTAATAAAGGTAAAATCTTCTCAAGAGAGGAGATTCTCGGCAAGGTTTGGGACAACGATGTAATAGTTACTGAACGCACTGTAGATGTCACCATAACGAGGCTTAGAAAAAAGATTGGAGAATACGGAAAGAACATTATCACAAGGCACGGCTATGGATACGGGTTCCAGGAATGAACATATAAATTTATCTCAGGCAGGTCTGTATGCAGGAATGTTATTATTTATTTGGGTTGCCGTAGCAGCCTTTACAATCTTTCAATACAACAGAGAAAAGGTATATAAGGCCGAATTGCTTAATTCTCAAATGCAAAGAATTAACGACAGGCTTTTTGAGACAATATCCGGTAAACTAAACCGACCTGAAATGTTTGATGCCGTGTCGGGATACTATCAAATGCTCTCCGACAAGTTCCCAAATATAAGAGTTACTATTATAAATCTTTCAGGATCTGTCCTGTACGATTCTTACGAAAAGGAGGCAGCAGTAAAAATGGTAAACCACGGCTTGCGACACGAGGTCCAAAATGCAATAAAGTTTGGGTCTGGTTATACAATACGCAGGCACTCTGAGAGTACCTCAAAAGAGTATTTTTATTCTGCAACAAAAAGGGGAGGTATTATAATCAGGACGGCCCTACCCTACTCGCTTTCTCTCACTGCAAAGCTCGGAAACGGCAATCCTTTTCTATATTTTATGATTATCGTTACAGTATTACTGAGTGCCACCTTCATTTATCTTTTCAAACGATTTAGAAGTAATTCTCTTTTTATTGAACGTGAACAGGAAAAAGCAATGCATGAACGAGAAGAAAAGATTAGAATAAAAAAACAACTTACCAATAACATTAACCACGAGCTAAAAACGCCTGTAAGCGGAATAAATGTTTGTTTAGAAACAATCATGAGTCATCCTGATATACCGGAACAAAAGAAAAATGAATTTATTGGCAAGGCTTATCATGAATCATTGAGGCTCAATTCACTGCTACAGGATATCTCAATTATTACCAGGCTCGATGAGGCCTCTCAGATAATCAACAAGGAGAAATTATCTTTATCTGAAATCATTAATGAAGAGATAGAGTTGATTCACTCCAACAGGGAATTACTGCCCATAAGATTTCACAGGGAAAATATGGAGGGAAAAGAGCTTGAAATTACAGGTAATTACCAACTTATACGTTCCATTTTTCACAATATGCTCAACAACGCTGCAGCCTATTCAGGTTGCAGAGATATTACAATATGCCTTGTAAATGAGTATCCCGACAAATACCTCTTTACATTTGCAGACAATGGCATTGGAGTTGAGCCGAAGCACCTGCCTCATCTTTTTGAACGATTCTATCGAGTAGACAAAGGACGGTCGAGAAAACTTGGCGGCACAGGTTTGGGACTCGCAATCGTAAAAAATGCCGTTGTTCTGCATGGTGGCTCAATCTCTGTGGCAAATCAGGATTCAGGCGGGCTCATCTTCACATTCACTCTTGCCAAACACTAAGTAAAAAAGTTGTTGTAAAAATCATACAGACAATATACCCGGCAAGTGTCACGTTACTTACAAAATATATTTAAGATTGTCACATCACAGACAAAAGGTCATTTAATAGATTTTTAATATAGCTGAAATATAATTGTAATATTTGAACCGTTCCTTTGCAAAAACAAATTACAATTTTATGAGTCCACTATACACATTCATAGTAATAACGCTCGGAGTTCTCGCTATTTTCGATATTATTGTAGGCGTCTCCAACGATGCGGTAAATTTTTTAAATTCTGCATTCGGTTCAAAAATCACAAAAAGAAAGATAATACTTACAGTAGCTGCTGCAGGAGTTCTGATAGGAACATTAACCTCATCGGGAATGATGGAGATTGCCAGAAGCGGTGTCTTCTACCCAGGGCAATTTACATTCCATGAAATAATGGTGCTCTTCCTTGGAATGATAATAGGCGATATAATCCTGCTTGATATATTCAATACGCTCGGTCTACCAACATCAACCACAGTCTCAATGGTTTTTGGTTTACTTGGAGCCGCAGTGGGAGTTACAATACACAAGATAGGTACGACAGCCACTTTAAGTGCTGCAGATATCACTCAATACATTAACTCAGGAAAAGCAATGGCGATTATTTCGGCAATATTGTTATCGGTAGTGCTCGCCTTTGTATTCGGTCTATTGTTCATGTACATCTCAAGATTAATCTTCTCGTTCAGGTACTCTAAAGCATTCAGCAGGGCAGGTGCAATATGGTGCGGAATCTCAGTTACAGGTATAATATATTATACAGTATTCAAAGGTCTAAAAAGTTCGGGAATCATTCCCGAGGGATTCCTTGATTTTATGCACACACACACATTTTTAACTCTATCATCCATCTGGATAATAAGTTCAGCAATACTTTTTGTTTTTCAAAAATTAAAGGTGAACATACTAAAAATAACAATCCTGATGGGAACATTTGCACTTGCTCTTGCTTTTGCAGGGAACGATCTCGTAAACTTTATCGGAGTCTCTCTTGCCGGATTCGATTCATATAAGATAGCATTTGAGGCAGGTACGACAGAGATAACAATGGGAGCACTTAGTCAACCTGTAAGTGCTAACATATATATGCTAATCTTTGCAGGATTGATTATGGTACTTACATTGTTTTTCAGTAAAAAGGCAATGAAGGTAACACAAACGGAATTATCGCTCTCCTCCCAAAACGAGGGAGAGGAGCACTTCGGTTCTTCAAGAATATCAAGAGGGCTCGTACGTGCAGCATTGAATCTTAATCAGTTTTACAAGACGGTATTACCTAAAACACTGAGAGAAAAGATAGAGAGAAGATTCGAACAATTGCCCCAAGAAGAGCGAGGGAACGTAATGTACGATAATATAAGGGCCACAGTAAACCTGACAGCGGCATCGATACTTATCTCACTTGCAACCTCCTTAAAACTGCCTCTCTCCACAACTTATGTTGTATTCATGGTCGCAATGGGTTCATCACTTGCAGATCGTGCGTGGGGAAGAGAAAGCGCAGTATACAGAATTACAGGAGTATTTACAGTAATTGCCGGTTGGTTTATCACAGGTTTTGCCGCATTTACCATTGCATTGTTGACAACATCTGTAATGATATGGGGTGGTACTGTTGGTATCATTGCAACGGTCATACTCTGTACAACACTGATTATACACAATTTAATCAAGGCAAGGCATAATGAGACAATGGCTTCGGAGGAGAAACAGAAGGAGATAGAGATCGAAAATTCTACTGATGTAATGTATAATTGCACAGAGGAGGTAATAGGAACAATGG
>CAZNBA010000095.1:0-3971 GCA_964571395.1 uncultured Muribaculaceae bacterium
GCGGATCACATGAGATTCAGACACAGAGCCGAGAAGTTCAGCAGGAGCTTCACTCTGTTTACAGGCTTTCAGCCTGAAATACAGCACCGAGAGCGGTGCGGATGCTGATGCATCCTTTAGCAATCCATTAGAAATCCCACGAATGCGCATCACAGATTATACATAATGCGGAATCGAGAGCATCTGAGGCTTTTCCGAAGTTAAACGAGATCCGCATTATGTTATCTGTGACAGCATTCCATACAACGAGGTTAAAACCTCTTTATATTTAGACCTATCCACAGCTTTTTGCAGGTACTCCTTAAATGGTAGCTCTGTAGAAAGTACATTAAAATTGTAATATATAGATATACAATATGTTGTGATGTCAGTAGCTAAAGAAACGATATTTGATAAAAAAATAAATTATTGAGAATGCAAATATTAAATTACCTTTGCAACTTCAAACATAAGGGGTTATTCTGAATATTTTGCAAAAGAAATCATTATTTGCTCCATGTTCGGAAAAGATAAATATCCGTTCAGATAATATACTAACCCCTGTTCGGAGATGATATACAACTAATATGACATTTAAAGAATTAAAAATTTCAGAGCCTGTACTGAAGGCTCTTGAGGAGAAGGAATACAGTACCCCGACACCTATACAAGAACAGGCCATTCCATTGGCAATTATCGGTAAGGATTTGTTGGGATTAGCCCAGACAGGAACAGGTAAAACTGCCGCCTTTGCAATTCCAATTATAGAACAGCTGAGAGGAGAACAGCGTGACAAAAAGAATAAACGCCCAATAAGGGTTCTTGTATTGACTCCTACAAGGGAACTTGCCTTACAGATTGATGAGTCGTTTGAGGATTATGGCAAATACACAAATCTTAAACATACCGTTATTTTCGGAGGAGTGCGACAGAAACCGCAAACAGATAAACTTGCACATGGTACAGATATACTTGTAGCTACTCCGGGCAGATTACTCGACCTTATCGGTCAGGGCTTTATAAATTTGAAAACAGTGACACATTTTGTCCTTGATGAAGCAGACAGAATGTTGGATATGGGATTCATACATGATATAAAGAGAATTTTACCTATGCTTCCAAGCAAGAGACAGACAATGCTCTTTTCCGCAACAATGCCTAAAGAAATTATTGAGATCTCCAAATCTATACTTAAGGAGCCGCAAAGAGTGGAGGCTGCTCCGGTCTCATCAACAGTGGATACCATTGAGCAACTTTTCTATTTCGTTGAGAAAAAAAGAAAAATTGATTTGCTTTATGAGCTTATCAAGCAGAATACCGGCAGTTCAATCCTTATTTTTTCGCGCACGAAACATGGTGCCGACAAAATTGCAAGAACACTTAATAAGAAAGACGTACGTTGTGAATCTATTCACGGAAACAAATCACAAAATGCCAGACAGACGGCGTTGAATAATTTCAAATCCGGAAAATCGAACATTATTGTGGCAACTGATATTGCAGCAAGAGGAATAGATATTCAAAATCTGGCTTTAGTAATAAATTATGATATGCCCGATGTGGCAGAAACTTATGTTCACCGCATTGGAAGAACAGGCCGTGCAGGTAATAGCGGTCTCGCTCTCTCTTTCTGTACCGATGAAGAGAAGGCCATGTTCAAAGCAATTCAAAAGCTTACAGGCAGGATAATTCCTGCAAAAAGGGTAAACTTTGAGACAAATGAGTCGAAAATAGGCTCATTATCGGCAGAAATTATCAACAGTGAATTGCCCAAAGGGGAGAGGGCTCGCTCCAAAGGCTCTTCTAAAGGAGACAAACAAAGTAATAACAGAATAGGTGAAGGCAAACATGAAAATAGTGGAGTAAAGAAAAGCAGTGATAAAGTGGAACTCGTCGATATACATGATGGTGAGGAAAGGGGTAAATCAAAGAATAACCACGGGCAAAGAGACAGCAGAGCTGGTAATAAAGGAAAAAATGACAGCGGAGTTGATGAGAATCGCGCACAAAAGAGGGATTTGCATGATAAAAGAAGCAGCAGAGATGAAAGAAACGGTAAAGGAGAAGGAAGCAGCAGAGATGAAAGAAACGGTAAAGGAGAAGAAAGCAGCAGAGATGAAAGAAACGGTAGAGGAGAAGGAAGCAGCAGAGATGAAAGAAACGGTAGAGGAGATAGAGGACGCAAAGGTGGTGAAAAGCATGAATATGGTAATGGCTCTGAGATAAGCGGCAGAAGAGATAATAGAGGTGTGGGATCTCATGCCAAAGAGAGAGCTGCAAGAGAGAAAAATGGGAGAGGTGAGGAAGAAAAACCGGTAAAAAAATGGAATAAATTTAAGGCTGAGCGCGAAAGGCAAAGGACTGAAAATAGAGCCTCAAACCTCCAAAAACATAACAAACCCTCCCGCTCAGTTGGTTCAAGAGGTAGAAAACCGAGGTAATTATATCTGTGTATCAGAGCGCCGATTGCAGTATAGATAAAAAACAAGTATCTTCGCTCCGCACTAAACAATATCGGGGTACTATTATGAATATTATACAGAAAAAAAGAGATAACTGCAGAAGTACCGCAGCTGATACCATCATTATAGAGTCAAATAAAATCGTTTCTAAAGAGGATGTATATAAATTTGAGAATGTGAATAGGGAGGAACCGATGATAGACAAGGTTCAACGGAATGAGACAAAAGCAGAGATGCCAAAAAGCAATAAACCATTGGGGCATGCAGCAGTGTTTGGTGCTTATCTTATTTTTGCTGTTAATATTATTGTTTGCAAGGATCTTTCAAATTCCGGAATTATCTCTCCCTTGGGGCTCTTTTGCTTTAGAGCGGTAGGGGCAACCCTTCTTTTCTGGATTGCATCACTCTTTTTACCCTCACAGAAAGTAGAAACAAAAGATCTCGTCTCAATTTTTATAGCCTCCATGCTCGGGATTTTTCTTACGCAATTAACTTTTCTAAAGGCTATTACCATCACCACTCCACTTGATGCCTCATTAATTAATTCTGTAACTCCTATTTTTACTATGTTTATTGCAGCAATAGTATTAAAGGAGCCTATTACCCTTAAAAAAGCCGGTGGTGTTGCTCTTAGTTTTGCAGGAATTATAATGCTGATTATAAATACAGTATCTATAAAAGGGGGTGTAACAAACACTCAACCGCTCGGAATTGTACTGATTCTGTTAAACAGTCTTTGCTTTGCTTTTTATCTTGGGGTTTTCAGACCATTGATATCAAAGTACAGTGCAGTTACCTTCATGAAATGGATGTTTTTATTCTCAACTATAGTAGCTGTACCCTTGGATATAAAGGAGTTGACGACTCTGAATTATTCATTAATCCCCGCGGATTACAGATGGAAGTTGGCTTTTGTTGTGGTTTTTTCCACTTTTATTGCCTATTTTCTTATTCCGGTTGGACAGAAAATATTACGTCCTACCGTTGTAAGTATGTATTCATATACTCAACCAATTGTGGCTTCGGCCGCAAGCATTTGGATAGGAATGGACATACTGAACTGGCAGAAAATTATTGCTGCAATATCTGTTTTTGCTGGATTGTATCTCGTTAATAAAAGCCGTGCCGCAGGGGAACAAAAAAGGGTCTCTCGGAAATATTCATCTCAATTATAAAAATAATAAAGGGAACTGCAGTAATATCTGCAGCTATATTCTATGTTGCTCTGCAGGCAATATAAACCAGAATGTTGAGCCTTTACCCATTTTTGATTCTACACCGATAGTTCCACCCATTTGTTGAATAATGGTACTGCAAATTGAGAGCCCGAGGCCGGTTCCTTGCGTGAAATCACTAACTTTTACGAATCTGTCAAACACAACCTTTTGCTTTTCTGTACTGATTCCTATTCCTGTATCCTTTACATAGAACTTGATATGCATCTCATCCACCCATTTGTAACCAACAATTATACTTGACTTGTCCTGAAATAAGTATACAAATTATTAACAAAAAATGTAAAACTTATTT
>CAZNBA010000096.1:0-3861 GCA_964571395.1 uncultured Muribaculaceae bacterium
TCTACTTTCTTCCAGCCAAGAATTCAGTGGTTACCCAATGCTTCCTGCTGCCGGCAATATGTATCAAAACTTTATTGCTTTGGCGGGGCAATATAAATCAAAACCTTGGCAGGATGATTGAATTTTAGGGCAAAAGAGCCATTCACAGCCTCATTGAGAGTGGCCTTCCACCACATGTCAAATATCACATTGTTCGTGGGATATAATAGACCTTGAGCATTAATGTTCAGGGTATTATCAAATGAGAATATAGAGACTTGGGAGCCGGGCTCAGTTGCAAACTCACAACTTTCCAAAACAGGATAAAATACCCCATAATTTGTTACTGCATAAATATCCGTTTTATTGCTCACACCACTAAAGCCACTGTATATTAACCCCTTGTAATCTGCAAGCAAAGATATATTGCCGAGCGTATGATCTTCTCGGCCACCACAGATTCCTAAAAAGGCTATTGAAGAGGGGGCAAATGAGAGTGCGTATTTAAAGGCCTTGGTAAGATCATTTGTCTCCTGGTCGCAATCTTCTATAATGTAGTTTACAAATCGTTTGCGGTATTTTAAGGAAAGAGTATCCATATCTCCAATGATACGGATACATTTACCATTTATCCTCTCGATTTCGGTTACAGCAAACTCTTCAACTGATTCAACATTATCACCGGACACAACATTTGCAGCATTATTTGCGTGGAAAGCAACATTTGCAGAGTTAATTTCACGCACAGCAGCATAATATCTCAACAGTTTTAAAATGGAGGCATCGCAACATATAACATTGTCGGACTCCTCTAAAACCTTTAAAGCCACAGCAGATGTAGGAAAATCTCCATCGCCTAAAACAACTGTACGGGAATTTACCTTCATTTTCAGCTAAACTGTAAACATACCCACCATGGCAGCCGACATAAGGGCAACCAGAGAGGCTCCTATAAGGGCTCGGATTCCAAGTGCCGACAAAGTAGCCTTTTGATTAGGAGCAATTCCTCCAACACCGCCAATCTGAATCCCCACCGAAGCAAAGTTTGCAAAACCGCACAGAACGTATGTAGCCATTATTATGGATTTTGTATAGACAAAGGCATTAGCTTGAAGCATATCGCTCAAACTTTGATACCCCACAAATTCGGTTAAAATAAGCTTTTCGCCCAATAATCTCCCTACCAGCGCAAGATCTGGAGTAGGAACTCCAATAAGCCAAATTATAGGATAGAAAAGATACGAAAGCAAAAATTGGAGCGAAAGACCCGCATAACGTCCAGAAGTGGCCTCTGCAATAACCTCATTTAAATTGGTAATATATCCCACCTTCCCAATAATATAGTTGAATCCGGCAATCAACGCATAGAAGACAAGCAACATAGCTGCCACATTCGCCGCCAGTTTAAGGCCGTCTGTAGTACCGTTGGAAATTGCATCAAGAGCATTCTTGCCAATTTTTTCCTTTGAAACATCAACAGAGTTATCTATCTCCTCATTTTGCGGAAAGATAATCTTCGACATCACAATAGCCCCCGGAGCCGCCATAACAGAGGCTGAAAGCAGATGTTTTGCAAACTCAATTGAAAGAGCTCTATCTCCACAACCGAGCATTCCTATATATGCCGCCAAAACACCTCCTGCCATTGTCGCCATTCCGGCGGTCATAACCAGCATCAACTCAGATTTTGTCATTCTCGGAATATACTCCTTTACCATAAGAGGAGCCTCCGTCTGTCCTAAAAAGATATTACCTGCGCATGAAAGAGACTCGGCACCAGAAAGTTTCATCAACTTCGTAAGTACCCAACCCATTGCCCAAACAATCTTTTGCAAAATACCTAAATAAAAGAAGAGACTTGTCAAGGCAGAGAAGAAAATAATTGTTGGTAAAATATTGAATACAAAGATAAATCCGAATTTATCAGTATCCAGTAAACTGCCAAAGAGGAAAAGTGTACCGGCACGCGTCCAATCAAGTACCGCGACAAAACATTTTCCAAGAATTTCGAAAAACCCTTGAACCGCAGGAAACAGAAGAACCGAAACTGCAATTATAAGCTGAAGTGCAAGAGCCTTAAAAACAACACCCCAATTTATTCCCTTTCTGTTATAACTGATACACCATGCGATAAACATCAAGACAGCCATTCCTAAAAGGCCTCTCAATATTGAATAGAAATTAAATGAAAAGGTCTTTTGAGCAAGAATAGACTTGGCAAGAGTCCCGGGTCCATAAGAAGTGGATTGGAGAGTATCAGCCGACTGAGCCACAGTGTCAGTAGCAACAGTTAAAGTTGTATCTGCAACAACTGCCACACTATCGGGGGTATGCGCACTTGAACAAAGAGAAATGCAGAAAAAGACCGACAGTAAAATAAATTTATTCATACTATTAAAAAATTTCGAACATTATGTTATCAAAATTTTTGTAAGAGTCAGACAGCTGCTCTGCCATCTCTAAACTCTCACATTAAATATTTTAATATTCACCTCATGCAAATTTAAATAATCTCATGTTCGGGTTCATATGTGTATAATTGGATATCATTTTATATAATCACGGCAATGTTTACTATCGGAAGCATCATTCAAAAAAATCAATTTCTCCTTTATCATCTCCGCTTTCTCATAGTCTTCTGCATTTACAGCATCATCGAGTTGCTTCTCAAGAGTTTTTTTAATTTTTGAAGTATCCGCCAAATTACCGGTCTCCTCCTTCACCTCAGTGGCATATTGCTCCATTAACTCCTCTTCTATGTAGATAGAACAGCCAAACATTTTGGCCATAATAACACCGTCAGTAAAACTTGCCTCCACTCTCATCTCCTTCTCTCCATCAAAAAACACCATCTGCGACTCAAAATGAGAGGAATTTTTGCCTCTTGTGATGGAAACCTCCAGAAGTTCCATATTATAGAACCTCGACACCATTTCAAAAAGTTTATAGATAGAACCGCATTTCTGAGGCACCTGACCGAAATTGGCAAGAACAGCGTGCATATCAGGAGCATTCAGGGGAATAGCAAGACATTTGTCCATTCCGTCGCGGTATAAAAAAAACATAAAATTACCCTCCTCAGAAGAGGAAGCAGTAAGCGCGCCTATGTCTAATTTTATTCTTTTACTTCCCATAGAAGTTTCAAAATCTTAAATTTCTGCAAATATAAAGCAATTTTTATTACTTTTGCCCCCAGTAGAAGAAGAAAAAAATGATTTTTGAACAATTGGCGAAAGACGCCTACTCCTCAGCTAAATGCGGTCTGTTACATACTGACCACGGCGTGATAGAGACGCCTATATTTATGCCGGTTGGCACGGTGGGATCTGTAAAGGGCATCTATCACAGAGACCTGAAAGACGATATTAAAGCACAAATAATTCTGGGAAATACATACCATCTTTATCTTCGTCCCGGTACTCAAATAATAAACAGGGCCGGAGGATTACACAAATTCATAAATTGGGACAGACCAATACTTACAGACAGCGGAGGTTTCCAGGTCTTCTCACTTACCCAAAACAGAAAGCTAACAGAGGATGGATGTGTTTTTAGGTCACATATCGATGGCTCAAAGCATATTTTCACTCCAGAAAACAATGTTGATACGCAACGGCTCATAGGTTCCGATATTATTATGGCCCTCGACGAGTGTACTCCCGGCAATGCTGACTATAATTACGCCCTAAAATCTTTAAAACTAACCCAGAGATGGCTCGAAAGAGGGGTAGCTCATTTTAAAAACAGCACTCCGCTCTACGGATATAATCAATTTTATTTTCCTATAATCCAGGGCTGTATCTACCCTGAACTAAGAAGGATGGCCGCAGAACATGTTCTCTCCATGAATATGGACGGATACGCAATCGGAGGACTTTCGGT
>CAZNBA010000097.1:0-3607 GCA_964571395.1 uncultured Muribaculaceae bacterium
GAGATTGACGGATGCATGGAGCATAATCTAAAGAATATAGATGTCAAGATTCCTTTGGGAGTTCTTACCGTGATCACTGGAGTTAGCGGTTCTGGAAAGTCCTCTCTGGTCTCGGATATTCTCTATCCGGCCCTAAGCCGCCATTTCAACCAGTTCGGCGAAAAGCCGGGCGCTTATAAGGAACTTAAAGGCGATCTCTCCAGAGTACATGGCATTGAGTATGTAGACCAGAATCCCATAGGCAGGTCATCGAGGTCTAATCCGGTCACCTACCTGAAGATATATGATGATATACGCAAACTCTTCTCCGACCAACCTTACGCAAAGATGAACGGATACGGCCACTCACATTTTTCATTTAATATTGACGGAGGAAGATGCCCGCAGTGCCTTGGAGACGGTTTTATAACAATCCCCATGCAATTCATGGCAGATGTTACAATGGTATGCGATGAATGTGAAGGAAAAAGATTTAAACCGGATATTCTTGAGGTTAAATACGGTGGAAAGAATATAAGCGATATTCTCGATATGAGTATAGATGAAGCGATTGAGTTCTTTGGCAGCAAGAAAGAGTCCATAGCAAGGCGTATAGCAGACAAAATGAGTATTTTACAGGAGGTAGGACTCGGATATATTCAATTGGGACAAAGCAGCAGCACACTAAGTGGAGGAGAGAGCCAGAGAATTAAACTCGCACAATTTCTCTCCAAGGGAAATCCTGAAGGCTCAATGATATTCATTTTCGATGAGCCAACTACAGGCTTGCACCTCAACGATATAGAAAAATTGATGAAATCTCTCAACGCTCTAATAGAACGAGGGCATACGGTTGTGGTGGTTGAGCATAATATAGATGTAATCCGTGCAGCAGACTGGGTGATAGATATGGGCCCCGAGGGTGGAGATATGGGAGGCAATATTGTTTTTGAAGGGATACCAGAAGAACTTTCCACCCATAAAGATAACTATACGGGAACAGCACTTGCCTCAAGTTACGCACATCAATAAAAAGCAACTTAACAATTGTCTTAATAATCTGTATTTTGCTCTATTTGTTAAAAATTGATTAATATTAAATTCAGTATTAACAACATACCTGTATTCTTTATACATTTGCCCCTGAAAAAAGAAACGACATTTAAAATAACAATAAAAATGAAAAAGTTTTTTTCAATTTTAACTATCATTGCATGCGCATTTGCAATGATATCATGCTCTCAGAGCAAAGATCAGACAATTGCTAACTTAAAATCAGCAATAAACGGCGAAGCTACCGCAAGTGCCAAATATGCAGCCTTTGCAGAACGTGCATCTCAAGATAGTCTTTCTGCTATTGCAACATTATTCCAAGCTACTGCGGAGGCAGAATCTATTCACGTAAAGAATCATCAGGCTGTCCTTGCAGAACTCGGTATTAACGATTATTCACCTGTAGTGGATGAGTTCCAGGTTGATTCAACTGCAGCTAATCTTGCAGCAGCAATCAAAGGCGAAACCGAAGAGTCAGGCAAAATGTACCCAGGTTATATAGAAGCAGCTGAAAAAGAAAAAGTTCAGAATGCAATTCTCTCCTTCACAAATGCAAGAGACGCAGAGAAAAAACATGCAGAACTTTATACAGCAGCACTAAATGCAATCGCTACTCCGGATTCATTAGCTACAATTTACTACATTTGTCCTACATGCGGCAACGTTTACGCTAATGAGGCTCCCGCAAATTGCGAACTTTGCCAGGCTCCATCAAGTTCATTCATTGTAAAAGGAGAGGCTAAACCGGTTGCTCAACCAGCCGTTGAGCCTGAAGCAACAGACAAAACCGCAGCAACAGATAAAAACGTAAAACCTGAAAAAAAAGAGGTTAAGAAGTAATCTGCTATAGTCAAAAAAATGCAAGCGGCCGATCAAATTCAGCCGCTTGTATTTTTATTATACTATCATATTAAACCTCTATGAGCACCTGCATTCTCCTCTTTGTCCGCATCCTCAATGCAATGGTCATCAACGTCACAGTCGCAATCACATTTACTTCCAGGCAACTCACATTCAATGGTGGTGTGCGTGATATTATACTCCTGACCGATGAGATAGATTCTATGTCGCAGTTCTTCCGAATCAGACTCGGTAACAACATGTAAAGTCATTACATGAGATTCACCATCCAAAGACCAAACATGCAGATCGTGAACAGAATTAATACCGGGAAGCACTTCAATTCTTTGCTTCAATTCCTCAACATTTACCCCATCTGGAATTGCCTGCAATAATATTCTGAAAGTTTTTTTAAGATTCCCGTAAACATTGGAAAGCACCCAGATACTTATGCAGACAGAGAGAATAGGATCCAGAATAGGCAATTTTATAAAGAGCATTACAATACTTACAATCAGCACTGCAACCCATCCGAGCACATCCTCCATTATATGAAGAAAAACAGCCCGCTCGTTTAATGAACTCCCCTTATGCAGACGTAATGCTGCAGCCCCATTGATAAAGATCCCGGCGATAGCAAGCCACAACATACCATCCGCACTCACCTCCTGAGGAGCAACAATTCTCTTAACTGCCTCAATAATAACAAAAATAGAACTTACGGTAAGTACCCCCGACAAAAAAACCGTGCCGAGCAATGAAAATCTCTTATAACCGTATGAATAAAATCTGTCGCGTTTCCTTTCTGATTTTTTCTGAAGCCCATATGCAATTGCAAGCGAAAGACAATCGCCGAAATCATGCAGAGCATCGGAAAGAATAGCTATACTGTTTGTAAGGAAGCCACCTATGACCTCCACAACAACAAAAAAGGCATTTAGCCAAAAGACCACACCAATATTCTTTGCAGCATTTTCAGAACTGTGAGAATGTGACACATTATTATCCATATATTTTGAAAATTAGATTTTACTCTGCATAAATTCAGATCATTTATCATTTTTCTAAACAGCATAAAGATAAAAATAAGCAACCATTAATCAAATACATTCATTAGCCAAGAGGGAGAATACAGAATAAATTCCGCATTCTCCCCCCGACATAAGTGCCTACTGCCCGATCGGCCCTTATATAATTACCTTTCAATAATCAATAACTTAATTCCTAACCTTCATAAGAGATATGTTATACGTCTATAATTAATTTTCATGTATGCCTAACAGAGATCTCATTTCTCTGCATATTTATATGCAAAGAAAAGTAAACTGCAAATAGTTTTTGTAGCAACTTACATAAACTTTAAGTGGTTATTTTTAACTATAAAATTTATAATAACAGTCATCCCTCCAAAATACAATTACATTTCTCATGGAAATGTGTAAAACAACTTCATTAACATAGTATTATGTTATAAATATTTATTATCTTTACACGTTAAAAATCTCCACGTATTATATAGAATCACTATGGATAAAACAATAAAATTATTAATTACAGATGACTCCAGAATACACATTTTAGGGCTTAAATCCATAATTTCTGAGATGCCTGAGGTAGATACAATTTACGAGGCACACAACAGGAGTGAGGCATTGCAGATACTGAATGAACCTAATGATATTGATACGGCAATAATAGATATAAGTTTAGAAACAAACTCAGACGGGCTTATACT
>CAZNBA010000098.1:0-3582 GCA_964571395.1 uncultured Muribaculaceae bacterium
CTAATAGACTTGCTACAAATAATCTTATTATAAAATCGCTTGTCATTGTTGTTATCTTTATTCCTTAACTCTAACTCTCATGTGCCACTAAGGGGAGAGTACAACATCGTCCTGAACCCTTTTAGTGTGAAATAGTCTCAAATTCAGTAACAATGCTGAGCTTGATTGTCAAAGGTACAATTTTTTAGATAAAATCAATCTCTATATCTTGTACAATACAATATTGATTATGCAGAATAAACATTTAACTAAATTCCCTACTTATTTCTATAATGTATACGGGAGAGTAATATTATTTTTGTAAATTTGCAATATTGACTGATATAGAGATATTGATTTATAAAAGTTGCTGTATATCAGTATTTAACCTATTCTAATATTGTGAAATGAGTAATACTAAGGGCCAACAGCAAGCCAATTATGCCCCAGAGGATAAAGCGATAAGCAAAACCGCAGATAATTATCAGGAGCTTATTCATAAATGCCCTAAATGCGGTGCAATACATTCAAGTACAGATAGATTTTGTTCTGAGTGAGGCTTTGGTTTAAAGTCGAAAAGTTGTGAGCAATGTGGCGCTGCCGTTGAGCCTGATATGGAGTTATGTCCTAAATGCGGAGCGAATCTGCTATCTGAAATCTGCTCTTTTTGTGGTGCAAATACCTCTTCACAGGATCTTTATTGTTCTGAATGTGGCAATCCGCGTGCAGGAATTACATGCCCTAAATGTAATACACTTAATTTTAGAAGTTTTTGCAGGAAATGTAATTCTCCACTCAATAAATTAGCGCAACAGGCAATAGCTTTGGCCAAAAACGATCCATTAGTTAAACAATCATCTTTATTAATTGAAGAACTTGATGAGATAGAGAGGTATATATTAGAAGAATCTGATAACTCAAAGAAACTTTCCGAGCAAGAGATACAGCTCATTAATCAACATAAGGAGTTGCTAAATATCTTTAGAAAATCAAAATCCGATTATGTTGTGAAGCTAAGGGAACCTAAAAAAGAGGTAACTCTTAATAAGAGTAATTTATCCTTTTCTATAAATATTTTGAGTAAAGAAGAGGCTATAAATAAATATAGGGAGAAACTTGCCGAGATACAGGCAACACTCTCGTTAATGTTGCCCGATGCCGGTATGACGCCTCAGATGCAGCGAGATTTTTATTCTGCCCGAAAGGTGGAGATAGAGGTTCTTACAAAGAAAAAAGTTCCAATAGGATGGGTCTGCCATGCTTATGGCTGTGTTCATTCACAACCAAATGAATGCTCAAAGCCTTTTTGTGGAGGTAAATGGATATACGAGGAGCGAGATGTAATTGAGAAACAATGGAAACATATTACAAAATAAAATAATGGACGACTCAACTACCCCTAATTTTAAAAATATAAATCCAGATAAAGAAAGCAAAACCATTCGCCCTGTTGGCGATAAAATTGTTGAGGCAACTATAAGAGTCAATACAGGCCTTACTAAAGAGCTTTCATTAGGAGACAAAACTATGCGACCTTTGGTTGCCAATAAAAATTGTATCCAAAAAGCTACAGATGCTACAATGCGTCCGGGCCAAGATAAGACATTAAGACAAGAACAACAGCAGGCGGAAATTGAGAGCATTATCCAATCAAATGAAACAGAGTTTTATTTAAAAGGTAAACTATACACAGTTGTAGAGGTGATTTCTCAACAAACCGGTGAGGCTCAGATATATCTTGTAGAGAGAGAGGGTAATAAATTTGTTTTAAAATTATATTTCTTAAATATTCAGCCACCACCTAATATGCAGATCATTGAAAAAATCAAAGATATTGCAGAGACGGAATTATTGATAAATATTTATGATTGTGGTACATGGATAAATCCAAAAACATCTGAGGTTAGGCAATATGAGTTGATGGAATATTGCAGCGGAGGCTCATTGGAGAATATTAAATTAAATGGAAATGAGGAGTTGCTCGGAGAGATAGCATTGCAGTGTGCCGCTGCAATTAATTTTCTTAATAGTAAAGGAATCATTCATAGAGATATTAAACCTGCGAACTTCTTTTATAAAACAGGTAATAGGGAGACTGAAGAGCTCAGGCTTGCAGATTTTGGAATTTCTGTTCCAACAAATAATGAGGGGAAAGCTATCATTAAATATCAGTTACGAACAAAAATATATGCTGCCCCTGAATATTATCTCTCTATTGACCAGGAGATTCAGATAGACTATAATTCGGATTTTTATTCGCTCGGAATGATGTTGCTTGTACTTTGGAATGGTGAGGAAATATTTAAAATCAAAGAGTTAGAACTTGTAAGGTTAAAAATTGACGGTAAATTGCCCTATCCTGAAAATGTTTCAAATAGGACTTTACAACTATTGAAAGCTCTTACAGTTGTAAATCCAAAGGCAAGAGCTGGCTACAATGAGATTGTAAGATGGGCAAAAGGAGAAGAGATATACGATTTAAGAAAAGAATCTAATGAGGGATTTAATATAATCTTTGATTCAACAGATAATCAAATTGCTACCTCTCCAGAGGAGTTAGGTCAATTCATGTATTCTAAACAAGAGTTGGCTACAAAATACCTCTATTCGGGAAAAATTGCAGAGTGGCTTACAGCCAATAAACGTCCCGAATTAGCTATAGAAATGGAGGATATTGTTGAGAACAAGTGCCCAAAAAATAAAGAGGCAGGCTTTTTTGCGGCCTGTTATACATTGGATAAATCAATTCCTTATGAGGATTTGAATAATAATCAGTTGGACAATCCTGAATCTATAGCCAAATCTTTAAGAGAGAATTTTGACTACTATTCCAAAGCATTGGCAAATAAGAAAGATAAGTTGTTTATGTTTTTTAATTCTCATGGTTTAAGGAATATTACTCAGAAATTTGCCTCTATTTTTAGTAAAAATAGCGATAATTCGGAGGCTTCGTTGCAATTAATTTATACATTAAATCCTAATTCTCCATGGATTTTAGTAACTGAAGCCGGCAATGAGATAGAGTGCAATACCCTTGACAATATTATCTCTGTAGTTAATGATAATATATTGGAGGATGAATCTTGGTACGGACTTACGGAGGAGTCGTTTTTATTATGGGTACGTAATATTGATCCTATTGTGGAGGGGAAAATAAGGTCGCTACCAGATCATTATAATAATTTTTGGGTTGTAGTTTATAATCTCAATCCAAAGGTATCTTATAATCTTACCCTCGACGAGAATGATGAAGAAGGGTATTATTTTACTGCTACTCAAGTAGCTGATTATATGGATACTCAAATGATTCTTTTCTTAAATGCTAAGGAGAAGAGTATTAAGGATAGCGCTGGTAGTGAGCTCGATATGCTTTGTTATATTGACAACTCACGGTTGTACTATTATCTAAAATCAAAGGGTGTATATGACGAAAAAATTGATTGGATAAAGTATTGTGTTGATTTAAAATCGAAGGAAAATTTAAACAAATATGCTCCATATAATTGGAAAACCGGTCTCTATAAGTCTATTAAGGGTTTAGGGGCTGATCTGTCAGCTTCCCCATAAACCGGACAGATTTAGATTAGACAAAAAGTAATAACT
>CAZNBA010000099.1:0-3567 GCA_964571395.1 uncultured Muribaculaceae bacterium
ATGCTGTTTTAATAATCAGTTGCGTGGCAAAGTTAATACCATTTTGACCAAAAACAAAATTTTGCCACATTTATTTTGGATAAATATAAAAAGATCATACGCGAAATTCATTTGATAATCACTTGAACGTCTGCCGAAAGAGTATTATCTTCGTCCTATTGATGCAGGTCATTAATAGGACGTTCTTTGAATGAATATAGTAACCGATAGATTCGGATGCCCACGCCTCCGAATCTACAATTGCACAACGATTACTCTTTTGAAATACCTCCAAAGTTTGAGATTTTTCCAGATCGTCTCGAAATTACCTCATCCGGAACATTACCAGATATGTTAAGTAAAAAAGAGTTTTTTGAAGGTATATCTGTTCCTCGAAACAAAGAACTAATGCGAGTGTTTAATGATTTGCATTTAGTGGAATCTTTGGGCTCGGGAATACCACGGATATTAAAAGCCTATGGCGAAGATTGTTTCGTCTTTATGGATAACTACACAAGGGTTATATTCCCCAATAGTAACCAAGATGATTATCAGTTAGGCAAGGCATATATCCCATATATTGACGGTGAAATAGCCAAAACAAAGGCAGAGATTGAGCGAATTGTTGAGCAAAACAAAAAACAATTTGATACATGGATCACCGAGTCAGTGGATATTACCGAACAGAATATAGAGAGGATTGCGAAGCAGTCAAACACATCTACTTTGTTGCAGAAACCAAGGGTGAGGCAAATACATTGCAATTCCAAGATGCAAACTTGCGAGGTGTAGAAAAGGCTAAGAAAAAATGCGCTGAAGAACATTTTAAGGCAATCAGTACTGATAAAGTGAAATATGGTGTAGTAAGCTCGTATGAAGAGTTGTACTCAATTGTTTCTCATTAGAAATAGATAAATTCGAGTGATAATAATAGAGCATTATTCATAAATCCCATTGATAAAATTGAAGAACCAGATGTTATCAGCTTTCTTTAATGGTAGTAACATTATCATGTCACGATACCTGAAACAATTTTTACTACATTTGTGCTGCATGAAGCAAAAATAATTAAAATAAACAGATATGGAAAAGAAATTGGAATACAATATGCAGATGAATATCAAGTACAATTGCCTTGAGAAAATTGATATTCCGGAGATTGTTAGAGAGTGTAAAGATAAGTGGTTCAACCAATCGCTTTGCGAGGTCAATTCATCGGTGTTTCGTGTTGGCATCTTTGAAGGAGAGTACCACCTGCATAAACATGAGAATGATGATGAACTGTTTTTTGTGATAGAGGGAAGTATTGTACTTGAGACAGATAAGGGTAGTTTTGAACTTGGGCAATACGAGGGTGTATGTGTACCGAAAGGCGTTATGCATAGACCGATTGCAAAAAATAGAGCGGTTGTGTTAATGATAGAAAACAAAGGAATTGACCCTATCGGAATAAAGTAAACGTTCCAATTTTTTTACAGATCCCCTTTAAATTTTAAAGTTATTAAATTAAAAAGAGCAATTATGCAAAAGATTTTAGGACTATTATTGGGCGTTTTGATTGTCGGGATACTTTATTCCTGCTATAATATAAATCAGCAGACAATGATTGGCCAGTACGCCGGAGAGATTTATTCCAATAGTGAAATGGGAGGTTACTTGATCTTATCTTTGAATGATAACAACAATTGTGCTTTGACTGCACATTTTTATGATTCAGATGATACCTTTTCTACACAAAGGGGTAAGTGGAGCAAGAGCGGTAAAGAGGTGACTTTAGCCTTTGATACCTGTACCATAAAGGCGACTGTGGAGGATGCCGACAAATTGAAGATTGTGGCCTTTGGAAATAAGGGTTTTTTGGAGAGAGAGAGCCCTACGCCAAAGACCGCATTTATTGGCACGTATAATCTCTCTGGAGTGGGAGATAAAGTGGGTTTTAAGCAGTCTATGAAAATATCTGATGGCAAAGAGGATTATCTTTTGGTTTCATTTTCCTCTACGGACAGTAAAGATGAAACGTTGTTTGTTCATAAGGGAAAAGTTGTAAATAATCAGATTGAGCTCTCTTTGAGGGAGTTGAATGCGGAGATGAATTCAACAATGGTTATCAGGTTTGAGGCCGATAATGAACTGAATGTCTCAACCTCAGATTTTGAACAACGTTACGATTTACAATATTTTTGTAAAGGCGGCGGTACTCTTGCCGGGTTATATATTAAAGAGTAACTGGTTTATAATCTATTTACATTGCGTATAGTGTTGGGGGATTGAAGCTCCGCCATTCCATGTCACCTGCGGCAGGCTTGCTAAAAAGCAAAAGTGTACGCTTTCGCGTACTATTTTTGTTAATTTCAAATATTGGCGGGACTTTGTCATACTGATTACATCTTTCATTATAGCAATGTCCTTTATTTAAGGACAAACTTAAGATTCATTATCACCGGTATCAAGTAATCAAGGACTATTTCAGAGCCGTTGTTAAACAATTACTATTTGATGTTTAGTAGCCACTTCCAAACAGGAATAACGAAATCGACCTCAATGCCTTTGTTGTAAAAGAATACAGCATCGTCACGACCATAAATACGCAGAAGATTAATGGCAACCAAATTCTCTAATAACGAAGTTTCCGGATCGAGTAGAAACAGATTCAAGATGCCGTTGTCGGTAAAATAGTACTTAGGGGAGGTCTCTTTATCCACCAACTTGCTGGCAATATTCTGAATGGGTGTAATGAGCCAAGCGAGTGTATGATATTGGCTGCTTAACACTTCCGGCTAACTTCTTAAAAAGAACTCTTAATGCAAAAGTATTCTCCACTTTGTTGCGAGCGGCTATGTCACTCAAATATATCTTTTGATATACACTTGTCATATAGTCCCGTTTGGCTGCCAATTTTGCTCCTTCGGGGAAACCTCCAAAATGTAAATAATCATTAAATAGTCGCAAGACTTCTGCTCTTGATTCTGTTGCCAATAATGTGGTCGCTTTCACTACCACATTGTTGGCTGAAAGAAATTCCTCAAAGTTGTAGGGATAAACATTAACGTTAATGTATCGACCACCAAGAGTTGTTTGTATCTCTGAACTTAACATTTTTGCATTACTGCCTGTAATATAGACTCTGTGTTTGGTGTCAGCCATTCTACGAGCAAACTTATCCCACCCCGATATATTCTGTAATCCTTTAGCTCTCCGGTAGCACGTAGAAAATGTACTCCTTTGTCACGAAGAACATCAAGGTCAATATTCCCCGCTTTACGTTTAACCTCTATAATTTGGGCTTGCTTATCTAACTCATTTGCTACAATCAGATCAATCTCATTCTCTCCTTTGCGGTTCCAGTAGCCTCCGATATTGGTGATGTTGCCACTTTGGAGAAAATAGGCGTAGACTTGGCAATCAACCCGTAATCGTGTTCTAATTTTGTCATATAGCCACCAAGTTCACGCTTAACAATTGCTTCTATCTTTGATTTGGTGTTTTCTTTGCAAATCTATTTTTTAATCGTAAATTTGCAAGAAATGTAATTCGTATGATAGAAAGAGTCTTAAAAACCAAGTTATTAGAATTAGCGAAGAAGTACCC
>CAZNBA010000100.1:0-3524 GCA_964571395.1 uncultured Muribaculaceae bacterium
TTTGATTCTTATTTTTTGGCTCATCGTTTTATATATTTACCAATTAATTACTACTTGATTATTACTCCTCTTCCTCTTTGATCTTAGAATTACCTGATTTCTCGATAACCTCTTTAGCCAAAGAAGCAGGAAGTTCTGCATAATGCGAGAATGACATTGTACTGGTCGCTCTTCCAGAAGAAAGTGTTCTGAGTACCGTGACATATCCGAACTGCTCCGACAGAGGAACCAATGCCTTAACTATTCTTGCATTAGCCTTTGAATCCATACTTGTGATCTGTCCTCTTCTCTTGTTAAGATCGCCAATTACATCACCCATATACTCTTCAGGGGTTACAACCTCCAAAGCCATAATAGGTTCCATAATCACAGGAGTTGCCTTAGGCATAGACTTGCGGAATGCCTGTCTGGCACAAATCTCAAATGAAAGTGCATCAGAGTCTACAGGGTGGAATGAACCGTCTTTTAGAACAACCTTCATAGCCTGAACCTCATATCCGGCAAGAACACCATTTGCCATTGCAGATTTGAAGCCCTTTTCAACAGCAGGAATATACTCTCTCGGAATATTACCTCCCTTGACCTCATCTACAAACTGCAATCCTGAAACTCCTTCATCTGCAGGACCGATTTCAAATATAATATCTGCGAACTTACCTCTACCACCGGTTTGTTTCTTAAATACCTCCCTGTGCTGAACTGTAGAACGCATTGCCTCTTTATAGTTAACTTGAGGAGCACCCTGGTTAATCTCAACGCCGAACTCACGTCTCAAACGATCAACAATGATATCAAGGTGGAGTTCACCCATACCACTGATGATTGTCTGACCTGTTTCCTGGTCAGATTTAACTGTAAATGTAGGGTCCTCTTCAGAAAGTTTACCCAAAGCAAGCCCCAATTTGTCAAGATCCTTCTGAGTTTTTGGCTCAACAGCAAGTCCGATAACAGGATCAGGGAAGATCATAGACTCCAGAACAATAGGATGTTTTTCATCGCATATTGTATCTCCGGTTCTAAGGTCTTTGAAACCTACAGCGGCGCAAATATCTCCAGCCTCTACAAATTCGATAGGATTCTGTTTATTTGAGTGCATCTGATAAAGTCTTGCAACACGCTCTTTTTTGTCAGAGCGAGTATTAAGCACATAAGAACCTGCATCGAGTTTACCCGAATAGGCTCTTAAAAA
This sequence comes from uncultured Muribaculaceae bacterium, assembly GCA_964571395.1. Classification (GTDB taxonomy): domain Bacteria; phylum Bacteroidota; class Bacteroidia; order Bacteroidales; family UBA932; genus Egerieousia. The sequence goes on from CAZNBA010000100.1 coordinate 1,190, forward strand.
GGCCAAACGTCCCACAAACGGATCTGTCGCAATCTTGAATACAAGTGCGCAGAATGGTTCTGTTGAAACAGAATGACGATCCTCTTCTTTATCAGTATTTGGGTTTTTACCTACTATTGTACCCTTATCAAGTGGAGAAGGTAAAAATCTCATTACAGCATCCAAAAGGAATTGAACTCCTTTGTTTTTGAATGAAGAACCACAGCAGATAGGCACTATTGCCATCTCTATCGTAGCTTTCCTCAATGCCGCAATCAACTCCTCTCTGGTGATTGTATCAGGATTGTCAAAAAATTTCTCCATCAACTTATCATCAAACTCGGCAGCTGATTCAATAAGTTTCGAGCGCCATTCTTTAGCTTCTGCGAGCATTTCTGCCGGAATCTCCCCAATTACATAATTTACAAGCTCCTTACTGTCCTGATCATATATGATACTTTTCATATCAATAAGATCTATAAGACCCTGGAACTTATCCTCCGAGCCGATAGGCAAACAGAGTGGAACAGCGGTTGCGCCCAACTTTTCCTTGATCTCACTTACTACTGCAAGAAAGTCTGCACCAACGCGGTCCATCTTGTTTACATAAGCAATTTTAGGAACTCCGTATTTATCAGCCTGACGCCATACTGTTTCAGATTGTGGTTGAACACGTCCTACTGCACAAAAAGTAGCTACGGTACCGTCTAATACACGCAGAGATCTTTCAACCTCAACGGTAAAGTCAACGTGCCCCGGAGTATCTATCAAGTTAACCTGATAAACCTCATTGTTATAATGCCAAAATGCAGTGGTTGCAGCAGAAGTGATGGTAATACCTCTCTCCTGCTCCTGAACCATCCAGTCCATTGTAGCAGCACCATCATGAACCTCACCAATTTTGTGGGTTTTGCCGGTATAATACAGAATTCTCTCTGATGTTGTGGTTTTACCGGCATCAATATGGGCCATGATACCGATATTTCTTGTGTATTTTAAATCTCTTGCCATCTATCTCTTTATGATTTAAAAACGGAAGTGAGCAAATGCTTTGTTGGCCTCAGCCATCTTATGCATATCCTCTTTTCTTTTGAAGGCACCGCCTTCGTTATTGTATGCAGCTAGTACCTCTGCAGCTAATTTTTCAGCCATTGAATGACCCGCCCTTTTGCGTGCGAAAAGAATCATATTCTTCATACTCAACGAAATCTTCCTTTCAGGACGGACCTCTGTTGGAACTTGGAAGTTTGCACCGCCTACTCTGCGGCTTTTAACCTCAACTTGTGGAGTGATGTTCTCCAAAGCTTTCTTCCAAATCTCCAGAGGAGCCTTATCAGAATCTTTCATCTTCTCGCCGATCATATCGATGGTGTCGTAAAAAATTGCATAAGCGATACTCTTCTTCCCCTGCAACATTAAGTTGTTAACGAAACGTGTTACCAACACGTCGTTGAACTTTGGATCAGGAAGTAGAATCCTCTTTCTAGGCTTCGTTTTTCTCATTTTCTTTACCTTTTAAATGATTAATGACTTACTTCTTAGTCTCTTTAGGCCTCTTGGCTCCGTAAAGCGAACGGGACTGTCTGCGTCCGTCCACTCCTGCAGTATCCAATGCCCCTCTAAGAATGTGATAACGTACTCCTGGAAGGTCTTTAACCCTACCACCACGTACAAGAACAATTGAGTGTTCCTGTAAATTATGGCCTTCTCCAGGGATGTAAGCATTCACCTCTTTTTGATTAGTAAGCCTTACACGAGCTACTTTTCTCATAGCTGAGTTAGGCTTTTTTGGAGTTGTTGTGTAAACACGCACACAAACCCCACGTCTTTGAGGACAAGCATCCAGTGCACGTGACTTTGATTTGAACTCAATCACTGTGCGACCGTTGCGTACTAACTGTTGAATTGTTGGCATAATTTGTTGTTAATCTTAACTTTAAACAATTTTCCCGCTAATAATGCGGGTTGCAAAGATAAAACTAAAATATTAAAACGCAAAATATTATCTCCCTTTTTTACTAATCTACCCTATCTAAACTATTGACCTCTCACTCATTTTCCAACTCTATGCTCTCTTACTCATTGCGACTATTGTTTATATTGGTACTTGCAGATAATATTCTTCCAGAAAGATCATCACTGCCTTAATATCAGCATATGTCCCATATTTGATCTTCTTTACTTGGTCAAGTGACAAACCAATCGTATTTGCCACACTCGGCATTCCAATTCCAGACTCTATAAACCGGATTACCTGAATTTTCGTTTGAGTGCCCAACCCACTCCTTAATTCTTGCATAATTTGCAATCGGTAACTTTGCATACCCGGATTTCGGAAAAGTTGATTACCCACTTT
>CAZNBA010000101.1:0-3470 GCA_964571395.1 uncultured Muribaculaceae bacterium
AATAATCGTTGGCAAGATTACTTGCAATCTGGGCTAATACGGCAACGCCTGCGCACAGCAAAGCAGCACCTATAATGAAATTACCATCTGCTATTGCAAGAGCGCAACCTATTATTACCGGGCTTAGCTATGCTGAGAGTGTTTTCGGTCTCATCTCTCCTATCCAATCTTTAACTATCTGCAAAACCATAATTTGTTTCTTAATCTTATCTTATTGGTAACATATTATTATGCCATTTATTCTATTGTATTATGAGACAATTCGCGTGATTATTATAATATATTGTGTTATACTGTGTTGTACTGTACAATGCTTGTTGTAATGTATTGTGTATGCAATATCTTGTTGTTATACTCTTTATGTCGGGGGTTTATAATGGGTAAATTTCTGCCTCCACAAATTTTATAAGTTCAACGGGGTTAATTTTCAGTTGAACACCGCGTACTCCTGCACTTATATAAATTGAGTCATATAGTAATGCACTTTCATGAATGAAGGTAGGGAATTTTTTTTTCATCCCGATAGGTGAGCAGCCTCCGCGAATATATCCGGTAAGCTGTTGAAGTTCTTTTAAATGAATCATTTCACAACTCTTGTTGCCCGAAATTACTGCTGCTGTTTTCAGATCTACTTCAAAATTGCCTGGTATTACGCAGACAAAAAGGCCGTTACGATCTCCTCTCAGCACAAGTGTTTTAAAAACTGTCTCAATCTCCTCATTCAGTTGCGCTGCAACATGTTGAGCGGAAAGATCCTCTTCTGTTACGTTGTATGGAACAAGGCTATATTGTATTCCGGCTGCATCGAGTAGTCTGGCTGCATTTGTTTTATTAATTTGATTCATATCTAAATATTTATGAAGCTGTGGCTTATTTGTGACACTCTGTCGCAAGCACTTTTGGCTTCTCTCAAATTTTGCTAAAATATTGTTATATAGAGTACTCCTTATTAGGTTTATGATTCGTCCTATGTTGCAAATATACTCCAAAAGAGTCATTTAAACTAAAATATGAGTAGACATCTCTTTACATGTAAGAATAAATATACCTGACCAGAAAAGTTTTGATTTTTTTTTACTACTATGTAATCCGACCTCGATAAATCAAATATCTTTGCAAAAGTATGTATATTTTCAATCCAGAACATGATATGTGCCTTGCCAACGGCAGTCCGCATTATGTGCCTCCTGCTTCTGCAATGGAGTTTGGCTCTGATTGCGCCTCAATTACCAAGATTATGGAGGGGCTTGAGTTAAATGGAGGTGCCGGGAACTTGCATAACAAGATAATCCCGTGGGGTTGGAATAGTGTTTTGACAAAGCGTCTTCGATTGCTTGGCTATCCAGATTCTCTCTTACCTTCCGAAAATGATATTGCATTAATCCGCAGACTTTCCGGAAGAGAACTTTCTGTCAAGGCTCTTGAGTTTTTACATGAGGCTCTGCCTTGCGGTCTTCCCGCTGTTGAGATTCCTGTAATTGCAAATAGTAAGGAGTGTGTTCTTAAAACTATCAATCGGGTGGGGCGGGCCGTACTTAAAGCGCCCCTTTCGGGAAGCGGCAAGGGACTCAGGTGGATAGATGGAAGTCTTTCGGAGAGTGATGCTGGTTGGTGTTGTAATGTTATTGATAAACAGGGGTATATAGTTGTAGAACCTCGATACGATGTTTTTTTGAATTGTGCCATGCTTTTCAGATGTGATGAAAGTATAGATTTTGCAGGTTATTCCCTGTTCAAGACAGTGAATGGTGCTTATCATAGTAATGTATTAGCCTCCGATGAATTTTTAGAATCGCAAATTGCTATAACAGTCGGTGTTGAGAGGCTCATTGCAGTGCGTGAGGCTATCAGCTCTTTTTTGGAAAAACATTTCCTTGGGAAATATTATGGCTATCTTGGGGTGGATCAATTTATTTTTAAAAAGGATAATAACTATTTTCTGAATCCGGTTGTGGAGATAAATGTTAGAATGACTATGGGATTGTTGGCAAGGAACCTCTTCGACAGGCATTTACGGGGTATTACCGGTGAGGATTCGGTATCAGGGCGATCTATTTTCTCTGTTGAGTACAGGAAGGAGAGAGGAGTTTTACTCAGTGAGTTCGGAGCGGAGAGGTGCACTCATGAGCCGTATTGCATTCCGCTCACTTCAATTGGAGATAGTACAAAATATGCGATTATTATTACGCGTGAATGAGTATGATATTAAATTGCCGCAACCTATTCGTGCAGGTGGATTGCCATTGATGGAGGCTCTCAATTTGGCTCGATGGTCAGGCTCTTACTGAGGCTATTTATGCTAATGCAGGTTATAACTCTCGCTCATGCTGTTGGATATAAAAAGTAGTTATTTACGTCTTTTTAAAGTTACATAATATATAATGAGAAGATTTTTAAAATTTGGCACCTCGATATTTTTTCTATTTGTTGTCGTGGTATTATATTGTACCGATCTGTTGTATGCTAAGTCGCTGTTGCCCGGAAAACAAGGTGGTCATGAGGCAGATATTTACGGAGTGTTGCCGTTCAGAAGGCAGCCGAAGGTGAATAAGATGATTTTGATGATTCACAATTCGATAGATATGCCGACGGGCTATTTTCCCGGTTTAAAGAGAGCTCCGCATCAGAATTTTACATGGCATAGATATGGTCACAGGGTCTTTTTTCATTGGGGCTTTAATTCCGACCCTCGTAGCAGTAAAATTTTAAATGAGTTGGTTAGTGAATGCAAATGGTCGGCCGATGTTGAGGAGCAGTTTTGGAAAAAGGTTGTAGATGAGCAGGCAATACGGAATAAATCTAATATGGAAACTGTTGCGGCAGTGCTTGGCTATTCGCTTTCTGGAGTTGAAAGGGGCTATGTTAATGCTGTGGCTTCGTTAATTGTTGATACTCATATTCTTGGTGATTATACTACAACGGAAACGAGGTCGTTGCAGGATATCGATATGCTTGCTGCTGATATTCAGAAGGCGCTTTTTAGCTCTTTGCGTGGGGGTGATGCAGCAAAGAGTATTAATAAAAGAATAGATAAGACAGCTTCTCTCACTCCGGCTGCGGTGCGAGCTGAGGCTATTTTGGCAATTTTACAAAGTGATATGCCGACTTTTTGGGAAAAGGCTCAGGAGGGGGCTTTTATTAAGCATTTTAGGGGGATGGGGCTTATAGTTAAATAACACTCTCTATTTATCTGATGATTTTTGTTATATAGCTCTTGTATTCCGATTCAAAATTTGGGGTAAAGATTTTTTTCCCCATGTTGCTCATAATCTCCTCTTTACTCCAGAATCTTCCGCCGTCGAGTTCTGCACTCGGATGTATGTCGCCGTCGTAAGTGGTTATATAGATGTGAACCAACTCTTTTTCAACTGTCGATTCATAGATATATCTCTTAATAAATTTAGGTGTAAAATCTTCTATGCCAAGTTCCTCTTTTGTCTCCCTTTTCAACGCCTCCTCTATTCGTTCGC
>CAZNBA010000102.1:0-3365 GCA_964571395.1 uncultured Muribaculaceae bacterium
AAGTACTTACATCGAAATGCTTAAAGAAAATAAGAAATTACTATAATAATTCAAAATAGATTAGAACAGCTTCTATTAATTAATAATTAAAGTTATGGACAAAGAGACAACGGGCAAATGCCCATTTATGCATGGTGCTAATACGGAAATTCATAACTCCGTAATGAGTTGGTGGCCAGATGCTATTAATCTGGATATACTAAGCCAGCACGACAAAAAGACCAATCCACTGCCGGAAGGATTCAATTATCGCGAAGAGTTCAAAAAGCTAAATTTTGAGGAGCTAAAAAACGATCTTAAAAAATTAATGACCGAGAGTCAGGAGTGGTGGCCGGCAGATTGGGGTCACTATGGAGGACTAATGATTAGAATGGCCTGGCATTCGGCCGGCACATATCGTACCTCCGACGGACGCGGAGGAAGCAATACAGGAAATCAACGGTTTGCACCGTTGAATAGTTGGCCTGACAATACGAACCTCGACAAAGCACGCAGACTGCTATGGCCAATAAAAAAGAAATACGGAAATAAAATCTCATGGGGCGACCTTATTATTCTTGCCCGGTAACATGGCATACGAATCGATGGGATTCAAAACCTTTGGATTCGCCGGAGGACGTGAGGATATATGGCATCCAGAAAAGGATATCAACTGGGGTAACGAAAAGGAGTGGCTTGCGCCTACAAAAAATCGCTATTCAGATGATAAAAACCGGAAATCATTAGAAAACCCTCTTGCAGCAGTGCAAATGGGACTTATATATGTAAATCCGGAGGGAGTCGATGGCGTTCCAAACCCTATTAAGACTGCACAGGATGTTAGAATGACCTTTAAACGTATGGCAATGAACGACGAGGAGACTGTAGCTCTTATCGCTGGAGGTCATACTGTTGGAAAGACGCATGGAAATGGAGATGCATCAAGACTTGGCCCAAGCCCGGAGGCATCACCGGTAGAAAATCAGGGTTTAGGGTGGAGAAATCCCGACACACGTCCGGAGCATACCGTAACAAGCGGACTTGAGGGAGCATGGACAACACATCCTAACAAATGGAACCATGACTATTTCCATCTTCTTCTGGATTATGAATGGGGCCTTGAAAAGAGCCCTGCAGGTGCTTTCCAGTGGGAACCTATAGATATCGCAGAGGAGGATAAGCCATTTGACGCACATAAACCCGGAGTTCGCAGAAACCCTATGATGACAGATGCCGACATGGCCCTGAAATATGACCCAGAATACAGAAAGTATTCCGAAAAATTCTATAAAGATCCAGAATACTTGTCAAGAGTCTTTGCAAGAGCATGGTTTAAACTTACCCACAGAGATTTGGGCCCACGTAGCCGTTATCTCGGGCCTGATGCTCCAAAGGAGGATTTGATCTGGCAAGACCCTATTCCTACTACAAATTACACTCTCTCAGAAAAGGAAATAGAGGAGTTGAAGGGTAAACTTCTTGGATGCGGTCTCAGCGAAACCGATCTCATAACCACAGCCTGGGACAGTGCGAGAACTTATCGCGGTTCTGACTTCCGCGGAGGCGCCAATGGGGCCAGAATACGCCTTGCACCTCAAAAAGATTGGGAGGGAAACGAGCCAGAAAAACTTGCTAAGGTTCTTAAGGAACTCGACAAAATACAATCCGGACTCAGCAAAAAGGTGAGTATTGCAGACCTTATTGTTCTTGGAGGAGGAGCTGCAATTGAAAAGGCAGCAAAAAGAGCCGGAATAGAGATAAAAGTTCCTTTTGCACCGGGTAGAGGTGATGCCGCACAAGATTTGACCGATATAGAATCATTTGCAGTTCTTGAACCTGTTCATGACGGCTACAGAAACTGGTTAAAATGCGACTTTAGCATTAAACCGGAAGAGTTACTGATAGACCGCACACAGCTTATGGGACTTACAGCGCCTGAAATGACAGTCCTGCTTGGAGGTATGCGCGTACTAGGAGCAAACTACGGAGGCACAAAAGAGGGAGTACTCACAGACCGCGAAGGCCAACTTACAAACGACTTCTTTGTTAATATTACAGATATGAGATACAATTGGATACCAGTATCGGAGAATCTGTACAATATTGTAGACCGTAAGAGCGGCGAGAAAAAATGGACTGCTACAAGAGTTGATCTGGTATTCGGTTCAAACTCAATACTTCGCTCATACAGCGAATTTTACGCACAAGATGATAATAAGGTAAAATTTGTTGAGGAGTTTGTAAAGGCTTGGGTTAAAGTAATGAATGCAGATAGATATGATCTAAAATAACTTTTAAATCAGATAACGGCAATGCGGTTATAATAAGTCTCCGCTGTAAAACGCCTTTACTGAAAGTTTCATTAAACATCCGGAGATGGTACAATGTCATCCGGATGTTTTTTTACAGAGGATAATTTAGTACATTTGTAAATATTTTACATTTGATATTCAATAATTTATGAGCAGAGGCTTTGTTAAAGAGGGAGACCAGGAGGAATTGCCTGTAGTACCCCCGAGAGCGTTTCTACCGGAAGGAATGATTAATTACGTAACCCCGGAGGGCATGCAGGCTCTGTTGGAGGAAAAGGAAACGCTTATTTCCGAAAAAAACGAACTGAACTCCGGCAAGAAGAGGAGTTATGGCAATGACTCTGACAAGCGTGTCACAACAGGATATATAAATGCTAAACTTGCCCTGCTTGAGGAGAGAATCAGAAGTGCTGTAGTGGTAAAGGCAGAGGAGAGAAGGGGCAACGTTTGCGTGGGAGCATATGTAGTAATGGAGATGGGCAAGGAGTGCCTCCAGCGCACAGTGAAAATTACAGGTACAGATGAAGCCGACTCGGCAAAGGGCTACATATCCTACTTTTCCCCGTTAGCAAAAGCTCTTGCAGGACACCACCAGGGAGAGACTATTGAGATACCTCTTCCAACCGGTTCACAAAAGGCCAGAATTTTAAAGATTTCATGGAAATCACCGGGTACTCCGACAACAATACAACCAGAGCACATAGAGGAAAGCCTTAAAACAACACAAATAGCTGCCAAGATAACAACAGCCGATAAAACAACTTCTGAAATGAATTTTGTGGAGAAAATCTCCGCCGCAATCAACAAAGAGGAGCCGGTAGACAGCTCTCATACCGAGAAAAAGGCGTTGGTACAGACAGAGGATGCAAATGAAATCTTTCCAATAGTAAATGAACGCGGCCTTACAATAGGACGCGCACCAAGATGGCAATGCCACGACGGCAGCAAACTTCTGCATCCGGTTGTACACCTTCATCTATTCAACAGTAAGAGAGAGCTCTTTCTGCAAAAGCGACCTCAATGGAAAAAGATACAACCCGGAAAATACGATACGGCAGTTGGCGGGCATGTAGG
>CAZNBA010000103.1:0-3137 GCA_964571395.1 uncultured Muribaculaceae bacterium
GTTCTTATGTAATTGTGGAGGAATAAGCGTCTATGGAATTATCAGTATTAAAAATCGATGGAACAGAGTCAGGAAAGAAAGTGACTTTGAGCGATGAAGTATTTGGCATAGAGCCAAATGATCACGCTATTTATATGGACGTGAAACAGTATTTGGCCAATCAGCGCCAAGGTACTCACGATTCTAAGGAACGTACAGATGTGGCCTATAGTACCAAAAAGATTATCAGGCAGAAAGGCTCCGGTGGTGCACGTCACGGTAGTATAAAATCTAACATTTATGTCGGAGGTGGCAGGGCTTTCGGTCCTCATCCGAGATATTATGGGTTTAAGTTGAACAAAAAGCTCAAACAGCTTGCTCGCTTCTCCGCTCTTTCTTATAAGGCTAAGGAGAATGCCATTACTGTTGTAGAGCCATTTAAGATGGAGGAGGCAAAAACCAAAGAATTCATTACAATTCTTAATAATATTAAGGCTAATGGAAGAAGGGTGTTGTTTGTACTTCCTGAAAATTCAGAGAATATTTACTTATCGTCAAGGAACTTGGAGAATGTAATGGTTGTAAGAGCAGATCATGTTAACACATATGATGTTATTAATGCTTACAATCTTGTGTTGATGGATGGTGCTCAAGAGGTTCTTCAGAACGGACGCTAAAATTAACGATAACGATGGGAATATTAATTAAACCTATAGTAACAGAGAAACTTACAGGCCAGGCAGACAAGCTGAGCCGTTATGGTTTCATAGTTGACCGCAATGCTAATAAGATTGAGATCAGAAATGCGGTTGAGCAGATGTATGGTGTTACCGTAAAGGATGTTAACACGGTAAATTACCACGGAAAGAGAAAAAGCCGCTATACAAAAGCGGGTTTATTGTCAGGTCGTGCAAATCACTTCAAAAAAGCGTATGTAACACTGGCCGGTGAAGATAAGATTGATTTCTACAGCAACATTTAGTGAGATGGCAGTACGTAAATTTAAACCGGTTACACCCGGTCAAAGAAATAAAGTAATTAGCGCATTTGATGATATTACCTGCACTGTTCCTGAAAAGTCATTGTTGGCTCCAATCCGTAAATCGGGTGGTCGTAACAATCAGGGAAAGATGACAATGCGTTATATTGGTGGCGGACACAAAAAAATGTACAGAATTATCGATTTTCTAAGGAATAAGGATAATTACAAAGCCACTGTAAAGACTATTGAGTATGATCCGAATCGTAGTGCAAGAATTGCTCTTGTATACTATGAAGATGGTGAAAAACGTTATATCATTGCTCCGAGCGGGCTTAAAGTTGGGCAGATTATTGCTTCCGGTACAGGTGTTGCGCCTGAGGTGGGAAATACTCTTCCTCTTTCTGAGATTCCACTTGGAACAAATGTTCACAACATTGAGTTGGTACCTGGACAAGGTGCTGCGATGGCTCGTAGTGCAGGATGTTATGCACAACTTACCGCAAGAGAGGGAAAGCATGCAATTCTGAAGTTGCCTTCAGGTGAGACAAGAATGGTTCTTGTAACTTGCCGTGCAACTGTAGGTATTGTTTCCAATCCTGATCATAGCCTTGAGTCACATGGTAAAGCAGGTCGTAAACGCTGGTTAGGACGCAGACCACGTAACCGTGGTGTTGTAATGAACCCGGTTGATCACCCGATGGGTGGTGGTGAAGGTCGTGCTTCCGGAGGACATCCTCGTTCTCGTAAGGGTATTCCTGCAAAGGGATACAAGACAAGGAATCCTAAGAAGACCAGCAAGAAGTTTATAATTGAGAGAAGAAATAAATAAACGGAATAAATTATGAGTCGTTCAATTAAAAAAGGCCCTTTTATTGAGGCCAGCTTGGAAAAAAGAATCCTTGCCATGAATGCGGCAAACAAGAAAGAGGTTGTTAAGACCTGGTCAAGAACCAGTGTTATTTCGCCTGATTTTGTTGGTCATACTATCGCAGTTCATAATGGAAATAAATTTATTCCTGTTTATGTTACTGAGAATATGGTTGGCCATAAGCTTGGAGAATTTGCACCGACAAGAACCTTTAAAGGTCACTCGGGTAATCGTTAACAGTTAAATCAAAAAAGATTACAGTAAAATGGGAGCTCGTAAAAAAATAATGGCCGATAGGCTAAAAGAGATAAAAAAGCATACAGCCGTAGCAAAGCTGAATGATGTCCCTACTTCTCCTCGCAAGATGCGTTTAGTTGTGGACAACATCAGAGGGGTTGAGGTTAATCGTGCTTTGGATATATTGAAATATACCAAAAGAGAATCTGCCGGTCGTTTGGCAAAACTTCTCAAGTCTGCTATTGCAAACTGGGAGTCTAAAAATGAGGCAGATAGAAAAGAACTTGAAAACGGCAATGTAATTGTAAAAACTATTACAGTTGGTCAGGGCCGTACTCTTAAAAGAATCAGAACTGCACCTCAAGGAAGGGCAGCAAGAATTCGTAAGCGTTCTAATCACGTGACTATCGTATTGGACAAGAAGACAGTCGTTGTTAAAGAAGGCAAGAAAGTAGCCGTAAAAGAGGAGACTAAATAATATGGGACAGAAAACAAATCCGATAAGCAACAGACTTGGTATTATTCGCGGCTGGGACTCAAACTGGTACGGCGGTACTAATTATGCAGCCAAAATTTTGGAAGATACCAAAATCAGAGAGTATTTGAATGCACGTCTGGCTAAAGCAAGTCTCTCAAAGATTGTGATAGAAAGGACTCTTAAACTTATCACAGTTACCATCCATACCGCAAGACCCGGTGTTATTATCGGCAAAGGCGGTCAGGAGGTTGACAAGTTGAAAGAGGAATTGAAGAAGATCTCTAACAAAGAGGTTCAGATTAATATCTTTGAAGTGAAACGTCCTGAATTGGATGCAAATATTATCGCAAATAATATTGCAAGGCAGGTTGAAGGACGTGTTTCATATCGTAGAGCTATTAAAATGGCTATTGCAACAACCATGAGAATGGGTGCTGATGGTATTAAGGTTCTTATCAGCGGGCGTCTTGGAGGTGCTGAAATGGCACGTGCCGAGATGTACAAAGAGGGACGTACACCACTTCATACATTCCGTGCGGATATCGATTATGCTCTTGCGGAGGCAAATACCAAAGTAGGACTTCTCGGTATAA
>CAZNBA010000104.1:0-3126 GCA_964571395.1 uncultured Muribaculaceae bacterium
GAGATCTCGATTATACCTATCATCTTCTTAAAACAATAGTTGATAAACTTCCTTGCTGCCTCTTTATGAAGGATGTTGATAACGACTTTAAATATACCGTTGCCAATAATATGTTTTGCCAATCAGTAGGCCTAAAAGAGAACGAAATAATAGGGCATACAGATGCGGAACTATTTGTAAAGAAGGAGGCAGACAGTTTTAAATCCGATGACCAGGATGCAATTAAAAACGGCACAAAGACAATCAAAGAGACCGTACTGTGGCAAGGAGTGCAAATTGTATGGCACACCACAAAATACTCCTTCACTACCGTAGAGGGGAAAAAGTTACTTATCGGTCTTGCTCTCAATATAACAGAACTCGATAATGCCATGAAGGAACTAAGCGCGGCAAAGGAGAAAGCAGAAAGATCCGAACTTTTAAAATCAGCCTTCCTTGCCAACATGAGCCATGAGATACGCACGCCTCTGAACTCGATTGTAGGATTTTCAAAATTAATAGCAACAGCAGAGACTCAGGAGGAAAAGGAGGAATTTGGAAAAATCATTGATATCAACTCTGACATGCTTCTGAATCTCATCAACGATATCCTTGATCTTTCAAAACTCGAAGCCGGCTTCATAGATATCAGATGCGAGGAGTGTAATTTGAAAGAGATGTTAATAAACCTCAACAGCTCTTTCGCAATAAGAATGAGCGGCGGAGTGAATTTTAAATGTTTAGTCCCAAAAGAGGATATTATCGTAAAAATAGATAAGAACAGACTTAATCAGGTAATAAACAACTATCTGTCCAATGCTATAAAATATACGCCAAACGGAGAGATAGAACTCGGATATAAATTGCAAAATAAGAGTATACAAATATATGTAAAAGATACCGGTATAGGGATAGATAAGAATTATCACGACAGGGTCTTTCAAAGGTTTGAAAAATTTGATTCCTTTGCACAAGGTACCGGACTTGGTCTCTCTATTTGCAAAGCCATCGCTGAGAGTATGGGTTGCTCGGTGGGCTTTACCTCAGATCTCGGTAAGGGGTCCTGTTTCTGGATACAGATCCCGCTATAATAAAAGTTTTATTTGTATTGAACACAATTGAAGACATAGAACGTATCTGGCATGGCAAATTAAAAATTTTTGCAAATGCATACATTCATTCTGAAACAACAGCAGAAGATCTCGTTCAAGATACATTTTTAAAATTAATTGAATCAGATACCAAAATAACCGACTACCATAATATTGGAGCTATTTTGTTCACTATCCTAAAGAACAAATGCCTCGATTATATCAAGCACAAAACTGTTGTAGAAAAACACCACGAATCGGTAACTGAGAATTACGAATACATGGTTGCAAATAAATTTGCACTCGAAGATGATTCAATTAGGATCATTACACGGAACGAAATAAGAAAAGCACTCAAAGAGGCTATCGACAAACTACCTGAGCAAACGCGTAAAATCTTTGTAATGAATAAATTGAAAGAGAAGAAATACAAAGAAATTGCGCAAATATTAAATATTTCAGAAAAAACTGTTGAATACCATATCTCTAAAGCTTTCAGCTTTTTAAGAAAAGAGATGGGCGATTATTATATTCTTGCCCTTTTCTTCTTTAACCTTCAGCAATAAGAAAAAAACTCAATAATAATTTTGGAAATCCGTTAGGGATTCCCATTCATAAGTCGTCATAATATTGTATGGAAGAGACAAAACTCACAAGATTCATATCGGGAGACTCCGATATAGAAGAAAGAAAAGAGATTCTAAAATGGATCTCTCTAAACGATGAAAACAAACGGGAATATGCCAGGCTGAAAAATCTGACTGTGGCCGTGGATATTCAGATGGAAACTATCAAAGAGGAACAAGCAGTTAAAAACCGGCGTATTAAGACAGTGATCAGGAGAGTTTTGAGCACTGCAGCCATACTGTTTATAATTGCCTCAGCTTTCTATTTCGGTAAACAAAAGGAGAATAAAAAATGGGAGAAACTCTCAGACTCTCAGTATACCGAGATTGTTGCACCTTATGGAGCAACCGTTTCAACAATGCTCCCAGACAGTTCCTTTGTAAAGTTAAATGGTGGCTCCTCTCTAAAATTCTCAAAACTTTACGGGAATAAAGAAAGAAATGTCATTCTCTCGGGAGAGGGGTATTTTGAGGTCAAAAAAAGCACAAAACAGTTCACTGTCTCCACCGATATCATTAAAATCACAGTTTTGGGAACAGTATTCAATATTTCGGCATATCCCGATGATGCACAAGCCACTGCAACACTGTATCAAGGCTCTGTATCTGTATCTGAAAATACAACGAATAAGAATACAGTACTGAGGCCGAATATGCAATATAATTATGATAAAAAAACTCATCTATCCTCTGTCTCCAATCTTAACATAGCAAGGAGATGGACAGATAACTATATTATTGCCGATAGAGATGATATCAAAAAATTCGCAAAGAAAATTGAGAGAAAATACAATGTAAAGATAGTAATCAGCGAGGAACTTTTAGGGAAATGCCTCTACACAGGAGCTTTTAAAGGGGAAACACTAAAGGAAATTTTAGATAATATGAGTTTTGCCTCACCTGTCAAATACAGAATAGACAATAAGAATATTGTACATCTTTCACCTAAAGAGAAAAAATTAAACATTTAACCATAAATATAAACAACAAATTAACCGACTTATGAAACTGAGTACGAACCCTATTTTTAAGAAAGTTTGGGGCATATTTATAATAGCCCTTTGCTTATCGGTCGTGAGTATTAAATCATTTGCTCAAGATCCGGGACAAGTAAAGATTACTGTAAAATCTGAAAATACCAGCATCAGGCATATTTTACAAAGTGTTGAAAAACAGTATAATTTAAGATTCTTTTATGACGAGAAGAACATCGACGTCACAAAACATAAGAGTATTAATGTTAAAGGTATCTCTCTTGATAACTTTATTAACACATTATTTGATAATACCGTAAGTTACTCCATTTCCAATAAAGGACTGATAACCCTCTCTAAAGTTTTAAAACACCAGAAAAGTTCCACTTCCAATGCGGTTGTCGGAACAGTAAAGGATTTGTCGGGAGTCCCTCTCGCAGGGGTCTTTGTACACAT
>CAZNBA010000105.1:0-3120 GCA_964571395.1 uncultured Muribaculaceae bacterium
GGCTTGTAAAACAGATAATATCGACCAGCAAATTGCGAAAATGGAGATTAAAACATTATAGATTCTACACCGACCTCGCCGAACAGAACAAAATGGACGAGAAGCCATTTTTGGAGATAGATATGCTTGACTTAAAAGATGCACAAATAGAAGAACTCAAAAAATTCCACAAGTCATATTTCGATGTAAGCAACATATTGAGTTCTGCAAGTGAACTTAAATATATGGGCGAATTGAAAGCGGCTATCGGCAAAGAGTTCGCCAACCCTTCACCTGAATTTGTGAGATATTTTGGCAAACAGGTATATGACGGACAATTCACTGCAAAAATAGCAGAGCAATTTTCAGCATTGATAAAACGTACTATCGGTAATTATATCAATGATATGATTTCAGATAGGCTCAAAGCTGCCATAAAGGATAACGATACTCCACAAGAAGAATCAACTACAACCTCGTCAACTGTTGCTCCTGACACCACAACCGATAAGATTATCACGACAGAAGAGGAGTTAGAGGCGTTCTATATTGTGAAATCAATTTTGCGTGGAACTATCCCCGTTGATAGAATTACCTATCGGGACGCACAAACATATTTTGCCGTATTCCTTGACAATAACAATCGCAAGACTATTTGCAGATTATATCTCGATTCTGCCTCCAACAAACGAATTACATTCCTTGATGAAAGCAAAAGGGAGCTGCACAACAAAATTGAATGTTTAGATGATATATATAACTACTCTGCACAACTCATAGAGGCTGTTTCAAAGTTTTTATAATAAGTTATGGCATAGTTTCGGCAAGGCATAACCCCATAGTAAAGTAAAGGAGAGTAAAGCAAAGTAAAGAAGAATAGAGATAATTATATTCATAATTATTTGGCAAAAATTAAATTTCAATAATATGAGAAGATTGATTATTCTGATGATTAGCATCTGTATTTTATCAAGTTGTGGAATATCGAATTCAGATACAGAATATATGCAGCAGGTATTGAACAACCGTCTGGGAGATTATTATGCAAATGAAAAAGTATCGATTATGTTTATTAATGCAGAGCTAAAAAAAATCGAGAAGAACCCCAATTATTTAGGAGGGGTTTATTCAGGAACTTTCGGCTGCTCCTTTGAAACAAATAATAAGAAAATATACATTACAGGAGCAGTTGCTTATGATAAGGAGTTGCAGATTATTGTTATGCCGGAGTATTACGGAAAAAACAAAGTCGGGATAGACATATCAAACATATTAGTTAATGGGCAACCAATCTCTAAGAAAGAGATAAACAAGTCCCCTTTTGTTCTTAATTGCTTTATGAACCGCAATAAACTATCCGGTAATGAATAACAGGCTTATAGAAATTATCAAATACAAAACCGGCGGAAAGCAGACTGATTTTGCAACCCTTTTAGGTTGGACTCCTCAATACCTTGCAAAACTCTTAAAAGGAGAAAATTTTGGTCTTACGCCCGTTATGACAATTATTGAAAAATTGCCGGAAATAAATGCCCGTTGGTTTTTGACCGGTGAGGGTGAAATGATAGATTTCCACAAGTACACCGATATTCGTAAAACAATGTTGTCGAATATGATTTCTGTTCTTGATGTCGAGAAATTTATGCCGATTATGACACCCGAGGAACTTCACAACTTCGAGCAAATTATCACGGGGGGCAAGAAGCCCGATTTTAGCCCCGCTGTGCTTGAAAAATGGCAAACCTTATTAAGTGAGCGAGGGGATAAATTGAATACGAGATTCAAAGCCGCAAGCGGTAAATCAGAAACTATATGCAGACAGAAGAAAACGAAATAATAACAAAGCGATTCTTCGAGGCTTTGTATGCCTTAAAAGAACGGGGCGTGATAAGGGGGAAACAAACCTTTACCAAGCGATATGGTATAAATAGGTGGAATATGAATGCACTCGAAAAAAGTCAATCGACACAAAACAGTGTGCAATTGGCTTGGCTGGTGTACCTTGTCAGAGATTATAATGTATCAGCCAAATGGTTACTTACGGGGAAAGGCGAAATGTTCGCCAAAACTCCCGTAGTCAAATAATTCTTTTATTCTGTGAGAATATTGGGAATCATAGCCACTGCCTCCTGTTTCTTCTTGTCAAGCACTTTTGCGTATATTTGGGTTGTCTTTATTTCTTTGTGTCCGAGAAGTTTGGAAACGGTGTATAATTCTGCTCCCAAGTCAAGCATAATGACGGCAAATGTGTGTCGTCCAGAGTGAAATGTAATGTCTTTTGTTATTCCTGCTCTAATAGCCCACATACGCAGTTCAACAGTTACATACGCACTATATCTGAAACCAACAAAAACGAGGTCTTCGGGGTTGCGTCTTTCTCCCATATATTGAACCGCTTGTGAATTTATATCGAGGTACTCTTGTCCGCCTGTCTTTTTCTGTTTGAAAATTATGCGAGTGAACTCACCCTGTTGCTGCACTTCGCTCCAACGCATCTTTTCAATATCACTCTTCCGCAGCCCTGTTAGGCACGAGAACATAAACGCATTTTTCAATGCTGGATATTTGCATTCGGCGGCCGCCATTGCTTTTACTTCGTCCAATGTGAGATACATTCGTTCCGTCTCTGCATCTTTGAACCCCTCTATGCCCCTCAAAGGATTATGTGGTATAATTCTATCCTCAAATGCTTGATTTACGCAGGCTCGGAGCTTATTGAAATAACTTTGTTTTGAGTTCTGCGCCAGCGGTTTGGTGGTGCTGCTTGTCGTTATGTGCTTACGTTTATCTCGGCATCGAGCTGTTTTATCTAAATACTCTCGAAAACTGGCTATCCATTCAGGAGTTACATCTTTGAATGTGGTATTTGGTTTACAATACCGTTCGAGGTGTTTAAGACAGCTATACCAATTCCCCCAATTACCCTTGCTTTCAGGGTTTCCGTGCTGTTTCTCACACATTGCTCGGTAGTAGTCAAGAAAATTAGTGTCCAACTTATACGCTGCATTGAACCCGTACTCTCCGTTTTGCAGTTCGACTATGCGTTTTGATTTTACGGCTTCGGCGAGTTGTAAAGTCTGCCGGTTCTTCTCCCTGTCGGCTTTCGTCTTTTCAGATACGAGGTACATTTTCAGATACTCG
>CAZNBA010000106.1:0-2976 GCA_964571395.1 uncultured Muribaculaceae bacterium
GCGCAGCAGGCTCTCTTGATGCAGCAAATATGCTGAAACCAGCCCTTGCAAGAGGCGAGATTCAATGTATCGGAGCCACAACACTTGATGAATACCGACAAGTGATAGAGAAGGACGGTGCACTCGAAAGAAGATTTCAGAAGATAATGGTAGAGCCTACTGATTTCGAACAGACCTACTCCATATTGAACGATATAAAGTTCAAATACGAAAAACACCATAACGTTAAATACACCGATGACGCCATAAGAGCCTGCATCTCATTAAGCAACAGATACATCTCAGACAGATGTCTCCCCGATAAAGCCATTGATATAATGGATGAAGCAGGCAGTCGTGCGCATTTGGAGAATATCAAAGTACCTAAAGAGATAAGTGAACTTGAGCAGGCTATCGATACCATTAAGGGGGAATTATCAGCAGCCGTTGCAATTGCTGATTACAAAATGGCCGCCAACTACAGAGATGCGAGAGATGCAAAGACAAAAGAGTTAGGCGAGGCAAAGGCAAAATGGGAAACAGACCAAGCTCTGCATCCGGCAATTGTAGATAAAGAGGAGATTGCTGCAATCCTATCCATGGCAACCCACATTCCTGTAACAAAAATTGCAGAAACGGAAGGCAACCGACTCATGAATATGGCAAAAACCATCCAAAAGAGGATAATTGGACAAGACAACGCCGTAGAGACAGTTTCGAGAGCAATCAGAAGGAACCGTGCAGGACTAAAGGATCCCGGAAAACCTATCGGAACATTCCTCTTTTTGGGGCCGACCGGAGTGGGTAAAACACAACTTGCCAAGGTCCTTGCCGAATACCTCTTTGATTCGCAGGAAAACCTCATAAGAATAGACATGAGCGAGTATATGGAGAAATATGCCGTAAGCCGTCTAATTGGAGCCCCTCCGGGCTATGTCGGATACAATGAGGGAGGACAACTCTCCGAGAGGGTACGCCGACACCCTTACTCCGTGGTTCTGCTAGACGAAATAGAAAAGGCCCATCCAGATATCTTTAACCTGTTACTGCAAGTATTGGATGAAGGACACCTTACAGACAGCAACGGAAGGAACATAGATTTCAGGAACACTGTCCTGATACTCACATCAAATATAGGTTCGCGCGAATTGAAAGCCTTCGGAAACGGTCTCGGGTTTGCCAACTCTGTAAAGAGGAATATTGAGGATACCGAACGTCAGATCATAGAAAAGGCAGTAGGAAAAGTATTTACCCCAGAATTTCTCAACAGGCTCGATGAACAGATATTATTCAATACTCTAAATCGGAAAGATATAGAAAAGATTGTAGAGATAGAGTTGGAGGAGCTATATAAACGTATCGAACAGACCGGATACAAATTAGAATTTGCGCCAAAAATCAAAAAATATATTGCAGATCATGGTTATGACCCTCAACTCGGCGCCAGACCGCTTAAACGGGCTATTCAAAAATATGTAGAGGACCCGGTATCCGAAGCTATCATCAAACGTCAAGCCCTCGCAAAGGGAGAAAATAAGAATAAGACCATTAAAATAACCTTTTCAGGAAGCGGAGAGGAACGCACGACTACAGCAGATTAGGGAGCATAAGTAAAAATTTACGGCTCCCTTTATTACTGATTTTACAAAAATTACCAGACAGCGTCCTATTGCCGGCTTTTCCAGCCTCTTTCTCATCCTTTCCGTTTATCTCTTTGATGTATCGTTCATCTTGCCTCTCTCCAGTCTCGTCAACATGTCTACCGCCTCTCCTCTCTTCCGGTTCACCAACATATCTACCATCCTTCACCTCTTTTACCTCATGGATCACAGAGTTTTCTCCCCTGTTGCCGTAAGTAGTGTTCATCAAAAGACTGAATTGCCGCATGTTATACCTTTTATAGCTCTGCATATTAACATAATACTCCACAGGCTTACGCTCCCCAGCCAAAGTAAAGCCAAGGCGCTCATAAACCCTTCCTGAAGACCATTCATTATCAGAATAAGACATCACCTCAACAGGCAGAGCAGATAAATCTTTTGCATTCCGGCCAAGAATAGTCTGCTTTGATATAATTTCACGTAAAAAACTCTTTAAAAGTTTACCCATACCGCCAACAACCCTGATATCAGGCAAAGAGGCATACCGAACCCACTCATAAGAGCGTACGGCAAACTGATCAGAAACACTACTGACCGCCCCCCTCTTTAAAATTTTATGAGAAGAAAAGGTAGCAACCGCTACAATCGCCTCTTTATACAAAAGCATATACCGAAAAGAACACTTTGAGGAGCCATAAGAATGATTGCTATTGAGAAAATCTGAAATTAAACGAATATAAACGTTTAATGCAGTAGCACTGACCGATTTTGGCATTACCCCATTACGATACTCTTTACCCCTACTCTTTACAAGAAACAAATTATAATCATAAAACTCGCACACCTTCTCTGCTATCTTTTCAGGCAATCTGCCGGTGGCAAAAAGTTCAATAAAATCATCACTCCCAATGACCTTGCAACATCTTGCAAAAACACTCCTGAATTGCCCAATCATTGCAAGAATTCTCTTTCTGATTGTTGCACCACCACCTAACCAACGGTCCTCATAAAGATAAAGAGGCTCATATCCGGCTACCTCATCATATAGGGAGGAATTAATTGGCATTGCAATCTCCGCACACATAATCTTCTCTGAAGCCAATTTACCCTCACGTGTAAAGCTGTTTAAAGGAACAAGATGTATAATCAATTTATGCTCCGGAAAGGCATAGGAATTCTCTCCGCATTTGATATAGAGCAAAGCAGTTGAATTAATAAACATCTCAAAACTATCTAAAAATAACATAATCAGTAAAATACAAGTAATAACTTCTATAATAAATTAAAACAAAATTACATATTTTAAAAATAATTGAAATTAATTTTGCCTTTTTAAAGAAATTATCTACTTTTGCAGTCCCAAAACGATTCGCTAGCTCAGTAGGTAGAGCACAAC
>CAZNBA010000107.1:0-2965 GCA_964571395.1 uncultured Muribaculaceae bacterium
CATTTTCGTCAGTATCACAAGCTACAAGCAGCATTGCGTGCGATGAACCGCTTTGGCGCGTAAGAATACGGGCCTTTTTATCCATTGAAAGTTTAATGCCAAAGAGAGATTGATAGTCATAATTGTTCACATCAAGAATACCTGTCTCCCCATTATTCTGTTTACCAACATCACATGAGGTATAAAGAGGCTCATTATTCTTTATTGATGCGAGCGCAGAGGCCTTCAACTCATCATTGGGAAGATTAAGATATTTCCAATTTATACCCTCTATGGTATTGCGATAGTTCTTTATCTCATACACCTTATAGTACTCTCTTGTAGGATCGTTCATTACCATGATAAACTGGTCCGGATTATATCCCTGAGGTATAATACTCTTGTAGAACTCCATAGGGGTTGTTACAAGTGCCTTTATATTACCTTTTGAATCTTTGTATCTCCATGTAAAATTAACAGGAGGCTCACCTAAACATAAGGAGAGGATACGATATGCATCCTTCATAATCACAATCTTCATTGCCTGAAGTTCTTTTGGTTTTGCTCCCTTACCCACTGCCTCGCGAATCGCATAACCGCCTGCACGCAGTCTCTCATTAAGAATACCTGTCATTTGGCCTGTATTGTCTGAATGCGCTGTTTCAGGCATTACCGATTGCGGCACAACACCGTACTTTTCAGCGACATTATAAAAAAGATTCCATACACCGCCATCGGAAACAGGTGACGAGAAAAATGTTACAACCTCACGATCGTCAAAATTTTTGTCGGCTGTTGCAATCACATTCTCAAGAAAAAGATTCGACTTCTCAAACAAATCCCAGAAATAGGTGTAATTATGAGAGAAATCAAACTCGGAAATAGAAAAAATTTTCATTACCGCAGGGCGCAAAACATTCATAGAGGTAAACATCCAGCATCTTCCTGAACTATGCTGATTTGTTATGCCCTTCACATCGGTGCGATATTTGAAAAAATGGTCTATTTTGCCCTGAACCTCTCTGTTGAGAGCATTCTGCTTAATATTCTTGTTGTTGGTCAGAACATTTTGTATGGCAACCGTTCCTGCATCTTTATTGAAACTTGAGCGAATCTCCTTGAGTTCCGCAGTTCCTATTGTTTGTGCAGCCGCAGTAAGGCTCACAAACATTACTGATAATAAAAATAATCGTTTCATAAGGGCAAAGTTAACTTTTTTGCCACTTAAATGCAATATGACCGCCTACAATATATTACCTTAGTGAAGCACCGAATTTTTGTTCGAAAGTTTTTAACAATTTACTCATGACAGCCTCAACTGCAACATCAGTGAGAGTTTTGTCCGGGTCCTGAAGAATAAAACTGATTGCGTATTGTTTCTTGCCTTCACCTATCTTATCACCGGTATACACATCGAACAGACTCACATTCTTGAGGAGCTTCTTTTCAGTCGCGTATGCAGTGGTCATTATATCGTTAAATGAGACCGATTGATCCAGTAATAAAGCAAGGTCTCTACGTACCTCTGGAAACTTGGGCAGCTCTGTATAAATAATATTATTACGTTTTACAGCCTTCAGTAATTGCTTCCACGATATCTCAGCCATGAAGACAGGCTGTTTTATACCAAACTGCCTTGCACGGAGCGGGGAAACCGTACCCATTTCAGCCAACTCCTTGCCATTAATAAGGTAGGTGAAACCATCTGAAAAGAGATCTGATGGGGCTTGAGCATATTCCAAAGCGGTCACATTAACGCCAAACTTTTTTAGAATCAGTTCGAGATAACCTTTAAGCATAAAGAAATCACCCCCCTCCAGTTTATTCCTCCAACTCTGCGAGCCACCTCCTGTTATAACCATAAGCAACTTTGACTCCTCATTATAACATTTAAGAGCAGGATTTTCACGCTCTCCAACAGGTTTGCCGCTATTTATGGCATTACCATCAAATGAATATACATTCCCGAATTCAAAAAGTTTAAGATCAGAATTCTGCCTGTTTATATTATATGCTACAACTTCCAAACCACTGAATATCAGTGTTTGTCTCATACAATTAAGATCGGTGCTAAGTGGATTGATTATATTTACGCATTTTTCCTGCGGATAAGTATGCAGATTTGAGTAGTAATCGCTCTTTGTCAATGAGTTATTCATAATCTCCATAAAACCGCTTGCCGCAAGAAATTCAGATGCAAGCACCTTCACTCTTTCCGGGTCGGGTTTAGGTGTAGAATTAATTGAAACCCTCATAGAATCTGGCAATTCTATATTATTATAACCATAAATTCTTAGTACATCCTCAACCACATCACATTCTCTGTAAACATCCACTCTGTATGTAGGTACCTTGACAACGGCACCCTGATCCCCTTCACTTACGAATTCCATGTCAAGGTAGTTAAGAATATTGCGTATTACCTTTGCTCCTATCCTCTTCCCCATCAAATTCTCCATTCTCTCATAATTCAACTCAACTACCTTTTTATCAATATTTCCGGAAATTATATCAACAGGCATACCATAGATTTCACCTCCGGCAAGCTCCTGAATCAATAGGGCAGCACGTTTCAAAGCATATATTGTGATTTGCGGATCACAACCTCTTTCATATCTGAATGAAGCATCGGTTTTTAACGTATGACGCTTTGATGTTTTTCTTATAAACACAGGATTGAAACAGGCACTCTCCAAGAAGACAGACACTGTATCCTCCGTTACCCCGCTCTTTTTACCGCCGAACACACCGGCTATACACATAGGCTCAACTGCATTGCATATCATCAAGTCTTTTGAGGATAATTTACGTTCTACTCCATCGAGGGTTTCAAACGAAGTTCCTTCTGCACAAAAATTCACAATAACTTTTCCGCCCTTTATCGCATCAGCATCAAAGGCATGAAGCGGCTGGCCCATCTCCATCAGGATAAAATTGGTTATATCCACGATATTATTTATAGGGCGTAAGCCTATAGTTCTGAGTT
>CAZNBA010000108.1:0-2856 GCA_964571395.1 uncultured Muribaculaceae bacterium
AGCAAACAGGTTGTGCTTAGCCTCGGAAAAGCTTCAGCCTCTCATTCTACATGAAAGAGATGGTATTGAAGTAGAACCTTACAGCTCCTTGGTACAATTTTTATTCTTTACAAGTTAGCCTTTGCCCAAGCAATTATCAGTTCATTTTCAGGAGCGTTCCAGGCCTTCTGGTATAGTTTTCTAACTACTCTGAGCCATTCTTGTTTTCTGTTGTCGTTATTATCACCCACCTCCTCTGTGCCTCCTGCAGCATAATACATATCGCGGTTTGTACTGCAGATACGGGCATACCGCCCGGTATTCGGCTTTAAATCTGAATTTTTAAGTTTAAGATAAAAATTGAGTTGTTCCTCTGTGCAGGTTTTGTCCAGTGGAAACAGTGACGGATCCGCAACATAAACTGTGACTCCATCCTTAAAGAGGTACGGCTCGTAAAAACCTTTGGTGTACATATCCTCATAAACTACTCCAGATACCGGGAACTGAGCCCCCGATTGCCATTTTATGAAATTTGACAATTTGGTCAGATACTTATATTCGGGAGCACTCTTCGCCTCCACAACGGCTGTTATTATCCATAGTGCCAATTGTCTTTTGGAGGGATTGAGCATTAGAACCTTTCCCTTCTTTGGCCTGTCGATTTTTATATCTTTTCCCGTGTAATATTCATATAGTTTTACCGGGTATCCTTCCCATTCCGGAATATCATTCCTAATTTCAATGAGGTTCTGAGCCATATATGCGCTTTTGAGAATCTCCGCGCATCTGTTCTCCATAACCTCGAGACTGTCTTTCAGATATTGCTTCAGCAGGGGATGGTTGAAATACTTCCATATCTTACTACTGTTGATATTGAACTTTTTGGCTGTAAGCAATCTTTTTCCCTTCCCATTGAGCAATGATTGAGGCTTTTGGCCAGATTGCTTTTTTTCGGCAGCCTGATACTCTTTTGTGATTTGAGTCCTTGCCTCTGTGATAGTTTGAACAATTCTTGAATTCAGTATTGTTAGAGCAGTTTGAGCAGTATAACTTCTTTGGGCGGTTTTTGCAGAGGATTGCTGTATCGGTAGAGTTGTCAGGCTTATAATTGTGCATAGCCAGAAAATGTTTTTATGAAGAGAAATCATTGTATATTTGTTTTTAAGTATCCCGACTTTTATTAAACTCCTCTTATGCAATTTTGGGCTCTTGAACACTTTGCAATAGGTTCCATGGCAGTTGAAAATATGCGAAGAGAGCATTCAAATATACTCCTTGCCGCTGTAATCTGCAAATTTTTGGAACTTAAAATAAAATGGTCTATATTTGCACTCCTTTTCTCGAGAAGAAGAGGGTTTAAATTAATAATCAAAATTATACAGTTATGTCTGTTAAAATTCGTATGTCACGCCATGGAAAAAAGGCACATGCTTTCTTTCATATTTTGGTAACTGACAGCAGAGCTCCACGCGATGGACGCTTTATTGAACTATTGGGTACTTATGACCCTAATACCAACCCTGCAACAATCACATTGAACTGTGATAGAGCGTTGGATTGGCTTAACAAAGGTGCACAACCTTCAGATACCTGCAGAAGAATCCTCTCATACAAAGGAGTTATGCTAAGAAAGCATCTTCAGGGTGGAGTAACAAAGGGTGCTCTTACGCAGGAGCAGGCCGATGCAAAATTCAATGCATGGATTACTGAGAAAGAGACTAAAGTAGACAACAAAAAGAGCAAATTGGCCAGCGATATTTCAGCAACCAAGAAGGCAACTATTGAGGCTGAAAATAAAGTTAACACTGCAAGAGCAGAGGTTATTGCCAAGAGAAAAGCCGAAGAAATTGCTGCAAAGGCTGCTGCAGAGGCTAAAGCAAAAGAGGAAGCAGAAGCTGCCGCTAAGGCTGAAGAGGCTAAGATTGAAGCAGCTGTTGAATCTGCCGATGCTGCCGTTGAGGCTGCACCTGCTGCAGAACAACCTGCTCCTGAAGCAAATTAATTTGTGCGGTTTACGTGCATAAAGGAGAATGAAAATAATCCCGGAGAAATTGTCGGTTGTGGCGAAGGTCACAAAATCGTACGGAACGGAAGGAGCGGTTGCGCTAAGGTTTTCAGATTCTGAAATGCAGACAATTGAGGGATCGGTATTCATCTTTTTTGATGGATTTCCGGTTCCCTTTTTTATTCATTCCTCTACAAGGAAGGGGTCCGGTTCAATCGTTAAGTTTGATACTGTTAATGATCTTTCTCATGCTGAGGAGTTGGTAGGTAAAGAGATATTTGCTGAGGTACTAAAAAACAAGAAAGTTGTGGCTGATGATGTGGAGGATTTTGAGAAAGGTCATGCTGAGGCTCTGCAATTTCTTATAGGTTATATCCTTGCAAAGGAGAGTGGCGATATAGTTGGTAAGATTATAGATATTCTTGATTATCCGGGTAATCCATGTATTGAGGTAGTCTCCGGAAGTGCGCAAGAAGGTAGGGATAAAACCATGATTATTCCCTATAACAGCGAGCTCTTTATCTCTGTTGATGATGAAGAGAAAATTCTCACGATGAGAATTCCCTCAGGGATAGAACAGATTAATTGATTCGGGTCCATTTCAAGGCATTATTTGCCTATTAAAATTAATTCATAGGACATTTTTCTCAGATTCTTCATACGTTCATAACTTATTAATATTAATTCAATTGATTCATTAAGATTGAGGCTTCTTCCTCAAGCATCTGTAATGCTGTTGCGGGAATTCGACAAACAGGCCTCGTGGCTTGGAATGCTATTACAGATAACATAATGCGGATCTCGTTGGGTAGGAATTCTATCACATTAGCTCTCCGTTGCAGGAGATGCTATTTCGTCAATTCAGCAAACAG
>CAZNBA010000109.1:0-2835 GCA_964571395.1 uncultured Muribaculaceae bacterium
ATAAATTCCTTTTGCCTATCGCACAAGTATCTCATTCTTTTCAAGACGTGACAATGCCTTGGTAACGAGAACGTCATTATTGTATGACGCAAAATCGTTAATAAAGTATATCTCACCCTTGGGTCGAGAAACAATCTTTTGCTTAATGCTTTGCGATAGGCTATCAATTGTTATGTTCATTAGAAGTGTCCGAAAGATTGCAAATTTTTCGGACATACACAAATAAATAGAACAATATTTTCCTTTAACCTTACTCAAAATCCATTAACTCGCCGAGCGATTACTTCTCAACTCGCCGAATGAAAACGCCACAACACGCCGAATAATTATTCATCAACACACCGAATATTGAAATGTTTGTTGTATATTTGCCTGAAATTTAAAATGTAATAGCTATGGAGAATTATAAGCCACGTGTTGTTGATGCCCTTCTGAAAAAGAAACTTGCCGGGAAAGGTGCCGTACTTATAAAAGGCCCCAAATGGTGCGGCAAAACCACAACAGCAGAACAGTTTGCGAACAGCGTTCTGTATATGTCCGATACCGGACATAGAGATCAGAATATCAAATTGGCAAATATTGACCCTCATTTAATTTTGGATGGACCAACGCCTCGCCTTATTGATGAATGGCAAGTAGCACCTGTTTTATGGGATGCTGTAAGATTTGAGGTAGACCATCGTAAGGGGCACGGACACTTCATTCTTACAGGGTCTGTTGTAATGCCGACTGATAAAGATACTGAAAGTAAACAGATACAACATTCCGGCACGGGTCGCATAGCCAGACTCATTATGCGTCCAATGAGTTTATGGGAATCAGGAGACTCAAACGGAATGGTAAGCCTGAAAGAGTTATTCCTGTCACCAGCGAAGATTGAGGGGACCTGTGATTTAACCCTGAAAGATGTGGCATTCTTTACATGTAGAGGAGGTTGGCCGGACACTCTTACTATGGAAAAAGAGATAGCTCTTGAGCAAGCATTTGATTATGTTGATGCTGTTGTAGAAACAGATATTTCTGAAGCTGACCACGTAAACAGAAATCCGGAACGAACTCGTAAACTTTTACGATCGTATGCACGCAATCAAGGTACGCCTACACCATTAACCACCTTGCGAGATGATATGAAAGCTCGTGAATCTGAAACATTTAATGAAGACACGGTAGGCTCTTATGTGAAAGCTCTTAATACAATATTTGTCATTGAGGATATGCCTGCGTGGAATCCAAATCTACGTTCAAAGACAGCCATAAGGACATCGGACAACAGGTATTTCATAGACCCGTCCATAGCCACGGCCGCATTGGGGCTTGGTCCGGAGGACTTGATAAACGACCTTAATACATTCGGATTGTTTTTTGAAACATTATGTGTTCGTGATCTACGTGTTTTTGCTGAGGTTCTTGATGGTCAAGTATATCATTATCGAGACAACGACAAGTTGGAATGTGATGCGGTTGTACATCTTCGCAACGGTACATATGGTCTTGCTGAAATCAAATTGGGTGGTGATAAACTCATCGAAGATGGCGTTGCTACTCTGTTAACACTGGCAAATAAGATTGACACCACGAAAATGAAAGCTCCATCATTCTTGATGGTATTAACAGCCGTAGGTAAATATGCATTTCGAAGAGACGATGGAGTGTATGTAGTGCCAATTGGTTGTCTCAAAGATTAATGTATTAGTAACAAGTTCAATAGGTCTAATTATTCTCAAAAAAGACTTGAATATTTCAAATAGTGATGCCATATTTGCAGTCAAACGGCAGAAGCCGCAAGGTTCTTTGAAAGCCGAGAAAATTTGAAGATGACTACTCACAAATGGCTGTAACCTATGGCAAATTGTGTCTGAGTAAATTGCACGAACACAGTATTATATGCACACAAGGTTCGGGAGTAAACTGCTCCACAACCCATACGAGAATGTAGAGATATGACTACACACGACTACTCACAAATTTAAAATCAAAAAAGCATCGTGTAACCTACACGATAAACGCACGGTTAATACTGCTATAAATCAAAAGGTTACGAGCAAAAACCTCGCAACCTATCTCTCCGCAAAAGCAAAAGAGTTTGAAGCAATTCAAACTCTTTTTTGTTGATTTTCAAATATATGAGCTTGCTCAATATATTTGAAAAATAAGGCCTATTGGTCATTTGAGTTGGTAAAAACGCTGTAATAAATTAATATCCATACATTTGTATAGATTATTAATTATATGACAAAAAAAATGCTATTTCTGTGGCTCATCAGATGTTATCAAATATGGTTTTAACGGCTCTGTACAGCGGTATCAATGTAAAACTTGCGGATGTCATTTCAATGGAGGAAAGCGTCTAAATCCGGCTGATGTAATAGGAGATTACATTGAACACAAACAAACTCTAAGGGAATTATCTCAAAAGTATGTGAAGAGCGTAAGTACCATTAGAGATTTTTCGAGGCTAAATCACCAACTATTTTGACCAATTAACCGCCTTTTGCAGCTCCAAGATAGAGGTTAAACAGATATGATAATCAGAGAGTAAACGAAAAATTGCGGAATAATTTTCAAAGGCGTCTACCTGCTCTATGACTTGGTTTTGAAATTCGTTGAATTGTGTTTGGAGTTGCTCTTGGGATAGGTTTTCGGTATCGAAAGATAGAGCATCTATGAAGAGGTTGTTTATTTCCATTGCTTTGTAAGATTTTGAATTAGATAATTTGATTACTTCACAAAAGGTCTGCGAACCTGATTTTTCAAGGTTCTGAGGCATCAGTGCAGTGGGTGATCTAATCCTGAATCTTGCGGCTTACATTTGTTAAAAGTGTCATACATTGAGTG
>CAZNBA010000110.1:0-2752 GCA_964571395.1 uncultured Muribaculaceae bacterium
GGATTTTTATACCACTCGTTGCGGTACCATTTCACACATTCTGATTGGAGTTTAGCTTCTTTTGATGCCATATTATTTTTTTATTAAATGATTTAAAATCAAATCCGCAATATCATCATGCTCTCCCGGCTCGTATCCTTTATAACTTTCCCACCATTTCGGGCAAGGATTGTTAAAGCATAATCCTTTCCAATATTCCCATGCATCACAATCGGCTATAAATGTCCAATCCGCCCCGACACCTGCTTTTCTAAAATTACATTTTCCTCCTGTCGCCAGCCATATACCTTTACCAAAATAAAGGTCAGCAATTATCGCAGCTTTCTCGGATTCGCAAACAAAAACCCTTTCATTTTCTCGCCTGTTTGGTAGCAAATGTTCGCCAAAAAAACAACGAGCCGAGTAACCTTTTGCTTTCGTAAATCCTCTACCTCCGCCAAAACTATGATCTCTGTGCCCATCTTCTTTATAAAGGAGAATCTTGTCATGGCAAACTTCCTGATTCCGGTTTATATACCAGAATTGCGTCATATCATCATACTTTCCGGTTTCGTAAACTTTATGCCAACTACAACCGACACGATACTTTTTAAGAACATCCTCAGATTTAATATGCCCAAAGGTTTGCCAGAGAAATCGCGTAAAATTATCTTGTTTTTGTATTCGTCTCTCATAGCTCCTTTGGGCATAATCAACAGGCACAAACCTTTGATCTATTTCTTTTTCGATATAGTTTTTAGCATCCAGTACCGCTGCTGAGAGATTAAGGAGGGTTAATTTAGCCTCCATCTTATCCCTTGCGCCACCATACTCTAACATCCAGTTAAAAAGTGTCATTGCTTCTCCGCCTTGCTCAAGTACCTGAATGCCATCTTTCACCATTCTACATACCAGTTTATCCCGACGTGAAGAAAAGCTTCCATCAATTTTTCTAGCGGCATACCATTTATTACCGATAAATTCCATCGGCATAGACATTATTTTTGGAAGTATGGAAAATACTTTCGCGTAATCAATCCTTATATCTTCGTGAGTTAACATAGGCTAAAATGGTAAATCTGAGAGTTCATCCTTATCAAATAAAAGCCTACCTGTGCCTTCTTCTGGGTCTTTATCTTTTGGAACATCATCATATCCACCGGTATAAACTTCATTGCCGTATATAGGGTCAATCTTAAAGAATTCAAAACCACAACTAAATGATCCGCCTATATTAAAATTAGCTAAATAAGTAAATCCGGCGGATCTCAAATCATTCATAAAATTCTTTTTAGATTTCCTTTTGTTACCATAAGTTTGGCAGTAAGAAGTATAAGCATCCATGAGGTCGCGCGTAAACATTCTCATCCTTTCAAATTTCATGCCCCTTGGTTCAACGCCTACATAATTATTTTCTCTGAGGAAAGATAACACAGAATTTGATTCCTCTTTTATCTCCCTTACAAATTCTTCCATCTCTCGGGATTGAGTAAATTGTCCTTTATTTTTTATTATCCTGTCACGACCGGCAATAATCCAGTTAAATATTCCGCTATATTCAGACGTGAGTTTATATTTCAAAGTCCTATCCTGTTCATCAGCACTGAAAGTAACCGGAAATTTCACAATTAAAAATCTTCGCCAGTAGCCGTTTGTGGGGTCTGTGGTTTCAGGGATTTCGTTTATATTTGAAATTAATAAAGGCATATCTTTCGCCTCAAATGGAGCCTGCCCAATAGGTCTTACGGCTACAGGTTCACGACCTGCTATTGCTTTATATCTTCCTCCCGAGAATTCCTTTTTACCCATATCGGTAGCGAAATTTAATAACTTTCCATCGGCAAGGGCAAGATAATAACCTGAGTCGGAATTTGTAGAGCAGAGTTGAGATAGCTCAAAATTTGAGCAGTAATCTCCAAGTATTCCTTTAATTACTGAATATACTACACTCTTTCCATTTGCTCCTGTCCCATATAAAAACATCGAAGCCTCAACAGATAACTCAGCAGTATTCACGAACATAAGACCAAGGAATTCCTGTAAAATCATGCGGCTACCATAATCAGGTATCACTCTAACTAGAAATTCATCCCACTCGCGATGACGGGCTTTTGCATCATAATCAATATCAAAATAAATCCTCGTCATCCATTTGGGGTCATGCGCATGCACGGACATATCAGACAGGTTTAATATTTTATTTCTAAAAGATATTATACTCCTCGATGGTTCAAACCTCTCAAATCTGCTATCATTCTCAATCATAGAATGTATCCCTGGAACTGACCCAAAAAGATAAACTTTTCCGATATTCAAATATCGCATAACTCCGAGAATGATTTTTCTAATATCTTTGTCGTGAACCTTTTCATATTTTTTACCATCGAAATAAAAGAACCCGCTGTCATCCCTCCTAAAATTTGACTTATTAAAGGCCTCCGAAATATCGTATGCAATTTCGGCTTCAGTCTCCTTTACTATCTTGGGATGCGTTGCTCCAAGGCCGCCAAGGTTAGGGAGGGATCGTGCAATCTCTCCTATGGATTTGTTAAGATCCATTTATTTATGCTTTTCTTCTTATACCACCTTTTTCTAAGAACTCCCATCCATCGGCAAGACGGAATAAAATAACGCCACGGGATTTATCCTTAATAATTGCAGGATCCTTCATAACGGATAATTGCCTTATGCGTTCAGGTGTGCGCTTTGCCTTGATAGTTATACCAATGATTGAATACCATTCACCTTTTTCGTCTGTGATTATTGGCTGGAC
>CAZNBA010000111.1:0-2602 GCA_964571395.1 uncultured Muribaculaceae bacterium
ATAATAATTCTCATTGGCGTCCCATAAAAATGCACGCCTGTTTATGTATTATATTAGTCTTTAGTTATTTACGTATTATTTTTTAATTACGACAATTTGATTTGAAAATTTGTGATCCCAATCAGCATTTCATCCTCTTTCCTTATTGAGAACACCTTTAGACATGGTTAATATTAGTGTAGAGCAGTTAAGCAAATTTTAATGGGATAGCAATGAATAGTTATAAAAAGAGAGGAAATGCGTTCATCAAGAGCAACAATTTAATAACTTTGTAAAAGTTATGAAGATGAAGAGATACAGGTTACTTCATCTTTATATTTAAAATTGTAGAAATTTAATATACAAACTTATGGAAAATAAAGATAATGAGCATGACGGGCAACAGAACAATAAAAACATTTCTAGGCGTAATGCATTAAAAATCATTGGATACTGTGTGATAGGAGGTGCAGCGGCCGGGTATGGAATAACCAAAATAGTACAGAACTTTAGGAAGGAGGCTGTAGAGGGAACTCTTAAGATGGCTACAAGACACGATAAAGGGGCCGCAACGGATATTTCTCTATTAGGGTTTGGCTGCATGCGGTTTCCTGTAATAGAGCATAAGGGAGAGGATGGTAAGATAGAGAAGAGCATAGATATGGAGAAATCTCAAAAGTTGGTAGACTATGCTTATTCTCATGGTGTTAATTATTATGATACGGCCTATAATTATCATAGAGGAAAATCGGGCGAGGCTATTGGAAAGATGTTGAAAAAGTATCCGCGTGATAGTTTTTATCTGGCCAATAAGATGCCTTCATGGCTGATTGAGAAACCTGAGGATTGTAAAAGACTTTTTGAGGAGCAACTTACAAAATGCGGTGTAGAGTACTTTGATTACTATTTGCTTCATGCTCTGAGTGATAGGGCTACGTATGATAAAGCGTATGAGGAGTGTGGCGGTTATAACTATCTGCAGAGTGAAAAAGCGGCAGGCAGAGTTAAAAGAGTGGGCTTTTCTTTTCATGGGGATCAGGAATTGTTCGATTATCTGATACAAAAACATCAGTGGGATTTTGTTCAGTTGCAAATCAACTATATAGATTGGACTGAGCAGAATGCGCAATATTATTATAACGAACTTGTAAAGAGAGAGATACCATGTATCATAATGGAGCCTCTTAAAGGAGGAATGCTTGCCTCTCTGAGCAAGGATGCCGAGAAGATTCTAAAAGAGGCTGAGCCTGATAAAACGATAGCTTCTTGGGCATTCCGCTATGCAGGTTCATTCTCTGATGTGATTACTGTATTGAGCGGAATGACCGAGATGGAGCATCTTATGGATAATGTGAGGACTTTTTCTGATTTTAAACCTTTGAATGAAAATGAGAAAGCTCTCATAGCCAAGGTAGTGGAGGATTTTAAAAAGTACCCTCAGATAGGCTGTACAGGTTGTTCCTATTGTATGCCTTGCAAATATGGCGTAGATATTCCTGCCGTATTTGCGGCTTATAACAAATGTGTGAAGGAGAGTTGTATACCTGATCTTAGTGCGCCTCGCGACAGCAAGTTCGAGAGTAAAAAGAGAACATTCCTCGCTACATATAAGAATATGGTTAAGGAGGGTTCGCGTGCTGACCGTTGTATAGAATGTGGCAGATGTGCCGGAATGTGCCCGCAGGAACTCCCTATTCCTGAACTTATGTCCAGGATTAATAATCTGGTTGTTGAGTTGGAAAAATAGTTTTACAGTTACTTAACCGATTCCCAGAATTTTTTAAAATTTCTGTAATTACCGTAGCAGACAAGAAGATCCTCCTCTTTGAGGGGGATTTTATATTCTGCATATTTGTCGTTATTCGTTTCTGCTGTCTCTTTTGAGGTATATCCAGCCTGAGGAATCTCTATGACTCTGTACTCTATTGTCAAGGTTCCGGAGAAGGATTTTATCTTAGTACCCCGACATATACATATCAGTCTCAATCCATATTCCTCCTCTGTTTTAAGATTATCCGGGCTTAATCCTATATAGTGTGACGGAACGGCAAATTTCTCAATATAATATTGTTCATCGAGTTTAAATGCTTCAATGCCTGTACCGGCATCGAGCGATTGAACCAGATTGTTTGCCGATTCGCTCTCAGGTTTGAGAATTTTGTCAACTTCGAGAGCATTCAACACTCCCTCATGTATAAGATCAAGCGCGCGCGCATATATCTTTTTGGCCTTAAGTATTTTAAGAATGGAGACAATTTTTATTGAATCCCCAAAATTTTCGCCTATACTTACGATTACAACATCGGAGTCATTGATTGGGACCGCTTTCATTGCCTCA
This sequence comes from uncultured Muribaculaceae bacterium, assembly GCA_964571395.1. GTDB lineage: Bacteria > Bacteroidota > Bacteroidia > Bacteroidales > UBA932 > Egerieousia. The sequence goes on from CAZNBA010000111.1 coordinate 2,318, forward strand.
ATATCTGCAGCGTCAAGCCTGTAAACAGCTGCAACTCTATCTTTTATTGCATCAACTTTGAACATGTCGCGGTCTATGCCTATTACCTCATGGCCATGTGCCGTAAGTTCTCCGGCAAGCACTCGCCCAAAATTTCCAAGTCCTATTACTGTGTATTTCATACAAATAAAAAATTTTGAACAGAAAATTTATCAAAATTTTTGTAAGAGTCTGATAGCCGTTCCGCTATCGCTGCACTCTCACATTAAATTTTTTAATCACTTTGAGTTAAGGTATACATTAAAG
>CAZNBA010000112.1:0-2533 GCA_964571395.1 uncultured Muribaculaceae bacterium
TTCGTAAAGATAGATGTTTTATTTTTACTCCACCTGTTTTTTCAATTGCCCCCAAATATTCCAAAAAACAACAAAACAAAAAACCTATCTCATTTTAATCTAAAAGTCTGATTTAAAATGAAATAGGTCGCTTTGTTTTTGAATCCTTCTCCCTTTCAAAAGAAGGGTCCCATCTGTGCGGGCGAAGGGACTCGAACCCCCACGCCTTGCGGCACCAGATCCTAAGTCTGGCTTGGCTACCAATTACAACACGCCCGCTACAATTTTTCAGATAAGCAATTCAAAAGATCAACCTACTAAGCACCTATGCATTACTTATTCTCGCAATTGGGAATGCAAAGGTATAAAAAAATATCTCTTCTCCAAATTAGATATCTCAAAATTTAATAAAACCACTCTAAAAGTGATTAAAAGAGACTTCATCTCCATAAGAACACCTATTTACGTTGCATCGACAAGACAGACCAATCTTCCTCTCCGTATGCATCACGAAACTTCTTCTCTTGATTAGAAATAATTTCTGATTGCTTTCCAAAGAGATATTTACCTCCAAAAGTCTCATATCCAATTAATTTCAAATTACAATCAACTCCGCGTGCAACGAGCTTTGGAACATCGTGCTCATAAAACCCACTCATAACAAGAAATCCCCCTGGTTTCAGACCTCTGGAATAGGTATCCATATCGTCGAGCAGGATATTTCTATTGATATTAGCAAGAATAAAATCATATTTCGAAGCCTGAATAAGAGAGGCATCGCCATAAAGTACCTCGACAGCCTTGTGCATCCTATTCAACCACATATTTTCCTTTGCAGAATTGACGGCAGTCAAATCCACATCAATTGCATGAACAGGCCTTTTCGATCCCAACTTTGCAGCGAGAATGGCAAGAACACCGGTTCCTGTTCCAATATCCAATAATTGCTTATCTTTCAATAAATTATCAGAATATTTAGATTCTCTCCTGCTCTCTCCAAGATTGGGTTCAATACCAGCCAATCGAAGCAGGGTTCTCATCATCATCGTTGTAGTTTGATGATGTCCTGTTCCGAAGGCCATATTCGGTCTTATCTTTATGTTGAACCTTGTATGCGGCACATCATTATGATAATCCGCCTTCACAGTACATAATTTATCTATTACGATAGGCTTAAAATCAGACTCCCATGGAAGATTCCAATTCTGCTCCGGCACAAGGGCAATTTCCCATGTGATCTTGAAATCTGGATTATTATCAAAAAAACTCAAAATGCATTTAAGATTCTGCTTACACTGTGCTCCAAACTTCTCTATTTTTATATATGCCTTAAGAGAGGAAGTTTCATCGGAAACAAAACTTTCAAAATCTAAATCTGAGACCATCGCCTCAATAATTTCAGCTCTTTCAGCAGTAAACGGCTCTATCTTAAATTTAACCTCTATGTACTCCATTAACAGAATTTTTAACTCTCAATACCTTCAGAGACAAACTATCTTGAATTCATCCAATATATCAATTCTTGGCTAATTCAGAAAAACTCATCAAATAAAATGTATACTTACACAGAATTAAAAACTTCTGGCAATAGCAATAAAGTCCTCGGCCTTTAGTGCAGCACCTCCAATAAGGCCGCCGTCAATGTCCTTCTGAGCAAAAAGTTCCTTTGCATTAGACGGCTTGCAACTTCCACCATATAGAATAGAAATCTCCTCAGACAATTTACCAAACTTATGAGCAAGAGACCTCCTTATAAAAGCATGTATCTCCTCAGCCTGGTCACTCGTAGCAGTTTTACCCGTGCCGATTGCCCAAACAGGTTCATAAGCAACAATGACATTTCTCATCTGCTCCTCCGAAAGACCAAAAAGAACCTCCTCAATCTGAGAACCTACAACATCGAAATGCTTACCTGCCTCTCTCTCGTCGAGTTTCTCACCTACACAATAGATTACTTTAAGCCCGGAAGAGAGTGCAAGCGCAATCTTATTAACAAGAATTGCATTTGTCTCACCATAATATTGACGCCTTTCTGAATGTCCGAGTATAACATAACCAGCTTTTAAAGAGGCAATCATAGAGGCTGATACTTCACCAGTATAAGCTCCTTTATCATGATCGGCACAATTCTGAGCAGAAAGTCCTATTTTAGTACCCCCGACAACAGAATAAACTGAGGTCAGATGAGTGTACGGTGGAGCTACAATCAAACTTACCTCCGACGGTACCTCATTAAGTTTATTGACAATCTCTTCTGCGAGTTTTATACCCTCTGGAACTGTTGTATTCATTTTCCAGTTTCCTGCTACAATTTTTTTTCTCATAATTATAAATATTTTTTATCCATATCTTAATCATAAAGATACAAATTATGCCTCAAAATTACAACAATTTTTCCATAAAGTTACCAGGAGCCGACAATACCCTCTCAATCTTGCAACTTGGAGGGCACATAGTATACTGACAATGCAAGTTGTTCAGCGGAGCTTCACTCGGTTTACAGGCTTTCAGCCTGAAATACAGCACCGAGAACGGTGCGGATGCTGATGCATCC
>CAZNBA010000113.1:0-2419 GCA_964571395.1 uncultured Muribaculaceae bacterium
TGCGTTTGCTTTATGGGAGGAGATGGCGAGCCGGAGGAGGTATTGCGGCTCGCCGATTTCATAAAAGCAAAATACCCTTGCATGAAAACAGGATGGTATTCTGGAAACGATTCGGCCTGTATGCAACCGAACGGAAGTTTTCGATACACAAAAATTGATAAACTACCTAAGAGTTGCAGAGCAAATCTCTCTTTTGAGGAGAGAGAGGGTAACAAGAGCGAGATAAATCTCTCAATAGCAAAGTTGTCGGAGTACTTTAATTTCATTAAAACAGGAAGTTACATAGAAAAAGCCGGCGGTTTGCGCTCTCCTGATACAAACCAGAGGCTGTATAAAATAGAGAGGGAAAAATATACCAGAATATCTCTTGCAGGCCACTTCCCTAAAATTGATTTGTAATTTGAAAAAAAATCTAAAAAAAAATTGCGTATCTTTATACTCTTGAATCTTCATAAAACCACTCGTCACTGGGAGTTGGCAATGAAAATCAGGAAATAATTAGTAAAAAAATGGCTGGTCATAATTCAGTCAAAATACTTTCTAATGAGCAAGAGATATAGACTTTTCATCATACTGTTTACGGCAGCTATTATGGCATTCGGACCCTTCGTAACCGATTTTTACCTGCCTTCACTCCCACAACTCGGCGTTTATTTTAAAACATCAGCCTCGCTAATTCAATTGACAATAACGGTCAGCCTTATAGGACTTGCAGTTGGACAACTGTTTATTGGTCCGTTATCCGATAAATACGGCAGAAAAAAACCATTATTGGTTTCACTGTCACTATTTATACTATCCACTGCAGGCTGCATCTATTCAGACAACATTGAGAAATTTTTATTTTTTCGTCTGATTCAAGGATTTACCGGAGCAGGAGGAGTTGTAATCTCCCGTTCAATTGCAACAGATTTATACAAAGGCAGCGAATTGTCAAAATTTTTCTCAATGCTAAGCGGTATACAAGCCATTGCACCAATATGCGCTCCGGTACTCGGAGGAGTAATTATTTCTTTCACTAAATGGCAGGGTATATTTTGGACACTCCTCATTATCGGCGTATTACTACTGATAGCATGCATGAAATTCAAAGAGTCAATAGCAAAAGTGGATGAACACAGTATATTAACAGTCTTTAAAAGCTATATACCTGTACTTAAAAATAAGACTTTCGGCTGTTATGTAGCGATTCAGGCCCTCTCGATGGGAGTAATGTTCACATACATAGCCGCCTCCCCATTTATCTTTCAGCAAAAATATGGCATGTCACCAATAGCCTATAGTATCTGCTTTGCATTCAATGCATTCGGTATCATGCTCGGCAGCCTGTGTTCATTAAAATTCAAAACGGCTGAAAAGGCTATTAAGACAGGCGTATCATTATTTTTTGCCGCCACAATACTAACAGGGACAACCCTTGTATTTGAGGCCGGAATAGTTGCAATAGAGATCTCAATACTACTCACGCTATTCTTTGTTGGAATGATTCTGCCAACCTCAACAACATTGGCAATGGAGCCAGTTAAACAAAATTCCGGAATTGCATCGGCTATTTTGGGCTTTGCAGCTTTTCTTGCAGGGGGAATATGTTCCCCACTCGCAGGAGTAGGAAACATGATGATTTCCACCTCTATAGTAATGTTGGTTTGTTCTCTTACCGCCTTTGTGATGACCTTATTCTCCGAGCATTTGGCAAAAGGATGTTGCAACGGTTCCCTAAATTCTTCACAAAACCAATTCCAAAACCCTCGTACACGAGCAAAAGATAACCTTTAGGAGCCTCAGGCAATACAAGTTGCTCTCTGGCAAGGAATTTCAGAGCCTCCTCCCTGCTCACCCCTGTAACCGCATATGAGAAGCCATACCTCTCTTTCAAGTACCCCGACATAACATCGCAACAAGAAGAGAGTGCAAGATCTGCATATGGTACCATATCTTTGCCCTTAACCATTGCCACTGCAGTACCGGAACTAAGAATTTTAAGACTTTTTCTCATTAGTCCAATCTCACCGGCAATTGCCGAAGCATAAAGTTTCACAAGGTCTCCTCTCCTCTCCTCAACCCATCCAGCATATTCCACCAAACTCTTATGACTGCTCTTTGCGTAACGCTTAACCTTCTCTTTTTTTCTCTCTCTTCCCAAATTACCCTGAGAATTACCGCTCACATCACCATCCATCTTGCGCACAATTGCAAAATATTGTCCCTCTCCCTCCACAAATGGAGGAACAAACTGATACCCGCCACCGGCAACTCTTATAACACCGTGTGAGGAAAGCATCTTAAAATCAGAATCTCCAAGCAAAAGTTCCTCACCACCAAGTTTTTCGACAATAAAGCTGAGGTTGTCCGAATTTTCAAAATGATTAAAAGTACAGGTAGAGTAGATAAGAATTCCTCCCGGTTTTAAAGAGGGCCA
>CAZNBA010000114.1:0-2299 GCA_964571395.1 uncultured Muribaculaceae bacterium
TGAAAGTAGTAGAGTTGAAAGTAGTAGAGTTGAAAGTAGTAGAGTTGAAAGTAGTAGAGTTGAAAGTAGTGGAGTTGAAAGTAGCAATGAGGTTTTGAATAAGTTTAACAGCATGGTGAAAGATTTCTGTGTCGCTGTCACATTCAATTATAACTCCTACCCTGCCAACCCGAACGGCTCTCCGCTCGGAATAGCAGGTGTCTGCAGTCCAGACGGAAGACATCTTGCTATGATGCCACATCCTGAACGCTGTCTCAGACCATGGAACTGGGCCTACTATCCTGAACACCAGAACGGATGCACCGGAGCTGCACAAGTCGGCTCAATTCAAGCGGGCTCAACTAAATCCAACTCACTGCAAGCCGGCTTTACAAAGAAGATGGTAGCCAGCACAGAGAATTCATCTAAAGAAACAACAAAAGATGAGGTTACACCTTGGTTGGAAATGTTTGTGAATGCTCGCCGCTGGTGCGAAGCACATCAATAAAGCAATGCAATCGGTAACTTTGCTGACCTGGATTTCGGAAAAGTAAAATACCCATTTAGGGAGAAAGAAAAGCAGCCTAAGTTGTAAGCAGTTTGGACTACAGACAGTCTGAGTTTTATACAGCCTGAGTAACAAGTGCTTAAAGTTTCAAAAAATTATAACTTTTTACCGGCCAGTTCGGAAAGTTCGCTACGCTCGCCTCGTATAAGGTTGATATGCGCAAACAAGCGTTCACCGTAAAGCTTGTCGCTGATATGCGTAAGTCCATTTGACCATTTGTCCAAGTACGGCTGGTCAATCTGTTGAATATCTCCTGTAAAAACAATCTTGGTTCCTTCGCCCGCACGAGTAATTATTGTTTTAACTTCATGAGGGGTAAGGTTTTGAGCCTCATCAACTATAAAGAAGACCTTTGAAAGGCTCCTGCCGCGAATATATGCCAGCGGTGAGATAACCAACCTCTCGGATTTAAGCATCTCCTCAATCTTCACATTCTCCTTGCTCGACAGGCCAAAATTTTTCTTTATCACTGCAAGATTATCATAAAGAGGTAACATATAAGGACCTATCTTCTCATTGGCATTGCCAGGAAGAAATCCTATCTCCTGATTTTGAAGAGGAATTACAGGACGAGACAATATAATCTGATCATATAACTCCACCTGGGCAAGTGCGGAGGCCAATGCAAGCAATGTTTTTCCGGTTCCGGCAGTTCCTGTAAGGGAGATTAGCTTGATACTCTGATTCATAAGTGCATCAACCGCAAAAACCTGCTCATCGTTGCGCGGAGAAATTCCATATACGGTCTGCGGATTTGTAGGAACAATGAAATTGGTATCGGAGTCATATCTTGCCAGAACTCCTGAAGGCACAAATTTTACTGAGAATCCCTCAGCTGGCTTCCCTTCATTCACAGGTTCCCAATTGTATTTTGAACTCAAGGCTTTGCCCCACGAAGCATTCTGATTTACTGAGGTATTGCGTTGCTGATTTGCAGCTGTACCCTGTTGTACCGTACCCCGTTGTACCTGGCTTTGCTGTGCTGAAGCGCCCCCTTTTTGTACTTCTGTATAGGCCACTCCCCTTTTTGAACCCTTTGAGTTCTGGGCCTTTGTGGCAACACCGGCAAATTTGAATCGGTATAACTGGTTGCATGCAGGACGTTTATATCTTAGCTCATCTATAGAGACGCCCGAAGAGGCAATCTTTTGTAACATACTGTCGGAAAGTCCTTTAATGGTAATCACACGCTGTTCGCTCTGAGCCACATGATCCTCCCTTATATGGTCTGTCAAATAATCCTGAGCCATAACATGAAGAGCCTTCGCCTTCATTCTCAAATTCACATCCTTTGTAACGAGTCCCACTATTCTATTCGGGTTCTGATTTCTAACCCAAATTGTTGTAGCGAGTATTCTATGATCCTGAATATCATCCTTAAAGCACCCCTCCAAATCCTTTGGAAAAGGATGGTTCAGTTCTATGCTCAAATGTCCCAATCCCTTGCCGAGAGGGAATCCGTTACGGTCAAAAAGGCGGGAATCATTACTTATATCATCTATGGAACGGACAAATTCGCGGGCATTGAAATTGATCATATCGTTGCCTTTTTTAAACTTGTCCAACTCTTCAAGTACCGCGACAGGTATTACCAAATCATTCTCTTGAAATTTATATATAGAGTTGTGATCGTGAAGGATAACATTTGTATCCAGCACAAATATTTTAGGTAATTTTTCCATAATGATACATTTATATTATATACTTGCGTACAATTATTTTTCTCTGCCTGCTTAAAGTTATTTTCCTGCC
>CAZNBA010000115.1:0-2181 GCA_964571395.1 uncultured Muribaculaceae bacterium
GTGTAGAAACGAAGTTGTGAAATGTAAAGAAAAAGAGTAAGAGTAAGAGGAAGAGGAAGAGAGGAAGATGATGTATTTTAATTAGATAAAAGATAAATAATTATGTTGAAGATAGTTGCAGATAAAGATATTCCCTTTTTGAATGGTGTTTTTGACCCTTTTGCATCGGTTGAGTATCGTAAGGGAGGTGATATTGATGCGGATAGTATTAAGGAGGCGGATATTCTGATAATCAGGACCAGGACAAAATGTAATGAGGCGCTGTTGAAGAGCTCTTCTGTAAAGTTAATTGCGACAGCCACTATTGGGACAGACCATATTGATACCGGCTATTGCCGAGATAATAATATTGAGGTTGTTAATGCTCCAGGGTGTAATTCCGGAGGGGTGCTTCAATATTTTTACACTGCTATTTTCAAATATGCCGCCACGAAAGGAGTACAATTTTCCTATAAACGAAAATCTGGGCATGAAGAGGCAAATCCTACTAAAATTGGCATTATAGGAGTGGGTAATGTAGGGGGCAAAATAGCTGCACTCGGAGAGTATCTGGGGTTCGAAATTCTGAGAAATGACCCACCTAAGGAGCGGGAGCAAACGCTCTCTTTCAATAGGGGATTTCTGCGTCTCGATGAGTTCAAAACCTACTACTCGTTGGACTATCTTTTACGTAATTCCGATATTGTAACCATGCATGTTCCATTACAGGAAGATACTGTTGGAATGGCGTCAGGAGAGTTCTTTGCTAAAATGAAGCCAGGAGCCGTGTTTATGAATGCTTCACGCGGTGAAGTTGTAGACGAGGCGGCGTTATTGAAGTACTTCGACAACTTTAGCGCAGTAATATGTGATGTGTGGAATCATGAACCTGCCATAAATAGAGAACTTTTGAAAAGGGCATTTATCGCGACACCTCATATTGCCGGTTATTCCTTTGAGGGCAAAGTTAACGGGACACAAATGTCTATACGCTCTGTTGCAAAATATGTGTGTGATAATGATCATCTCAAAGAGATACTGCTCTGCCAATCCGGTGGCGGCAGCAATAAACAGGATATTTTGTGTGAATTTGAAAAGTTAAAGGTTTATGAGGTGCCGGTAGCGGAAAAGAATAATAATATATTTGATTTTGATTCTCTTTCGGAGGAACAAGTTGCAGCCAAACTACTCTCTCTCTTTCCTTTAATGGAGACAAGTGAGAGTTTGAAAGCCTCTCCGGAGGAGTTTGAGAAGTTGAGAAACAATTATAATTACAGGAGGGAATTTTATGTCAAAGGAGTTTGAATTGTCACAATTGAGAAAGAAAGGCATTGCTCCTGCCGATTTCGACAGACAGATGACCAATTTTAAAAATGGTTTTTCATTTTTGAAGATTATTGATGCAGCTACACCCTTAAAAGGTATTAAAGTGCTCAATGAAAAAGAGATTACGCATGCTTATAAAACATACTCCTCTTTCACCGGAGCGATATGTAAATTTGTTCCTGCCTCCGGAGCGGCTTCCAGGATGTTCAAAGATATTTTTGAGGGAGAAGAGAAATTACTAAATGGAGAGTCTCTTCCGCCTGACTCTCCAGCCTCAAAATTTCTGAATAATATTAAATTGTTCCCTTTCTTTAACTCTCTTAATCTTCTTAAGATGACCTTGTATGATAAGGCATTAGGATATGGTTCACTACCAAAGGGGCTTATTCTTTTTCATAGTTACCCCGATGGTGCCCGTACTGCTTTTGAGGAGCATCTTGTAGAGGGCGCTTTATACGCTATGGATAAAGAGAGTGTTGTGAATATGGTAGTTACGGTTTCTCCTGAGCATTTACGCGAATTCCGTGCCCATTATAATGCTGTAAAAGAGAAATATCAAGTTCGTTTTAAATGTACATATAAGGTTAAATTCACAACTCAATCTCCCTCTACCGATATTATTGCTGTTGATCTCTCCAATAAGCCATTTTTAGACGATAAAGGTAATTATCTGTTCAGACCAGGAGGACATGGTGCATTGCTTAAAAATTTAAATGAAATTAAGGCAGATATTATTATTATCAAGAACATCGACAATATTACAAGAGAAAATCACATTGGAGATACAGTGAAGTGGAAGAAAATACTTGCCGGAAGGGCTATATCCTTAAAAATGGAACGCGATAGGCATATTGCTGCTCTTGAAAGTATTAAATT
>CAZNBA010000116.1:0-2110 GCA_964571395.1 uncultured Muribaculaceae bacterium
GAAGAGGTCAAATAGTGACGAACCGAGCGAATAGTCGAGCTTGCTCAAACTATTCAGAGGTGAGGAAACTATTGCCGAAGCAGCCCTCAGCTGCGAACGGAAATAGCCGAATAAGCGAGTGCAGTGCAGATGCGTAGCATCAGGCATTAAATAAAAAAACACACGCCAAGTTTACTTGAGCGTGTTTTTTTTATGCAATGCCTAAATGAACGAAGTTCAGCACTGCCGAGCGAAAGGATATTGCCGGCTTTTGGTAGGCGCAAGCCTACAATAAGTAGCGCGCCGTAACTACCGTGGAATTCATAATAATAAAGGGGGGAAAAATAGGAAATTATGAAAACTTATTTAATATTTGAAATGATTTTTGTAAAAGTACCCTATGAAAAGTAAAATGTGTCTCTCTCCAAACTTCAAATTTACAAATCACACATTGCTCCAAAGTAATGAGCAAATTCTTGATGCCGTAAACCTTTCTCTACCGAATTAATATTCTGGCAACACTTGCCTACATTCTGCTGCACTTGTTTTTTTCTATACAACCTAATTACCTCCCTACAATTAAAGAAAGAAAGACTTAAAAATCATATTCTAATTTAATACCATTATTAAAAGCTATTATTTAAAATCATTTTATCTATCAGTTGTAACACTGCTTATAATCTGTATAACAGGCTGCAGTAATGACGATAATCCAATTAATTAGGAAGCCATTATATACAACTACCACTATTTTGAAAAGGCTTATACTCAGGAAGAGGGGAGGCATATATCTCAGATGTTGCCAGATCAGTCTTCTCCAATGCAGCTATTGACACTCTTAACTTGGCAATATTCGCTCTTGATTGCCAGTACTTCAACACTACATATCTCCAATACAAAGATGCAAAGGGCAATGTACCATTCAATAATATTTTGAATAGTATTTACAACCTCCTCAATGGAGATCTTTCTGGTTTAAGTAGTACACTCAGTCGCTACAAACAAAAAATTGGAAGTTACAAAGCCAATACATCTACAGAAGTATGGGATAAGATAGGTGAATCACCGAATGCCATCAAACTTACATTCCCGGATATGTTTGGCACTAATATGACTGCCTCCTTGTCGTGGTTCATAGCAAGGCCTCGAGACTATTTTGAGATTGAGCCTATACACCCGAACATCATTACAATCACCGACAAGCAAGGTAACATAGTGAGCGATACAATACCGAACCATATTTTTTTATCCATTGGAGGAGGAATGAGCGGGAAGAATTTATATGCGTCAATGGAGATAGAGATGCAAGGCAATAATGCTCTCTTAATTGATGCAATCATAAAACTCGATGAATTTAACGTCAACGCAAGATACTCGAGAAGTAATGAACCGGAGAATGCAAATGTCTCATGCTCCAAGAATGGGCATTTGCTTGCTACCTATACCTCAAAAGCACAAGGTACCAACATGTTAAAATCATTCATCGATCCTGCAACATACCCTATGTCTGTGAAAAAGAGGAGCTCTACAATGGATATATTTGATAAGTTGGTTGTTGAAATAGAAGAAAATTCAGCACTCTTAAAACAAAAGGAGAAAGAATTGGCAACAGCCGGCTATAAGATTGGCAGCAAAGAGTATGCAGAAGGCTTGGCTAATGCTAAAAACGCATCAAGGAACTCCATTATATACAACAGCTCCGACAACATCTTTTTGGGGACCCTCACATTGGAGACCTATTATGACAAAGAGAACAAGAATTATATGTACCAGCCCTACTTAACAACCCACAACAAGGAGAAGAAAAGCATGGCTAAATACGACAATGAAGGCACAGGTCTGTTTTTACTTGAAGGATTATCGGCAATTTATGCTTACCTGAATGAGATGCTCGGCATATAATAAAAGTAAGGTGCCGGGCTAACAATATCAACCTAAACAACAATAGGGGTCTGAATAGCTATAAAACAGTATTCAGACCCTTTTTAATTATATCAAGACTTTACAGCAACTTTGCGGTATCTCTATTCCCTCATCTTAAATTCCTATTTACTTTCTTAATAAGAAAAACATTAGGCATCTGCAAAGTGCATTCCATTATCCAGCTTGACCTCAAGTTTATTATATTCAG
>CAZNBA010000117.1:0-1928 GCA_964571395.1 uncultured Muribaculaceae bacterium
TTATGGTGGAACAATCCTTCTTGGCGTGTATGAAGACACTAAAGAGAAAGATATGGCAAAGCGTTTTACTATTACAGGTGTGGATGATGAGGCTAAAATTCGTATAGACCTTTGGAATACTATTAATGATTTATATATCTGACAATTTGCATTATGTAAACTGAAGGCCTGTTAACCGAGTGAGGCTCTTTCTGAACGCCGCATAAGCAGTTGAGCCGTTTTTGGTGCCATCCCCTTTGCAATTCTGAACGAGAGAGAGTTGAAGAAGTAACCAATAACTCATAAATACAGCCTTTTGCGGGTGCTTCTAAATTCCTCCGAATGTGAGGGCACAGAGCGTTCCAGCAGCCGTCAGTTACATAAAAAATGAGAGGATGACATTGTCATCCCCATCATCACTAAGTAAACCCAAAATGAAAACTATTTCCCCTCTTCCTTTTCCTGAGTCTCTCCCTCTACAACCTCTTTACCCTCTTTGTCCAGAATGACAACCTTTGTGGTTTTGTCGGTTTTGTTAATAAGTGTGACTCTTGTGTACTCCTTAGTCTGGTTGTATTCCAGTAATTGGATATCGAATGTATCTCCTGCAAGAGTTTTGATTGCGCTCTGGATTAGTTCCGGGAGATTCTCCATCTTTACTGTTACATATTCATCTTGAACTGCTGTTATTGAGTTGTTGTTGTCCAAAGTTTGTGAAGTCATTAGGTTGGCTGCGTAACTGGTTGCGAAAATTCCGCCCATGATTACTAAAGTTGCAATAATACGTTTCATAATACTTTTGTTTTTAAAGGTGAATAATTAACTTAAAATAATACTAAGAACCACTTTGACTTAATATATAACAGATGTGGTGCCATATTGTTAAATAGTTAATTATTAAATATATAACACATATTGCGACATCAGAATACGTGGAGATTATTGTGGAAGTTGGGGAATTATGATGATAAATTTCCTGAAGTTGTTTTTTGAAGACCTACTTTACAATATTGACTCATATCAATTAATCTATTTGGGTAATAAAACCAATAATCATTCAATTAAAACCGGAATAAAAGAACTAAAAATAAATTATATTTGTAAAAAATATGCGGTCAACAGAGAAAAATAAACGTGAAAGAAAAAAGAAGAAAGCCGGAGAAAAGCAAGGAGAAAAAAAAGGAAAGATGAAATGCAGAGACGCAGAGAGAAAGCAAGGAGGAAAAAAGGAAAGATGAAATGCAGAGACGCGGAGAGAAAGTAAGGAATAATCTGAATTATTAACTTTCTAAATAAAAAGATTATGGGAAAAGAGAATGACATTCCAAACAACGATAAAACTTTCTTAATATGGGTATCGTATTCGTTACATTGTTTTTAATATTATGCATCTACGTCCTGATTAAAGTGTCTATAAAAAATATGGATAAAAACGATGATGAAGTAAATATAGTTATAAATATCAGAGACCATGAAACAGAGGAAGGCTTGTCTTCCGAGTTATCCTCTATACAAAAAAAAATTACTCAAATACTGCCAAAGGATGTGGCAGAATATTTTATCATATCAAAAATTGACCTCCTTGCCGATACCATATTGATACATATAGAGGAAAAAAACATCCTTCAGGATCCAAACAATAACCATGAATATACGCCAATCGGTTTTTATGAAACCCCTCCATTTAAGGATTTTCCTATAAACAACGACAAAGTAACCCTTTCAATTAAACGCAGGAAATGGAGAGACAAGACAACCGGCGCAGAGGTCTCAAACAAGTACAAAATAGTTGAAGAAGAGGGTAAGTATTCTAAGGAAATTACCGCTCTCTTAAATAGGGCGCTCAGACAAATACCAGCTGAGCCACACGGGCTTAAATAGTTATCGCATTGAAACTTAAAGACTAATTCACTTAATAAAAAATATTAAGCATCTGCAAAGTGCATTCC
>CAZNBA010000118.1:0-1887 GCA_964571395.1 uncultured Muribaculaceae bacterium
CTAAATTATCATTTATAGGAGGAACACAGTGAAAAAAGAAAGCCCAAAGGGGTTCGAATACGAAAGTAAAAACCTTGATTATTCAAGTGTAGAAAGTCATATATGTGATTACTATGACTTAGGCTATGCCGATAGCTCCAATTTTATGGAGTTGAAGCCAGACGGCGGACAGTCTATTACTATTGCAGCTACAAAAGGTATTATCTCTTGTTGGGCAAGTGCATACAAAAAATCAGGAGAAAATGACTTGTATCTAATTGCAATTAGTTGTGTATCAATTTCTCGAAATTAGCATAAAACAAACACACCCTCAGCAGTGGCGAGGGTTAAAATAAAGAACCGCCACTGGTAGTCGTTCTCAAACCTAAGGAGAATAGACTATGAAACAAAAATTAGTAAATGAAGTTATTCAAGGGATGCTACCATATTTGAATAATGCACAAACAGAAAAATTGCAAGCAGTAATGCAGCATACCCTTTGGAATTATGAGTTGTCCTCAATTCAAAATAATGATGATCAGCCACAAGAAAACTTTGTTGAGCTGTTTTTATCTGCTAAAAGAATTGAGGGTTGTTCCGATAAATCGCTCAAATATTATGAATCCACCATTCAGGCTATGCTTGATAAGCTTGAAAAAGGTGTTTGCCAGATTGTTACAGATGATATCCGAACATATTTAACTGAATATCAAACGCAAAAGCAGTCAAGCAGAGTCACCATAGATAATATCAGAAGAATATTATCCAGCTTTTTCTCGTGGCTCGAAGATGAGGACTATATATTAAAAAGCCCTGTAAGACGAATACATAAAGTTAAAACAGGGACAAGTATAAAGGAAACCTACACTGATGAAGCACTTGAACTTATGCGTGATAATTGCGATGAAATCAGAGATTTAGCAATGATTGATATGCTGGCCTCAACCGGAATGCGTGTCGGTGAAATGGTTCTTCTAAATCGTGAAGACATAGACTTTAATGAAAGAGAATGTGTTGTATTCGGAAAAGGCGATAAGGAAAGAATTGTATATTTTGATGCTCGTGCCAAAATACATCTTCAACAGTATTTAGACAGCAGAAAAGATGAAAATCCTGCATTGTTTGTATCTCTTAATGCACCGTACAACAGATTGACAATTGGCGGTATTGAAGTGCGATTAAGAGAATTCGGCAAGAGATTAAGCTTACAAAGGGTTCACCCACACAAATTCAGAAGAACACTTGCTACAATGGCAATTGATAAAGGGATGCCCATCGAGCAGCTTCAACAGCTCTTGGGACATAAAAGAATAGATACAACATTGCAGTATGCAATGGTAAAACAGAGCAATGTAAAAATAGCTCATAGAAAATATATAGGATAGGAGTACAAGATGAGTAAAGATTACAAGGTCTTGGGTAATTACATAAAACCTGTTGATATAAGAAATAGGGACTTATCTGTAACCAACCTGCTTGGTGTAAGTATTGCAAAGAAGTTCATTCCCTCTATTGCAAATATAATCGGGACAGATTTATCGAGTTATAAAATTGTAAAAACAGGACAATTCGCATATGGTCCTGTTACATCCAGAAACGGCGAAAAGATTTCCATAGCCTATTTGGATAGCGAAGATTGTATTATTTCGAGTTCTTACAGTGTTTTTGAGGTTGAAAATACAGATGAACTTGATCCGGAATATCTTATGCTTTGGTTTTCAAGACCCGAATTTGATAGATATGCTCGTTACAAATCACACGGTAGCGTCAGAGAAATATTTGATTGGAACGAGCTTTGTATGGTGGAGCTTCCTGTACCTGATATTGCAAAGCAAAGAGAAGTAGTAAAGGCTTATAAAGTAATAACCGATAGAATCGAACTAAAGAAGAAGATAAATGATAATTTAG
>CAZNBA010000119.1:0-1881 GCA_964571395.1 uncultured Muribaculaceae bacterium
TGCTTGACGATAATTCATCTTGCGTTAATCCTTTTATGTTACGCAATAGGGCTATTCTCTTGCCTAACTCTGTATTATCTACTATTGTTTTCATGCGTTCCATATTTTAATCATTAGATGATTTATTCCTATGCAAAGATAATGCAAGTTTCATTTTAAAACAAACATTTGTTCTAAAATAAAACAAACAAACCGAGACAAAGTTTCAGTAAAGCGTGTCGGCAGAGAGGTAAGTTTGTCAATAAACAATCAAAAATCTGATGAGAAAATGAGTAAACTAAAAGAACTCCGAGAGAAGCGAGCCACAATCTACACCGAGATTGATGAGCTACGCAAAACCAACCGCCGAAAACAAGAGGAATGGATAACGGTTAATTATTAGCCTTTGTGATATTACTTAATATGCTGAATAATGATGCCTTTGGAAGGTCAAATAAATCTTCTTTGTATTGCACCTCTAGTTTATCCAAAAGCCTTGCAATGTTAAATCCAGTAGAGTAGAAATAGTTCTTACCTCCAATACTCCATATCCATTTATTCTGACCTAAATCATATAAGTCAGGATAGATACCAACTTCAACATATCGAGCAGTACCCTCCATTGTTTCAAATAGTTCCTCACATTCTTTAATATCGATATCTAATTCGGTACGAACACGATCATATCTGCTATTCCTTAATGTGATGAATTTCATTATTTCTTCTGTTGGATAACTGCTCTTTAATGCAGAAAGTAGGTAATTATTTTCGGCAGAAACAGATTCGGCATACCAGTTATAAGAATTATATAAATCAGACAAGGTGGATTGTGATTGTCCTAAGGCAATAATGTTCTTAAAGCGATTGATAAATATGGAGTGCTTGAGCTGAAATCCGTGGAACATCTCGTGAAGAACCATTGTTTGCCACTCTTTCATATCTACAGGGACTGTTTTACAGGTCAGTTCTGGCGAAGTGCAATACATATATGGCTCAAAATAATTGAAATTTGTTGAGTCGTCATCATCTATTGAAAAGCCTACGTGCATATGAAAATCAATCGAATCTATTCGATTCGTTCGATAGAATTTTCTATTTCTCTCAGAGAAAATATACTTGGTATCATATTGCGATTTAAATTTTGCCTTGGGGTTTACAACATAACATATGCTGTCTGCATAATATATTAAAGACACTGCAAATTCCTTATTATTACAACCAGGCCATATACTGTCCACTCTTTCAAAAAGTTGATAGACAGAGCTAATATTAGCGATATGTGGCTTGTCATTTGTGACAATGCTATCCGTATAACTTGATAATATGAATAAAAATATGGCAAACGGAAAGTACAACACTCTTCTCATATAAAAAATATTCCAATGTGTAAACATACTAAAAATAAATCAATCTACCTTACCCATGCATCGCTATTTAGTGGCATCGGAGGATTTGAACTCGCCGCCGAGTGGACAGGGATCAAAAATATCTTCCACTGCGACAACAACGACTTTTGTCGCCAAGCTATAGAATAACATTTCCCTAATTCGGATTCCTATGCAGATATCACAACAACAGACTTTTCACGATACAGAAACCAAATCACAGTGCTATCAGGAGGATTTCCTTGCCAACCATTCTCACTCGCTGGAAAGCGAAAAGGAGCGTCAGATGACCGTTACCTTTGGCCAAGAATGTTGGAGGTTATACGAAGATTCGACCACATTGGGTTATTGGCGAAAATGTTATAGGAATCGCCTCAATGGTACTCCCCGGTGAGAACACTGAGGTGGAGGAGCAAACCAATCTCTCGGGTGAGGATAACACAATCATCGAAACCACGGAACAACGTTTCTGTAACGATGCTTTGTCTGTCATAGTCTTCGATTGACTACTACGTGT
>CAZNBA010000120.1:0-1841 GCA_964571395.1 uncultured Muribaculaceae bacterium
TGTTCAGCAGGAGCTTCACTCAGTTTACAGGCTTTCAGCCTGAAATACAGCACCGTGAACGGTGCGGATGCTATGCATCCTTTAGCAGTTCATTAGAAACTCCCACGAATGCGTATCACAGTAATTTCGAAAACAGAGCCGAGAGCATCTGAGGCTTTTCCGAAGTTAAACGAGGCCTGTTTGTCGAATTACTGTGATAGCATTCCAACTCAACGAAGCTAAGCACAACCTGTTTGCTGAATTGCTGAAATAGCAGCTCAGGCAACGGAGAGCTACTGTGATAGCATTCCATACAAACGAGATCTGCATTATGTTATCTGTGATAGCATTCCATACAACGATAAAACCTCCTTGATTTAGACCTGAATACTCTCTTTTGCAGGTGCTTCATGAAGACGGCGATAGCGCGATGGCGATATTTTTTCCAACTTTGTAAAAGTGGCAATAAAATGTGAAGATGAGGAGAATCCAACCCTATCGGAAATTTGAGCAATGGTCAGATCTGGCTCATTAGTAAATATCTCCTTAGCCTCGTTGATACGAAGTTTTGCCACCCACTCGTAATAGGTACACGAATAGGTTGCATTGATGTAGTTAGAAAGGTAGGAGCGATTAGAACTCAATAATTTAGATAATTCTCCCAAATTGACTTTAGGATGGAGATAACCTTTTGCTGTTACCCATTGTTTCAACTTTTTATCCAAAACTCTACTACCCGCAAAATTTAACGATACGTGCTCCTCCGATGTATCTGCATCCTCTATAAATGCAGAATCAACTATCTCGAAATTTACAAGATAATCAATAAAGCAGATAAAGATATAGTAGAAAAACGGAATGGAAACAATAAGATAGAGAGTAAGCATCCATTTGGGAGCAAAGGCCATAACAGAGCATAATAGGCCCATTATAACAGCAAAGAAGACACTCTTATTGATCCATCTTATAAACCCGTCAACCTCATCCGAATGATAGTTCCGTATCTTTTTAACGGCATCGCGATATGCTTCGAAGAAGTCCCATGATAAGTATGCGATTAATACAAAGAGCCATAATGCAGAGAAAATCAACACGTATTTTGCAGTATTTCCGGGCAACAAAAAGATAGATAGCCACACAACAAGAGAAAACAATATCCACCCCGCAAACGAATAAATAATACGTAGTTTGGTAATATATCTCTCTTTTAGCAGGGAGATAAATGAGAATCCCAATAAAATTGCAGCCAGATAGAAAAAGGTAATATTCAGTGCGGACGCAATAGTGGGAAAATTATCTCTCGCATTTAATTTCCATTGGAAAAAGAATTGCAGACAGTAAACGAGGAAAGCTACTCCCATTATTTTCCGCGACCTCCTGTAATTATCAAAAATTGCCTTTACCGGTACCTTTCCAATCAACATATAGCTTCCCGTTACTAAAAGGAGCACCCAGACAATAAACTGCAAATTACTATAATATTCGGCCATGTGTATTTTATCGAATTGATAAACTAATTAAACTACAAAAATACATTTTTTATGGTTAAAGAGATGTTAAATACGTAAATTTACGATAATGATATAAAATTTATCTATTTGATATAAAATTTTACCAATTTATTATCGCAGTGGATTACAAAGGTCATATCTTTGCCCGTTGAAAAAATAATAATTAAATACCAAAGTTATGGAAGAGATAAAAACGCCCTATATTTCGCCAGATATTGAGGTGATAGAGTTTAAGACAGAGAAAGGCTTTGCCACAAGTGGCTCCAGTGAGGACTTCGGCAGCGGAGACGGCAGCTGGTCGTAAATGCAATCTTAATTACCACGGAGAGAAATATGATCATTATATGAATC
>CAZNBA010000121.1:0-1680 GCA_964571395.1 uncultured Muribaculaceae bacterium
GGTTAGGTAAGGATCGCCGTGAGTTGATCCGTGATAGACTTATAGCTATGAATTCGCTAAAAATATTGTATCTTGAAGCACTAATTGAGCTATCTGACACACCAGATATTTCTGATATTGAGCAATTGCGCACATCTCTCAGAGATAAGGGTAAGCTTAAAGAAATTGAGACTAAATACGGTGAGAGTAATCTGTTTTTTAATCCTAGCCTGAGTTTATGGAAATCATCTACGGAAGAAACCAATATTACGAATTATTTTATAATACTTAATCTTACTAATAAATATTGTGTAGTTTATAATTATGGAGAAGTAAGGATAATAGATACACAGGAAAATCTGAATGGATTGGAATTGCCTTGGGTTAAAAAATAGTTATTTAAATGTGTTATTATTTATAAATTGTTTTTTAATAAAAGTGAATATCTCTTTATTATTTTTGATTGCACTAATAGACATCGTTCTTTTAGTTGTTGCGGGGCTTTTTGTTGATGGAAACGGGAATTTGCCCTACGTGGGCAAGGGTCTTTCCACTTTTTTGACCCTTCTTCTTTTCGGAACAGGGGTTGCAGCAAATATCGCCCTTATCATGAACAAGTCAAACAAATATAAGATATTACCCTGGTTTCTACTGGCTATAATAGTAGCTTTTGCCCTGCCCGCATTTGTGAATTTATAGGGAACCCGAAAAATGGAACTCATGTTTATTGAGAAGGCTTATAGAGGTTTTTTAAAACGGTGGCGATTGATCAGCTCGGGAATTCTGCTCACCGTCTTCTGCTGCATTCTGTTCGTACCCCTTCCACCCAGCGGAAAGTTTTGGATACGCGGTGCAAGTTTTGAGTCAAATATCTACTTCAAATGTAACGAGGGACTCTTTACTGAGGAGTATTCTGAGGATGGTGAAGTATTCAGTTATGGAACTTACACCCGGACCAATGGTGTTTGGCTCTTAACCTACCCACAAGGTGAAAAAAATGAAGAGCAGACCTTTATCATAGATTCAACCCTTACAAGGCTTCGGATTACGAGTCCTCAAAATGGAAATTATGCAGAAGCATTTCCTCGTCTGTGGTGGGGGATTGTATTGTATTGCGATTTTATGCCCAGATGGATGATCCCGGACATATATTCGGATGCCTCTTTTGGGGTGCTTTATGTTTGCTGGATTCTTGCCGCAATAGTATTGGTGTGGCTCCTGCGGTATATCTGGTTTCTTTGGTTTCTCTTGAATAAAAGTGTCCTCAACAAAGCGAAGGGACTTTGTTTTTTATGGGGTGGGGTACTCTGCGGCTATTTGGTCATGTTACTGGTCATGTTACTGATCATCCTCCTTACAACAGAATCGCTATATATTTTCATGGAAATCTTCCTGGGGTTATCCCCTTTCCTTTCAGCTCTAGTGGCTGGTTTCTGGATTCAATGCAGTATGCGCAGAAGGCTAATGCGCCCCGATTCTGCTGGGGTGGAAACCGGAATTAAACTTCATGGGAAGGAGATCATTCACTCAAGGATTCTTTGTTATTTGTGGTTTTTGCATATCTTCTTTTATGTGGCCATATTCATGATCAAAGGGATTACCGGAGAATGGGGAGATGGCTCTGAACTCATACTCGGAATCTACCTTTTACTTTCGATGGCTGGCTTGTGGATCCAGTGGCGCCTTCTGAGAGATATGAAA
>CAZNBA010000122.1:0-1526 GCA_964571395.1 uncultured Muribaculaceae bacterium
TTAAGATGCATAAAACAGGTTACTATTTTGCAAATCAGACGCTGATAGTCGACGGTGTTGAGTCGGTTGCATACACGGGAACAATACTTGTACCGTCAGCTCCTGCCGATCCTGAGATGTGCCGGGTATATGGCTTTTTCCTCAACCCGGATGGTACAATAATCACAGGTCTCACAGGGAATGCTCTCGTAACTTGTTATCAGGAGGACAACACTGTTTATGCAGGTACCGAAGCCGGAACGTATGTAACAACTGGCACATATGCGGGTATGATGTATTTTGACATTGCAAGAGGAGCGACTGCAACAGTGACCCTGGAAGCAATTAGTTATTCGAAGACATTCACTGTGCCCGAGCTCGACACCGAAGAACTTAAAGATCTATAAGGAGAGATCAAATGAATATATTTTTTAAATTTTACAATTTACTCGGAAATTCTAAAAGTGAGCGATTTTTTAGATTTTTAATGCTTGTAATTATCATAGGATTGCTTACCATGGCCTCAATCAATCTTGGGTATGATAAGACTAAAGGCTTTTATTGGAAGCCCGCAGATATTTCTATCCATAAAAACTTCGGAGGTTAGGGTGAATCTAATAGATAAAACAAGCATATCAAATACTCAGAAAGTTATAAAAATACCTGCACAACAAATGACTAGAACTTCGGGATACTATGCCAACGTTTTTAATATGAATAGGGGGAAACAGGAAGAAGTATCTGAAAGAAAATATATCAATGTAGAAAAAGCACTCAGAAGGTGATAATCAGTATTTGCACACAACGAAGTCTTGGCTGTGTGACTTCTTTTCATATTTTCTCCTAAAAAAGACCCCTCTATTTGGAGGGGCCTTTTCTTATCAATAAAATGTACTACCTCACATAAGATCAATTATGTAATTATTCTGAAAAAGACTCCTTCCATTGCACTAAATCGCAGATTCTATTGAATATCGGAATTCCAAGATCCTTCGCAACCTCAATCTCCTTGAGTGTGCCCTTGCTGTCTTCCCAATCCTCTACAAGGAACATTGCGTCCGATACTTCAAGCCAGGCAATCGAATAATCGTAGAACTGCTGCACTGTATAATTAAGGCGCCAGTTTAAAATAACATAACTCTTGTCGTGCCATGGGCAAAAGGGCGCAAAGCCAAGCAGGAACAGCTCGGCGCTGACTTCTTCGCCCCTACCAATGTTTTTTAAGACATCCAGTACATTGTCTGCTGAATACGCACCCGCCACATACACTCTTTTCATATTACCTTTACCTCACTCTGCCAGTATTCGCCTACTCGTTTACGGTTGACTTCAAATATGCGATCCGCAATCCCGGTCAGCTCTTTCCTATGTGTAACCATTATAAACTGTAGGCCCAATTTATCTGACAATTCCTTAATAACTTCTGCTGCGAGAGGCTGCAGGTTGTCAGATAATGCCACAAATGGTTCATCCAAGACAATGGAATTCCTTGTGGTTCCAAGCGTCCAAACAGCAATCCTAAGTGCAAATGCAGCAACCTGGACCAG
>CAZNBA010000123.1:0-1523 GCA_964571395.1 uncultured Muribaculaceae bacterium
CAGAGGCTTAAGGATGACATCTTTTTTGATGATGCTGTCTCAATTTTGAGTGACCCAAATAGATATGAGTCTATTTTGAAACCTTAAGGAGCAATTTTAAATTCGACCCCCTCTTTCTCAATTTTGATTTTTCCCTGTTTTTCCGGAAGGCTGATAATAGATACTTGATCTGTCACTACATCGACTATTAGGAGACTATTCTCTTCGGCAAAACGAGTGAAGGATAATGTAATTTCAGAAGCAGGAGTTCCGCTGAATAGGAGACTGTCGTTTACATAGAGGTTCATAGGCTCGCCTAAAGTTGTGCCCCCAAGTGTGATTTCGTATCTGTCGCTGTATTTCTGATCTGTTTGGCTTCTGTTTATTTTGAATGCCCACATCAGGAAGATGAATATTACCAAAAACAATAATACCATCATAACGAAAGAACCTAACATAAAGGTCCTATTAGCAAAAGTTGTCCTCTTTCCCATTTTTTTTGATTGTGCATCAAAGTTACTTTTTTTCTTGCAGAAGTCGGAATAAATTGCGAAAATTGCAGAATACTTTTAAAATGAAAAATAAAATGAAGTTTTCAAGAATTATTCTTTTAGTGGCTCTTGCCCTGACTACTGTCGGCGCAAAAGCAGCTCCCGATCCAAATTTTCACATCTACATCTGTATAGGTCAGTCCAATATGGAGGGCAATGCAAGACCGGAAGCTCAGGACATGACAGTCAATCCCCGTTTTGTTACCTTGCAAGCCGTAGATTGCGGTGAGAATAAAGCCGGCGTATGGCGTACGGCTGTTCCTCCATTGGCTCGTTGTTCTACCGGTCTTACACCTGCAGATTATTTTGGACGAGCTATGGTTGATGCTCTTCCGGAGGATGTTAAAGTAGGTGTTGTAATGGTTGCTGTTGCCGGTTGCTCAATTGATCTCTTCGACAAAGATAAGTTTGAAGGATATATTGGCTCTCAAGCAGGTTGGATGAAGAATATTGTAAACGAATACGGTGGTAATCCTTATGCCAAATTGATTGAACTCTGTAAAATAGCTCAGAAGGATGGCGTTATTAAAGGAATTTTACTTCATCAGGGTGAGACAAACACAAACGATGAAAACTGGCCGGCCAATGTAAAGAAGGTATATGATAATATATTGGCAGATCTGAATCTGGAACCTGCTTCAGTTCCTCTGTTGGCAGGTGAGGTAGTTCCTGCAGATAAGGGAGGTGCATGTGCTTCACATAACAATGTTATTCAGAAACTTCCTGCCACACTTCCACAAGCACTTGTTGTACCTGCTTACGGATGTGATTGTGCAAGAGATCGTCTGCATTTTAGTGCAAAGGGATACAGAGAGCTTGGCCGCAGATATGCAGCTCGCATGCTTTCATATATGGGTTACTAATAACTCGCATTGCATAATTTTAAATATAGAGTGCGAAGGCTTTGATGGTCCTCGCACTCTATATTTGTAGAGGTGTGCATTGAAGAAAAAGGCTATAATACTTGTATTATTGATATTAATGTTATACCTT
>CAZNBA010000124.1:0-1509 GCA_964571395.1 uncultured Muribaculaceae bacterium
AGGTTAAGCACAGCTTTTTGCAGGTGCTCCGTTAAACTCTTTTGAGTATTGCATACAGTGCAGTTGTATTGGTTTAATTTGCAGTTTTTGGAGCACTATGTTCATATTTAAAATAAGCATCTTAGGAGTTTTTGATTGCTTTTGCATCAATTTTGCATAAATTTGCAAAGTGCGATGGAAAGTATTCAAGAAAATTGTGCAAGGGATTCTCATTAGTTAACTGCTATGTAATTTTTAGCGAGAAGGTCATGTGTAATTTGATTGGCTAAGTTACATACAAAGTATAATTAAGTATAATTAACTATAATTAAATATGATACAAAAGGAGCAGATTGCAGATTGCAAAGACAGGGTGGCCTCTTTAAGGAGGTCTCTTTGACTATGCCGGTAAGCAGGTGAAGGTTAAAGAGATGGTTGAACGTACTGCGGAACCTGATTTTTGGAACGATCCAAAGGAGGCAGAGCAGTTTCAGAAAAAGCTGTCCGGTATTAAATATTGGGTAACCTCTATAGATAGGATAGAGAGTGGGATAGAGGATTTGGAGGTACTTGTGGAGATGGCGGAAAGTGAGGAATGTACAGCAGAATATGAGACGGAAATTGATGAATCTTATCGAGAACTGCTCTCTCATATAGATGAGGTTGAGATGAAAAGTATGTTGGGGGAGGAGGGGGATAACCTTGGAGCCCTTTTGAAGATTAATTCCGGTGCCGGTGGAACGGAGAGTAATGATTGGAGTTCGATGTTACTGAGGATGTATACAAGATGGGGCGAGCGAAATGGCTATAAGGTTTCTGTTTATGATGTGCTTGAGGGCGATGAAGCCGGTATTAAATCTGCCACTGTTGAGTTTGAGGGAGAGTACGCTTACGGTTACCTTAAGGCGGAGAACGGAGTTCACCGTTTAGTAAGAATTTCACCCTTTAATGCTCAGGGAAAGCGACAGACTACCTTTTCATCTGTTTTTGTATATCCGCTTGTAGATGATACTATTGAGATAAATATTAATCCTTCTGATCTGGAGTGGGACACGTTTCGTTCGAGTGGCGCCGGAGGGCAGAATGTAAATAAGGTTGAGACAGGGGTAAGGGTTCGGCACATTCCTTCAGGGATAACTGTAGAAAATACAGAGACGAGGTCTCAACTTGATAACAGACAAAATGCATTGCGGATATTGAAATCACATCTTTATGAGTTGGAACTTGAAAAGCGAAGAGAGAAACAGGCTGAACTTGAAGGTCAGAAGAAGAGAATTGAATGGGGTTCGCAAATAAGGAGTTACGTTCTGCACCCATATAAGATGGTCAAGGATTTGAGGACAAATGTGGAGACTTCTGATACTCAGGGTGTGTTAGATGGTGATCTCAATGGTTTTATGAAGGCCTATCTTCTGGATAATATTAAAAAATAAACACTTAAGTGAAAGAATCAAAGCAAGTTGTAGAGGTGCGAAACGGAAAATTATTAAAGATAAACTCTTAAAGAGTCTTTTATAAGAGTCTTTTATA